>JBAUEK010000031.1:0-18010 GCA_049678565.1 Methyloceanibacter sp. | reverse complement strand
CCTTAGCCTGAGCCCGCGGTTTTGACGGCGCGCAATGTCTCGACATAGGCCGGTGGCAGCCCGTGATGCGTGGCGCCCCCAATCAAATGGTTCATATAGTCCGGAGACGGCAGCGCGCCGGTGCCATCGGGACGCGCCAAGTAGATATGGGCTGAAATCAACGCGCCCTCCGGGCTTCCCACCCTCACCTCGATCGGCTCCAGAGTGTGGCGGTTCTGTTCGGGCTGGCCGCCAGGCGCGTAACCTTCTGCCTAGTGCAGGCCCGGCAGGTCGCTCTCCGTCAGCGCGTAGAGAACCCCCCAGACAATCTTCCCCGCGCTCGGCACGATGCCGGCGGTGCCGCAGCCTCGCTTCGGAGATCGGCGTGGAAAGCACAGATCGAAGTCCAGGAGATAGGCGCGGCCAAGAACGTCATGCGAGGGGCAACGGACCTTCATTTGCTCGGGGTCCATGTTCGAGCCGAAGGCGAAATAGATCATCTCGGCGCACCCTTCTTCGCCCGCAATTGGGCGAAGCGGTCGAGCCGCTGCTTCAACTCCTGCTCAAAGCCGTAGCTCGTGGGTTCGTAAAAGCGCTGCCGCTTCATGCCGTCGGGAAAGTAGTTCTGGCCTGAGAACGCCTCCGCCTCGCCGTGGTCATAGGCGTAGCCCTTGCCGTAGCCCTCCTGCTTCATCAATTTCGTCGGCGCATTGAGAATGTGCTTTGGCGGGCTAAGCGATCCTTCCTCCTTCGCCACGCGGGACGCGGCGCCGAAAGCCCTGTAAGCGGCGTTCGATTTGGGCGCGAGCGCGAGATAGACCGTGGCCTGGGCCAGCGCGAGTTCCCCTTCGGGGCTGCCGAGGAAGTCGTAAGCATCCTTCGCCGCATTCGCCTGGACCAGCGCTTGCGGATCGGCCAGGCCGATGTCCTCCACCGCCATGCGCACCAGCCGGCGGCCGATATAGAGCGGGTCCTCGCCGCCCGCCAGCATGCGGGCGAGCCAATAAAGCGACGCGTCGGGATCCGACCCCCGCACCGATTTGTGCAGGGCACTGATCAGATTGTAGTGACCCTCTTGGGATTTGTCGTAGATCGGCGCGCGTCGCTGCACCAGCGCCACCAGCGCTTCACGGTCGAGCGGCGTTTTCGCGCCTGCCGCCGTGGCAAGCCAAACATCCTCGGCCAGATTAATCACAGCGCGCCCGTCGCCATCGGCCATGACGATCAGCGCCGCCCGGGCATCGTCGGTCAAAGGCAGCTTCCGCTTCTCATGCGCCTCGGCGCGGGCAAGCAGCGCTTCCAAGCCCTCGTCCTCAAGCCGCTTGAAGGTGAGCACGCTCGATCGCGACAGCAGCGCCGAATTGAGCTCGAAGGATGGATTTTCGGTGGTGGCGCCGACGAGAATGACCGTGCCGTCCTCCATATAGGGAAGAAAGGAATCCTGCTGCGAGCGATTGAAGCGGTGGATCTCGTCGATGAAGAGCAGCGTGCCTTTGCCATGCTCGCGCCGTGCGCGGGCAGCTTCGAACACCTTGCGCAGATCCTGCACGCCGGAATTGATCGCCGACAATTGCTCGAAATGGTGGTCGGTGACTTCGGCCAAGAGCCGCGCCACCGTGGTCTTGCCCGTGCCCGGAGGTCCCCAGAAAATCACCGAGCCAAGCCGGCCGGCCGTGACCATGCGGGAGAGCATTCCTTGCGGGCCGAGCAGATGGTCCTGCCCCACCACCTGGCCGAGCTCGGACGGGCGCAAGCGATCGGCGAGCGGCCGTGGCGCGCCCTCGGCTAGCCCCGCCGCCTCGAACAGACTCACCATCGCGGCGCTCCCGCCTCAGCCCTGAATGGCGACGTTATACACCTGCCCCTCGCGCCGGAACGACAGGCGCCAGCCGCTGGGTTCGCGGCCAAGCGCCGTCACCAGAACCTCAACCGAGGTAATCCTGACATCGTTGAGACCGACGACGATATCGCCGCGCTTGAAGCGGAACCGGGCCGCAGGGGTGTTCGGCGCCACATCGAGGACGACGACGCCGGACCCTTGCTCCTCCAGGCCAAGCTCCTCGGCGACAGCAGGCGACAGATTGGCGACCTGGGCGCCGGCGAGAGGATGGCGGCCGGAAAGGTCGCGCGTGTCCCGCGGCGGGTTCTCGATGGCGGCAACGAGGGGTACGGTGGCGGTCAAGGTCTGCCCCTGGCGCACGAGCCCCAGCTCGGCCACCCCGCCGATTCCCTTGGTGGCGAAACGGTATTGAAAGGCTCTCGGGTCCCGCACGGGCTTGCCATCGACGCTGACCACGACATCGCCGGCACGGAGCCCCGCCCGGCCCGCAGGCCCCTGGTCGTTCACCTCCTTGACCAAGGCGCCGGACGGTCGATCGAGCCCAAGGGATTCGGCCAGATCCGACGTCAGTGGCTGGAGCGAGGCGCCGAACCATGGCCGCTGCACCTTGCCGCCTTTCAACGCCGCCTGAACCACGAGCCGCACCATGTTGGAAGGAATCGCAAATCCGATGCCCTGGGAGCCGCCGCTCTTGGAGAAGATCGCCGTGTTGATGCCGACCAGGCTGCCGTCCATGTCGACGAGCGCGCCGCCGGAATTACCGGGATTGATGGCGGCGTCGGTCTGGATGAAGAATTGATAGTCGGAGATGCCAATCTGGGTGCGCGCCAGCGCCGAGACGATGCCGCTGGTCACGGTCTGCCCGACGCCGAAGGGATCGCCGATGGCAAGCACGAGATCGCCGACCTCGAGGCTGTCCGAATCGCTGAACGCGATCGAGGGGAAGGTCACGCCCTCGGCCTCGAGCCGAAGCACGACGAGATCGGCCCGCTCGTCCTTGAGAATGACCTTGGCCGGGTATTCCTTGCCATCGGACAACGCCACGGTGATCTCGGCCTCGCTGCCGCCCTGAATAACATGGTAGTTGGTGACGGCCACGCCATCGGGGCTCACGATCACGCCCGAGCCGAGCGAATTTTGGATCCGCTCGCGCGGAATGCCGAAATTGTCGCCGAACAGACGGCTGAAGAATGGATCGTTGGCAAAGGGCGACACGATCTGCTTCACCTTGCGGCTCACATAGACGTTAACCACGGCCGGTGCCGCGCGCTTCACCACCGGGGCGAAGGATTGCTTGATCGCGGCCTGGCTTTGCGGGACGACGCGCTGAGGGTCGGCCTGCCCCGCCAGGGCGGGGGCGGAAATCAAGGCCGCCACCCAAAGCAACGCCCCACAGTTCCGTAAGAAAAGCGTCAGTCTCGTCATGGATTGATGTCTAGCGCCGCCTTGAGGCAATTCCACGATTTGCCTTCCTATAGCCCAATGCAAACTCGTTGGGAAATTTGCTAAATCCGCCAAATTCAAGGCCCTGGGCCTTGCCGCAACAAAGCATTTCCCTAAGATGCGAGCCGGGCGTGTTCAACTAACGTAACAGTGTGGGAGAAAGCGCATGCGCATGATGAAACTGGCCTTGATCAGCTTGGCCGCGCTGCTCGTCGGCAGCACCTCGGCCTCCGCGGTCACGGTCAAGAAGAGAATCGAAGCTCCTGGCCTGCCCCCTGAGATTTGGGCGGTGGTCGGTGACTTCTGCGCCATCAAGAGCTGGCATCCGGCCGCTGCTGACTGCGTGGAGGAAAAGGAAGGCGACGTCGTCTTCCGCACGATCACCCTCAAGAATGGCGGCAAGATCAAGGAGAAGCTGACCGGCACGGAAGATCTCAGCTACAGCTATGAGATCGTCGAGGGCCCCCTCCCCGTCAAGAACTACAAGTCCAAGCTCTGGCTGGAAGTTGACGACGAGCCCGATCGATCGATCATCTATTGGCAGTCTGACTTCGACGCCGAGGGCGCGACCGACGACGAGGCCAAGAAGATAGTCACTGGAATTCTCGGCGATGGCGTCAAAGGCATCAAGAAGCAGGCTCTTGACGCTTACGACGCGAGAGAAGCCGCTGCCGACCACACTCCCGCCAAGGACGCAGATGTCGACGACGACGACGACAAGTAGAGACGTCGACGCCGATTAAAACGTCAAAGGCGCGCCGCTTCATGCGGCGCGCCTTTTCGTGTCTCACGACAATTGCGGCAAACTGGGCTTAAGCGGCCGCCGCCGGTTCCTCGTTCGCCTCTTGCACCGGCCCTGAATCCAACCCGCGCGCATCGGGATCGCGGTCGACCAGCTCGATCACCGCCATCGGCGCGGAGTCGCCATAGCGGAAGCCCGCCTTCATCACCCGCGTGTATCCGCCCGGGCGCTCAGCATAGCGCGGCCCAAGCGTCGCGAACAACTTCGCCACCATGGCTTCATCGCGAATGCGCGCCTGCGCCTGCCGGCGCGCGTGCAAATCGCCGCGCTTGGCCAGCGTGATCAGCCTGTCGGTCACGCGCTTAAGATCCTTCGCCTTGGGCAACGTCGTCACGATCTGCTCGTGCTTGATCAAGGCGGCGGCAAGGCTCGCGAACAGCGCCAAGCGATGGCTCGCGGTACGGTTCAGCTTTCGCCCGGCATTACGATGACGCATCTCTTCCTCCCAGGCGGATCAGTCGTCAGACATCCGCGTCCGCTCGCTGAAACCAGCTCAGTAATGATCCTCGAACCGCTTGGCCAGCTCTTCGATATTCTCCGGCGGCCAGTCCGGCACCTCCATACCGAGATGGAGCCCCATGGAGGCAAGAACCTCCTTGATTTCGTTCAAGGACTTGCGGCCAAAGTTCGGGGTGCGGAGCATCTCGGCTTCCGTCTTCTGGATGAGGTCGCCGATATAGACGATGTTGTCGTTCTTCAGGCAATTGGCCGAACGGACGGACAGCTCGAGCTCGTCGACCTTCTTCAGCAGCGCCGCGTTGAAGGCAATCTCCGGCTGGCGCTCGTACAGCACCTCCTTCTTCGGCTCCTCGAAATTGACGAAGACCGAGAGCTGGTCCTGCACGATGCGGGCGGCAAGCGCCACGGTATCCTCCGGCCGCACGGAGCCGTCGGTTTCGATGTCCATGGTGAGCTTGTCGTAGTCGAGGATCTGACCCTCGCGGGTGTTCTCGACGCGATAGGACACTTTGCGCACCGGGCTGTAGAGAGAATCGACCGGGATGTAGCCGATCGGAGCGTCATCGGGACGATTGCGCTCGGCCGGCACATAGCCCTTGCCGGTGGAGGTCGTGAACTCCATGCGGATCGAAGCGCCCTGGTCGAGCGTGCAGATGACGTGATCCGGGTTCAGGATCTCGATATCGGCGCCGGTCTCGATGTCGCTGGCCTTGGCCACGCCCGGACCTTCCTTCTTCAACACCATGCGCTTCACGCCCTCGGCGTGCTGACGGAGCGCGATCTCCTTGATGTTGAGGATGATATTGGTCACGTCCTCGCGCACGCCGGGGATCGAGGAAAACTCGTGCAGCACACCGTCGATATGAACCGAGGTGATCGCGGCCCCTTGGAGGGAGGAAAGCAACACGCGGCGAAGCGCGTTGCCGAGGGTAAGCCCAAAACCACGCTCCAGCGGCTCGGCGACGACCATGGCGAAACGATGCGGGTCGCGACCGGGGAGGACATTGAGCTTGGTGGGCTTTATGAGATCTTGCCAGTTCTTCTGCAGCACCTGGAGGGCCCTTTCCTGGTCCTTGAGCGGGGCCGCTTGGCCCAGCTTACGAAAATCCGTATGCAACATGTGGTTGTCAGCCTTCCTTAAAGTCTTAGACGCGCCGGCGCTTGCGAGGTCGACAACCATTGTGCGGAATTGGAGTCACGTCGCGGATCGAGATGATGGTGAAGCCGGCCGCCTGCAGCGCCCGAAGCGCGGATTCGCGTCCAGAGCCAGGCCCACGAACCTCGATCTCGATGTTCTTCATGCCGTGCTCCATCGCCTTCTTGCCCGCATCTTCGGCGGCAACCTGAGCGGCATATGGCGTGGATTTCCGCGACCCCTTGAAACCCATGGCGCCAGCCGACGACCAGGAAATCGTGTTTCCTTGAGCGTCGGTAATGGTGATCATCGTATTGTTGAAGCTTGCCTGCACATGCGCGACACCCGAGGTGATGTTCTTCTTTTCCCTGCGGCGTACGCGCGCTTTATCCTTGACCATGCTTTATTCCCGCATCTCTGAAATTGCTTCAGCCAAGGTCAAGCCCCAGCCGCGCCTGTTGAAACTCTCTATTTTTTCTTGCCAGCGATGGGCTTGGCCGGACCTTTGCGCGTGCGCGCATTGGTATGCGTCCGTTGACCATGCACCGGCAAGCCGCGACGATGCCGCAGGCCGCGGTAGCAGCCAAGATCCATCAACCGCTTGATATTCATGGCGACATCGCGCCGGAGATCGCCCTCGACCATAAAGTCGCGGTCGATGACCTCGCGGATTTGAATGATCTCCGACTCGGTGAGCTGGCTGACCCGCCGCTCCGACGGAATATTCACGCTACCGCAAATCTGCTTGGCAAAGGTGTCCCCGATGCCGTGGATATAGGTAAGCGCAACCTCTACCCGCTTATTAGTCGGGATGTTCACACCTGCGATACGGGCCACGAAGCTCTCCTCAAAGCGCGTCTAACATATGGAAATTCAAGCGATTAACCAATGGAACGCAACAAAACCGACCACGGGAAAACGCCGTCCCCCGGGACCGGTCAATCCTATCCAGCAATGGATCGAGCCTTATCTAGCGATTCCGCTTGACAAGGTCAACCAGGGGCCTTGCGATCGTCAACCTTAACCCCGTCGACCACCCGGGCGATGGCTTGGTGCACGGCCTCGATATCCGCCATGCCATCCACGGTCTTAAGCTTCCCTTGCTCCTCGTAATAGGCGATCAGCGGCTCGGTCTTGGCGTGATAAGCCTCAAGCCTGGGGCGAACCACCTCTTCGGTATCGTCGCGCCGGCGCGCGAATTTGGTCGAGCCGCAGCGATCGCAAACACCTGAAACCTTCGGCATCTTGAAGGCCTCGTGATACCCCTCTCCGCACGCGTCGCAGGTAAAGCGGCCCTTGATGCGGTTCACCAGGGCATCGTCGTCGACCCGCATCTCGATCACGGCGTCGACGTCCTGGCCTCTTTCCTCAAGCAGCCGGTCGAGGGCCTTGGCCTGGGCGATGGTGCGGGGGAACCCGTCAAGAATAAAGCCATTGCCATTGCCGTCGGCGTCCAGACGTTCGGCGATCAGGCCAATCACGAGCTCATCCGGCACAAGCTGTCCTTGCTCCATGATCGTGCCTGCCCTGCGGCCGAGATCCGTCCCCTCGGCCACGGCCGCCCTCAGCATGTCTCCGGTGGAGAGCTTGACGAGTGACCGCTCGGTCTCGAGCAGAATAGCTTGGGTCCCCTTGCCGGCACCCGGAGGGCCGAGCAAGACCAAATTCATTGCCGGCGCGCTCCCCTCAGCTTCGATCGTTTAATGAGACCCTCATATTGATGCGCGAGCAGATGGCTCTGCACTTGGGCCACGGTGTCCATGGTGACGCTCACCACGATCAGGAGCGAGGTGCCGCCGAAATAGAAGGGCGCTCCAGCGTAGGAGACCAGGATCTCGGGCAAAACGCAGACGGCGGCGAGGTAGAGTGCGCCGACCACGGTGATACGGGTAAGCACGTAGTCGATATATTCGGCCGTCCGCTCCCCGGGCCTGATCCCTGGCAGGAAGCCGCCATATTTCTTCAGGTTTTCCGCCGTGTCCTTCGGATTGAACACGACCGCCGTGTAGAAGAAGGCGAAGAAGATGATCAGGCTGACGTAAAGCAGGACGTGCAGCGGCTGGCCCTGGCCCAAGAGCGCGGTGATCGTGGTCAGCCATTCCGGTCCCTGGCCCGCGGAGAAATTGGCGAAGGTGATCGGCAATAGGAGCAGCGACGACGCAAAGATGGGTGGGATCACGCCGGCGCTGTTGAGCTTGAGCGGAAGATGGGACGAATCGCCCTGGAACATGCGGTTCCCCACCTGGCGCTTTGGATATTGCACCAGCAGACGCCGCTGCGCTCTCTCCATGAACACGATGACGGCGATCACGGCGATGGCCATGAGCACTAGCGCGAAGATCAGGATCGTCGACATCGCGCCCGTGCGCCCGAGCTCGAGCGTACCGAGTACCGCATGCGGAAGCGCCGCGACAATGCCGGCGAAGATGATGAGCGAAATGCCGTTACCCACCCCTCTCGCGGTAATCTGCTCGCCCAGCCACATCAAGAAGATGGTGCCGCCCACCAGCGTAATCACCGTGGTGGCGCGGAAGAACCAGCCTGGATCGATGACGATATTGCCGGCGCCCTCCAGCCCGACGGCGATGCCGTAAGCTTGCAGCGATGCCAGCAGCACGGTGCCGTAACGCGTATATTGGTTGATCTGCCGGCGCCCCTGCTCGCCCTCCTTCTTCAACTGCTCAAGATGCGGCGAGACCGTGGTCAGCAGCTGGAGGATGATCGATGCCGAGATGTAAGGCATGATGTTGAGGGCGAAGATCGCCATGCGACCCACCGCGCCGCCCGAGAACATGTCGAACATGCCGAGCAGGCCCGACTGGTTCTGCTGGAACACTTCCTGCAGCGCCTGGGGGTTGATGCCCGGGATCGGGATATAGGTGCCAAGCCGGTAGATCAGGAGCGCGCCCAGCGTGAACCAGATGCGCTTCTTCAGCTCGTCGGCCTTGGCGAAGGCCGCGAAATTGAGATTGGAAACCAGCTGTTCAGCAGCAGAAGCCATGCTGGAACTCTCTTCCCTTACGACATTCTTGCCGGCGAAAGGCCGCGCGCGTCAAAGCTAGGACCGGCCCGCTAGGACTTGTCCTTCTCGGCTGCTGCCGGGTTCGATTTCGGCTTCTTAGCTTCGGCCTCACCGGCCTTTGCCTTCTTTGCTGTTGCGGGCGCGGCCGCCTCTGGTGCCTGGTCCGATTTGGCCTTGGCAGGCTTTGCCTCTTCGGCGTCCCCCGCCTGGTCAGGCTTTGGCTTGGCAGACTTTCCCGACTTTGCGTCGGCCTTGGTCTGTACCGCGACGCGCTTCGCCGCGCGGCGCTCCGACTTGACCTGGTCGCCGGGCGGCCGCTCACGGCCGGTCGCGGATTTCAGCGACACCGTACCGCCCGCGGCTTCGACCGCCTTGATCGCGCTACCCGACGCTCCGGTAATCTCGAAAGCGAGCTTAGCCTTGAGTTCGCCATGACCGAGCAGGCGAACACCGTCCTTGGCGCGGCGGATCAAGCCAGCTGCCTTAAGCGCCTCGATGGTGATCGGCTTCTTGCCATCAAGCCGGCCGGAATCGACAGCCTCCTGAATCCGGCCAAGATTGAGCTCGTTGTACTTCTTGGCGAAGATATTGTTGAAGCCGCGCTTCGGCAGGCGCCGATGGAGCGGCATCTGGCCGCCTTCGAAGCCCTTGATGGCGACGCCGGAGCGGGCCTTCTGACCCTTGACGCCGCGCCCGGAGGTCTTGCCAAGACCGGAGCCAATGCCCCGGCCGAGCCGCTTCTTGGCCTTGGTGGCGCCGTCCCGGTCTTTCAGTTCATTCAGCCGCATGGTGCCTACGCTCCCGCCTTCTCGTCCACGATGCGCACGAGATGGCTGATCTTCGCCACCATGCCGCGCACCTGGGGGCTGTCGACCAGCGTCCGGCGCTTATGCATCTTATTGAGCCCAAGTCCGACCAACGTGGCGCGCTGGATCCCGGGCCGCCTGATGGGGCTGCCGATCTGCTCCACGACGATGGTCTTTCTGTCCGCTGTGTCAGCCATCTTGCTTCAACCTTGCCTTTGGGCGCCTAAGCTTCCGCCTGGCCCGCGGCTTCGCCGGCGCCATCTCTGCGGCGAGACACGATCTCGCTCACCTTCTTACCGCGCCGCGCCGCAACGCCCCTTGGACTGTCCTCATGGCGCAACGCGTCGAAAGTGGCGCGCACCATGTTGTAGGGGTTCGAGCTGCCGAGCGACTTGGCCACCACATCCTGGATGCCGAGCGTCTCGAACACGGCGCGCATTGGCCCGCCGGCGATGATACCAGTGCCCGGAGGTGCCGCGCGCAACACCACCTTGCCGGCGCCATGATGCCCGGTCACGTCATGATGCAGTGTGCGTCCCTCGCGCAAGGGCACTCTGACGAGGCCCCGCTTGGCGGCCTCCGTGGCTTTGCGGATCGCCTCCGGCACCTCGCGCGCCTTGCCATGGCCGAAGCCGACGCGCCCCTTCTGGTCGCCAACGACCACAAGCGCCGCGAAGCCGAAGCGCCTGCCGCCCTTCACCACCTTAGCCACGCGATTGATATGCACGAGCTTGTCGACAAACTCGCTGTCGCGATCGCGATCGTCGCGGTCTCTTCCTTGCGGGCCTCGTGCCACGGCGGTAGTCCTTTCCTTAAACCTTAGAAATTCAGCCCTGCTTCACGGGCCGCATCGGCAAGTGCCTTCACTCGCCCATGATAGATATAGCCGCCACGGTCGAAGACGACGTCCTTCACTCCCGCCTCGATCGCCCTCTCGGCCAGGAGCTTGCCCACGGCCTGTGCCGCCGCGAGGTCGCAGCCCTTCTTTAGGGAGCCCTTGAGGTCCTTGTCGAGGGTCGAGGCCGCCGCCATGGTCCGCCCGGCGCCATCGTCGATCACCTGGGCGTAGATATGCTTGGACGACCGGAACACGGACAGCCGCGCGCGACCATGTGCGGTCCGCCTGAGCGACTGTCGCACCCGCTGCGACCGCCGATTAAATTTTTCGTTCGAAGCGCCCATGACCGATCCTGCTACTTCTTCTTGCCTTCTTTGCGGAGGATGAACTCGCCCGCATATCTCACGCCTTTGCCCTTATAGGGCTCTGGCGGCCTGAACCGCCTGATCTCGGCCGCCACCTGTCCCACCTTCTGCTTGTCGATGCCGCTGATCACGATCTCGGTCGGCTTCGAACACTGCACCTGGATGCCTTGCGGAATGGGATAGGCGACGTCGTGACTGTAACCGAGCTGAAGCTGGAGGGCGGAGCCTTGCACCGCAGCTCTATATCCCACGCCGGTGATCTCGAGCTTCTTGGTGAAACCGTCGGTGACGCCGGTGACCAGATTGGCGAGCAGCGTCCGCGACATGCCCCACATGGCGCGCGCCGCCTGCGTGTCATCCCGCGGCGAGACTTCGATGGCGCCATCGTCGAGCTTGGCGATGACCTCGTCCACAAGGACGTGGCTGAGCTCGCCCTTTGGTCCCTTCACCGCCACCAATTGGCCGTCCACGGAGGCGGTTACGCCACTCGGGATTGGCACTGGTTGTTTGCCGATACGCGACATCTATTTCAAACCTTCGCTCATCAAGCCTAGAACACGCTGCAGAGAATCTCGCCGCCCACATTCTCAGTGCGCGCGCGAGCATCCGACATGACGCCCTTCGGCGTCGAGAGTATGGCGACGCCAAGCCCATTGGCCACGGTCGGCAGGTCGCGCACGGATGAATACACCCGCCGCCCCGGCGTCGACACCCGCCTGATCTCCTTGATCACCGGCTCGCCGTCGAAATATTTGAGCTCGATATCGAACTCGGACTTGCCGCCGTCATAGTCGACCCGCGCGTAGCCGCGAATAAAGCCTTCCTCCACCAACACCTCGAGCACGTGCTCGCGGAGGCTGGAGGCCGGCGTCGTCACCTTGACCTTGTGGCGCATCTGCGCGTTGCGGATACGCGTGAGCATGTCGCCTAGGGGATCGTTGATGCTCATTAGTCTTCCTTACCAGCTAGACTTGACCATGCCGGGGATCAGCCCCTGGCTTGCGAGATCGCGAAGGGCGATGCGCGACATCTTGAGTTTGCGGTAGTAACCGCGCGGCCGTCCGGACAACTCGCAGCGGTTGCGGCTGCGCGTTGGCGACGAGTTGCGCGGAAGCTCTGCAAGCCTCAGCCTGGCCGCGAAGCGCTCTTCGGCCGGAACATTGCGGTCGGCCGCAAGCTCCTTAAGCCGCGTGCGCCGTCCCTTGAACTTACTGGCGAGCTGGCGCCGTTTCTTGTCCCGCTCAACCATGCTTGTCTTTGCCATTCAATCCTCCTAGCGCAGCCGGAGCCGCGACACCCTAGCTGCGGAACGGAAAGTTCAGATGCTTCAGCAGGGCGCGCGCCTCGTCGTCGGTTTGCGCTGTGGTGCAAATGATGATGTCCATGCCCCAAATCTCTTCGACCTGGTCGAAATTGATCTCGGGGAAAATGATGTGCTCCTTCAGCCCCATCGAATAATTGCCGCGGCCGTCGAAGCTGTTCGGATTGAGACCCCTAAAGTCCCTCACCCGCGGCAACGCGATATTCACCAGCCTGTCGACGAATTCGTACATCCGGCTCTTGCGCAGCGTGACCTTGGTGCCGAGCGGCATTCCCTCGCGCACCTTGAAGCCTGCGATCGACTTCCGCGCCATTGTGATCACCGGCTTCTGCCCGGCAATGAGCGCGAGATCGGCGGCGGCGGCCTGCACCTTCTTGGAATCGCCGACGGCTTCGCCGATGCCCATATTCAGCACGACCTTGTCGAGCCGCGGCACCTGCATCGGGTTCGAATAACCGAACTCCTTGGCGAGCTCGCCGCGCAGCTCATCCTGATATTGCTGCTTCAGCCGAGGAATGTAGGCAGTCTCAGACATCGATCACCTCGCCGGAGCGCTTGGCAAAGCGGACCTTGCGCCCGTCCTTCAAAAATTTGTAACCGACGCGCGTAGGCTTCCCATCCTTGGGGTCCTCGAGCGCGAGGTTGGAGACGTGGATCGCGGCCTCCTTGAAGATGATGCCGCCCTCCTGGGCCGCGGTCTGCTTCTGGTGGCGCCGGATCATGGCGACGCCCTTGACGATGGCCCGATTATCCGCCGGGAGCATCTTCAGCACTTCGCCGTGCTTGCCCTTATCCTTTCCGGTCAGGACCACGACGTGGTCGCCTTTCCGGATCTTCAGCTTCGGCATCACAGCACCTCCGGCGCGAGTGACACGATCTTCATGTGCTTCTTGGCTCTGAGCTCGCGCGTGACCGGTCCGAAGATGCGGGTGCCGATCGGCTCGCCTTGCGGGTTGACCAGGACCGCCGCGTTGCGGTCGAAGCGGATGATCGAGCCGTCCGGCCGGCGCACGCCCTTTGCCGTGCGCACGACGACGGCCTTCATCACTTGGCCCTTCTTGACGCGGCCGCGTGGGATCGCCTCTTTCACCGAGACGACGATGATGTCGCCGATCGAAGCATATTTGCGCTTCGAGCCGCCGAGCACCTTGATGCACTGCACGCGCCGGGCGCCGGAATTGTCGGCGACATCGAGATTTGTCTGCATCTGGATCATGGCAATTATCTCCGGCTTTTAAGCCTAGACCCCCTCGCTAGCGGCTCGCTCGCGCGACATCACCGTCCACCGTTTCTGCTTGGAGATCGGAGGACACTCCTCGATCCTCACCAATTCGCCCACCTTGAAGTCGTTGCCCTCGTCATGGGCTTGGTAGTTCTTGGACCGCCGCACGGTCTTCTGCAGCAAAGGATGCGTGAAGCGGCGTTCGACGCGCACCACCACCGTCTTGTCGTTCTTGTCGCTCACCACGACCCCTTGCAGCACTCGTTTCGGCATAGCTCTGTTCCTTAGGCCTTGGCGCTAGCGCTCAGCTGGCGCGTAATCGTTTGGATGCGAGCGATGTCGCGCCGCACCTCCCTGACCCGCGCCGTGTTCTCAAGCTGGCCTGACGCCGCTTGAAAGCGCAGGTTGAACTGCTCCTTCTTGAGCTTGAGCAGCTCGTCGTCGAGCTGGTCTTGCGTCATTCCACGAACTTGGTGCGCCTTCATCGTCATTCGTCCTTCGCGCTCTCGCTCAAACCTCGGTGATACGGGCGACGACACGGGTTCTGAGCGGCAGCTTCGCGGCTGCGAGCCGGAGCGCCTCCCGCGCGACCTGATCGCCGACGCCGTCGATCTCGAACATCACCCGCCCGGGCTTCACCCGCGCCACCCAAAACTCGGGCGTTCCCTTGCCCTTACCCATGCGCACCTCGGTCGGCTTCTTCGACACCGGCACATCGGGGAAGATCCGGATCCAGACACGTCCCGCACGCTTCATCTGCCGCGTCATCGCCCGCCTTGCGGCCTCGATCTGGCGCGCGGTGATGCGCGCGGGCTCCTGCGCCTTCAGCCCGAAGGTGCCGAAGCTGAGGCTCGCGGCGCTCGACGCGGTACCCTTGATGCGGCCCTTATGGGCTTTGCGGTACTTGGTGCGTTTCGGTTGCAACATGACCCTTGTGCCTTGTCCTTGCCCTTAGGCCCTAAGCCGCCGACTGCGGCATCTCGCGGCGTCCAGAGGAACGTCCGCCTTCCTGCGCCTCAAGCGAACGCGTCTCCTGCGCCATCGGATCGTGGGCCATGATCTCGCCCTTGAAGATCCACACCTTGATGCCGATGATGCCGTAGGCGGTGCGGCCAAGCGCCGTGCCGTAGTCGATATCGGCCCGCAGCGTATGCAACGGCACCCGCCCCTCGCGGTACCACTCCATGCGCGCGATCTCCGACCCGCCGAGCCGGCCGCCGCAATTGATACGGATGCCGAGCGCGCCCATGCGCATCGCCGATTGCACGGCGCGCTTCATGGCGCGGCGGAAGGCGACGCGGCGCTCGAGCTGCTGCGCGATGCCCTCGGCCACGAGCGTGGCGTCGATCTCGGGCTTCCGCACCTCGACGATATTGAGGTGGACATCGGAATCGGTCATGGCCGCGAGCTCCTTCCGGAGCTTCTCGATGTCGGTGCCCTTCTTGCCGATGAGGATGCCCGGACGCGCGGTATGAACGGTGACCCGGCACTTCTTGTGCGGCCGCTCGATGACGACCTTGGAGATGCCGGCCTGCTTGCGCGAGGTAAGAATATGCTCGCGCATCTTCAAGTCCTCATGCAGCAGGCGCGCATACTCGCCCCGGGTCGCGTACCAACGCGAGTCCCAAGTGCGGTTGACGCCGAGCCTGAGCCCGATCGGATTGACCTTCTGTCCCATCAAGCAGGCTCCTCGACCTGGCGCACGATCACGGTGATCTGCGCGAACGGTTTTAAAATGCGGCTGGCGCGACCTCGCGCCCGCGGCTTCAAACGTTTCATCACCAAGCCCTTCCCCACATAGGCCTCCGACACGATCAGCGCGTCGACATCGAGGGAATGGTTGTTCTCGGCGTTGGCGATCGCCGATTCCAATGTCTTCTTCACGTCCTGCGCGATGCGCTTGCGCGAGAAGGTGAGGTCGGCGAGCGCCTTGTCGACCTTCTTGCCGCGGATCAGCTGGGCCAGCAGGTTGAGCTTCTGCGGGCTGATGCGCAGAAGCCGCGTGACGGCCTTGGCCTCGTTCTCCGGCAATGAGCGTTCGCGTTGCGGCTTACCCATTACTTCCTCTTCGCCTTCCGGTCGGCCGCGTGGCCATGGAAGGTCCGCGTCGGCGCGAACTCACCGAATTTGTGTCCGACCATGTCCTCGGTGACGAGCACCGGGACGTGCTTCTGACCGTTATGCACACCGAAGGTCAGCCCCACGAATTGCGGCAGGATCGTCGAGCGGCGCGACCACATCTTGATCACCGCGCTCGACCCGCTGCCGCGAGACGTTTCCGCCTTCTTCAACAAATAGCCGTCGACGAACGGGCCTTTCCAAATCGAACGTGACACGGGCCCTAACCTTTCTTCTTCTTGAGATGACGGCTGCGCAGGATGAACTTGTCGGAGGCGTGATTACTGCGCGTCCGCTTGCCCTTGGTCGATTTACCCCAGGGCGTCACCGGATGCCGGCCGCCAGAGGTACGACCCTCGCCGCCACCGTGGGGGTGATCGACCGGGTTCATCGCCACGCCGCGCACGACGGGCTTTCTGCCCTTCCACCGGCTCCGGCCTGCCTTGCCGAGAGAGATGTTGGAATTGTCCGGATTGGACACAGCGCCAACCGTGGCCATGCACGCCGACGGCACCATTCGGGTCTCGCCGGAATTGAGCTTGAGGATCGCATAGCCCGAGTCGCGCCCAACCAGCTGAACGTAAGTGCCGGCGGCACGGGCGAGCTGACCGCCCTTGCCCTCCTTCATCTCCACATTGTGGACGATGGTGCCGATGGGCATGCTGGCCAGCGGCATGGCGTTGCCGGGCTTCACGTCCACGCGCGCACCGGAGATCACGGTATCGCCGGGGGCAAGACGCTGTGGCGCCAGGATGTAGGCGAGCTCCCCGTCCTCATAGCGGATCAGCGCAATGAAGGCGGTGCGGTTCGGATCATATTCGAGCCGCTCGACCGTGGCCGGGGCGCCGAGCTTGCGCCGCTTGAAGTCGATCACGCGATAGGTGCGCTTATGGCCCCCACCGCGATGCCACATGGAGATGCGACCCTGATTGTTGCGGCCGCCGCTCTTGCTCAGGCCCTCGGTCAACGCCTTGACCGGCTTGCCCTTCCACAGATGACTGCGGTCGACGAGCACGAGCGAGCGCTGGCTCGGCGTGGTCGGTTTGTAAGTTTTGAGTGCCATGGCGCGCTAGATCCTCGTGGTCACGTCGATCTTGTCGCCTTCGGCGAGCCTAATTATCGCTTTCTTGACGTCCTGCTGCTTGCCGGCAATGCCACGAAAGCGCTTGGTCTTGCCCTTGCGCACGATCGTGTTGACGGCGAGCACCTTGACTTTGAACAGCTGCTCCACGGCCGCCTTGATTTCCGGCTTGGTCGCGTCGCGGCGCACTTTGAAGATCACCTGGTTCGATTCGGAAGCCATGCTCGACTTCTCGGTGATCACCGGCGCGAGGATGACGTCATAGGCCTTGAGTGCGCTCATTTGAATCGCGCCTCCAACGCTTCCACCGCGGCCTTGGTCAAGACCAGCTTGTCGTGATTCAGAATGTCGTAGACGTTGATGCCCTGTACCGGCAGCACATCGACATGCGGCAGGTTGCGGGCGGCCTTGGCGAAGGCGTCCTGAACCTCGGAACCGTCAATGATCAGCGCGGAGGCAAGCCCGAGCTTCAAGAAGCGCGACTTCAGCTCCTTGGTCTTGGCATCCTTCATCTCGCATTTGTCGATGACGAGCAGCGCGTCGGACTTCGCCTTGGCCGACAGCGCCAGCTTGAGCGCGAGCGCCCTCACCTTTTTCGGCAGCTCGATGGCATGACTGCGCGGCTTCGGGCCGAACGTCTTGCCGCCGCCCCGGAACAGATTGGCCCTGCGGCTACCGTGCCGCGCGCGTCCGGTGCCCTTCTGCCGGTACACCTTGGCGCCGGTGTAATTGACCTCGGAACGATCCTGCACCGAGCGCGTGCCGCTGCGGCGCTTGGCCAGCTGATAGCGCACCATGCGGTGGAGAATGTCAGGGCGCGGCTCGAGCCCGAACACATCGTCCGGAAGTTCGACCGTTCCCGCCTTCTTGGCGTCGAGCGTGGTGACGTCGGCCTGCATTACTCTTGGCTCCCCGCCTCTGCTTGCTCTGGTGCCGGCTCCGCCTTCGCCGCCGGCTCCGACTGATCGCCCGCGCGCTTACGGAAGGCGCCTGGCTTCGGAGCGGTCTCAGGTAGACTCCGCTTCACCGCGTCCTTCAACAGCACCCAGCCGCCCTTGGAGCCCGGCACCGCGCCGCGGATCATGATCAGCCCGCGCTCCGGGTCGGTCTTCACCACCCGCAGATTCTGCGTGGTCACGTTCACGTCGCCCATATGGCCGGCCATCTTCTTGCCCTTGAACACCTTGCCCGGGTCTTGGCACTGACCGGTCGAACCGAGCGAACGGTGGCTCACAGACACGCCGTGGCTCGCCCGCAAGCCGCTAAAGCCGTGACGCTTCATGCCGCCGGCAAAGCCCTTGCCGATCGAGGTGCCGGACACGTCCACAAACTGCCCTTCGACGAAGTGGTCGGCGGTGATCTCCGCGCCCACGTCGATCATGTTGTCCGGGCTGACCCGGAACTCGGCGACCTTGCGCTTAGGCTCCACATTAGCCACGGCGAAGCTGCCGCGCTCTGAGCGCGTGAGACGCTTCACCTTGCGATGACCGGCGCCGAGCTGCACGGCGGTATAGCCGTTCTTCTCGGCGGTGCGCTGGCCGACGACCTGACACTTCTCGAGGCGCAACACCGTGACGGG
>JBAUEK010000030.1:0-8153 GCA_049678565.1 Methyloceanibacter sp. | reverse complement strand
GATATCCTTGACGTGGTAATTCATGCCGTTACGCTCCGCCTGCTGTGATAAAGATATAAAGAACTCCTTATATCTTGCCTGAAGGGGCCGGAGTCAAGGTTCGTTCTCGGCGCCAGCGCATCACGCCCAGCGTCGATCTCGTCAACTCCGACCTGGACTCCGTCGCCGCGCCCTTGGATGATTTTGATCTCGTTTTCTTGGCGCGCGCCTCTATTTCTCGCCCAGCCCAGTTTTGATCAAACGCAAAGCCGGCTCCGGTCCGGATCGGATAGAGACATCGCATGCTTGATCCTGCTCCAAATGCCGTGCCACCGCAGGTCTATGTGTGGGACCCGTTCGTGCGGATCTTCCATTGGACCTTGGTCGTCGGCTTCACCGTCGCCTATCTGACCGAGGACGATCTGCTCCAGGTCCATGTCTGGGCCGGTTATATCGTCGGCATTCTGATTGTGGCCCGCGTGCTCTGGGGCTTTGTCGGCCCGACGCATGCGCGCTTTTCGGATTTCATCTACGCCCCGGCGGCGACGTTTCGCTATGTGCGCGATCTCGTGCTGTTCCGGTCCGAGCGCCATCTCGGCCACAGCCCCGGCGGCGGCGCCATGGTGATGCTGCTGCTCATCTTCGTCGCCGCCACCGTGATCACTGGCCTCGTGGTCTATGGCGGCGACCAGCAGGCCGGCCCCCTCGCCGGCATGTTCACCAAAACGACCGGTGAGCAGATGGAGGAGGTGCATGAGGTCGTCGCCAACATCACCCTAGGCCTGATCATCGCCCACATCGCCGCGGTGATTTTCGCCAGCTTCGCGCATCGAGAGAATCTGGTGCGCGCCATGGTGACCGGCTACAAACGCTCGTTGAGTCTTCGTCTGGATTGATCGCCGGGAACCGGCCAAGCCAAGTTCGGGGGTGGCGCATGAGCGCTTTGGGCATTTGCACGATCGTGGTTGCGTGCGTGTTCGGCAGTGCCCTGTTGGGCATGTTTCTGGCCAAAGTGCTGCCCAAGGAGCATTTAAGCCCGGAGGCCAAGGACGCCATCAAGGTGGCGATGGCCATGATCGCGACGCTGTCGGCGCTGGTGCTTGGTCTGTTGACCGCCTCGGCCAAGGCCTCCCTCGACCAAAAGGAAAATGAGCTGCGGGATTGGGCCGCGAAGGTCGTCCTGCTCGATCGCACCCTCGCGGCTTACGGACCCGAGGCCGATGCAGCGCGCCAATCGCTGAAACAGAATCTGGCCACGCGGATCGATCAATTATGGCCTGGGCGGGGGACAGGCACGACGCCGACCGCGCTTGGCAGCGGCATCGGCATCGAGGGCATTCAGAACCAGCTGCTGGCGCTGTCGCCGCAGACGGACGCACAGCGCTGGCTCCAGTCGCGGGCGCTCGACATCAGCGGCTCGATGGCGGCGGAGCGCTGGTCGGCGCTACAGCAGGTGGGCAGCTCCGTTAGGTGGCCGTTCTTGGCCATCCTGGTGTTTTGGCTCGCCGTCATCTTTGCCAGCTTCGGCCTGTTCGCGCCACGGAATCCCCTCGTCACCGGGGCTCTCTTCGTCGCCGCTCTCTCAGTCGCCGGCTCGATCTACATCATCCTCGAGATGGACCAGCCCTATGGCGGTCTGATCAAGATCACGAGCGCTCCGGTGCGAACGGCGTTGGAGCAGCTCGGCCGGCCCTGAGGCGGCAGAGGTCGGCATGCGCGGTTAAGCTTAGGCCGCCTCGCTGGCCCCGTCCCGGCGTCTCAACCGAGACGCGCGTGGGGCAAGAGGCCACCATCGCGGCGCATTGGGTCCGAAGATCAGGGATCGAAACTGGACAGGGCCAATGGCGCGGCCAAGTTCCCTGAAGGCGAAGAATGGCACCAGCGCGATGCCCATGATGGCGCCGACAGCCAACATTCCCGCAACCGACCCGCCTCCAATCCGGGGCACACTGTCGACCACACCGCCGCCGTGGATCATGCCGACGACAACTTCCTCCACGATGTAGGCGGCGAGCAGCAAGATCGAGAACAACAGGGATTTGTAGAGGATCGGATAGGCGAGGGGGCCCTTGTCGAACCGCTCGGCGAAGCGGAGCTTCTCGGCGACCAGCATGATCTTGGCGAGCACCAGCGCATTGATGGCGGCCAAGCCGTAGAACCTGAAGCTGATGCTGTTATTGGCCAGGACCACCCATTCATGGATGAGAAAGACGGTAAAGACGAACCAGAGATAGACGAAGATGGCGATGAAGCTCTTCAGCTCGACCACGGCGATCGTGCGCAGGTTGCGCGCACGGCTCTGAGCTTGGGGCGCCGAAACGGCCGCCGCGGCCGCGGGGACGTCATGCGCGGCGTCGCTGAGAGAAGGTGGCTTGGTTGGCTTCGCCGCGGCTTGCCGATCGGCGACCGAATGCGCCGGTCTCCATGTGTCAAACCCCGGCGTCCACAACAAGTCCTCGGGCTTCAGGCCGCCTCTTTCGGCCAGCATCGCCAGCTCGCGGTCCGTCAGAGGGCCGAATTCCTGGTCTCCCTTGGCCAAATACCAGCCCGGCGCGCGCGTCTGCGCGTCGCTCGGAGCGATACGGTGTTGCATGGCGCTCTCCCCCGAAACCGGTCCGATTGAGGTTACCACCCGCCGGATCAAGCGGTCGAGTCGGGAGACGGGTGGCGCGGGGCCTGGGCCCGGCGCGGCGACAGCGCTCAGTCGTCCTCGTGGAAGCCGGCCTCGACCAGCGCGATCAGCGCCTCCATGGCGGCGCTCGCCTCGAGCCCCTCCGTCTCGATCAGGATCGAGTGGCCCTGGCCCGCGGCGAGCATCATCAAGCCCATGATCGAGGTTCCGCCAACCGTGTGGCCCTCGCGCGTCACGCGGGTCTCGGCGTTGAAGCCGCCGGCGCAACGCACGAATTGCGCCGAAGCCCGCGCGTGCAGGCCCTTCTTGTTCGGGATCACGACCTCGGCGAAATAGAGGCCCTTTGTCTTTTCGACCCCCTTATCGTAGCGAGATTTCACCCGAGGCATCCGTCGTCGTCGCGTTCAAAATAAAATGAAAGCCGCTTGGCGCGGCTCGAGGCGTTTACACTCTAATTCGCGGCCAGAATTTGACTGGCGACGCTGATATATTTCTTTCCGGCTTCCTGCGCCTGGCTCACCGCGTCGGCCAAACTGCACTCGCCGCGCACGCTGGCGAGCTTGACCAGCATCGGCAAATTGACGCCTGCGATCACTTCGACATTGTCCCGCTCCATGGCCGAGATGGCGAGATTGGAGGGCGTGCCGCCGAACATGTCGGTGAGCACGGCGACGCCGTCGCCACTATCGACCCTCGACAGCGCCGCGAGCATGTCCGCCCGCCTCACATCGAGATCGTCGTCGGGACCGATGGAAATGGTCTCGATCTGCTCCTGAGGCCCGACGACATGTTCGAGCGCCGCGCGAAATTCATGCGCGAGCCTTCCATGTGTAACGATGACGACACCGATCATGTTACCCCGCGAAGCTGCTTCCCCCGGCGAAAGGCCGCTATCTTTGTCGCGCCCGCCCGCGGGCGCAAGCCCGAACCTCAGACTGTGTACGAGGCATTTGTGACACCGCCGAAAGAAGCGCCAATTTCAGCTTGAGCGCCGAGGACAGCTCGAAAGGCGCAAGTTGCAGAACAGGCACGCTTACCCCCGCTATGGTCGTCTGCTCGAACGGATCCGGCGGCATTCTCGGCACCTCCTCACTCGCCGCGAGATCGACGACGAGGACGAGCGCCGCCTCCGCCAGATAGGGGACGGCCAAGATACCGAGGCCCCTGACCTCGATCTTGCCGGCAAGGCGAGGTGGCGCAGACGCCAACAACACGCCATCTCCGCCCGCGTCAAGGAAGACCTGATCGTCGGCCACGAGCCGCGGCTCGCATTCCGCCTCGGCTGGAAGCGCCAGGAAGCGGAGTGCAAGGTCCGATTTGCCGCTGCCCGAGCGTCCGCGCAACAACGCTGCGTGCCGGCCAAACGCCACGCAGGTGCCATGGACAAGCTGCCGCGCCTCTTTCACTCAAGCCTCTTGGATGTGGACCCTAGGCCGCAGGCAAGCGGATGACGAAACGCGCGCCGCCGCTGCCGGGCTCTGACCCATGCGGCGGCTTCGGGCTCGCGGCGTCCGCCGGCCGGTTCTCCGCCCACATGCTGCCGCCATGGGCCATGACGATCTGCCGCGAGATGTTGAGGCCGAGCCCGGAGTTCTGGCCGAAATTCTCCTGCGGGCGATCGGTGTAGAAGCGCTCGAAGATGCGCTCGAGATTCTCGGGCGGAATGCCGGGCCCCTCGTCCTCGATGGCGATCTGGATCTCCGGCCCGACGCGTTTCGCCTTGAGCGTCACCCGGCCATTTGGCGGCGAGAAGGAAATCGCATTTTCGAGCAGGTTGACGATGACCTGGCCCAGGCGGCTGTCATGGCCGATGCAGCGATAAGGTCTCGCGCCGGGGCTATAGGCGATCTCCAGCACCACCTCCAGCGTGTCGTCGCGATGGATCTCATTGAACAGCGGCACGGTGGTGCGCAACAGCTCCGCCAAATCCACGGGCGCGGCGTCCTCGCGCGCGAGCTCGGCGTCGAGCCTGGAGGCGTCGGAGATGTCGCTGATCAGCCGGTCCAGCCGCCTCACATCGTGCTGGATGATCTCCATCAGCCGCTCCTTCGAATCCGCCGTCTTGGCCAGCGGCAGCGTCTCCGCCGCACTGCGCAAAGAGGTGAGCGGATTCTTAAGCTCATGCGCCACGTCGGCGGCGAAGCTCTCGATCGCATCGATCCGCCGGTAAAGCGCTTGCGTCATGTCGCGCAGCGCGCCGGAGAGATGGCCGATCTCGTCGGTCCGGTCGGTGAAATCCGGGATCTCGGCGCGCGCCTTCACGCTATGACGGACGCGCTCGGCCGCGGTGGCAAGCCGCTGCACCGGCCCGGCGATGGTATTGGCGAGAATCATCGACAACACCACGGTGACCGCGGCCGCGAATAGCGACACCCTGACGATGCCCCAGCGCTCAGCCGCGACGATATTGTCGATGTCGCCGCCTCTGGTGGAGAGCAGCAGCACGCCGAGCACGGCGCGCAGGCGCTGCACCGGCACCGCCACCGAGACCACGAGCTCGCCCTTGTCGTTGACGCG
Organism: Methyloceanibacter sp.; assembly: GCA_049678565.1. Classification (GTDB taxonomy): domain Bacteria; phylum Pseudomonadota; class Alphaproteobacteria; order Rhizobiales; family Methyloligellaceae; genus Methyloceanibacter. The sequence goes on along the minus strand of JBAUEK010000030.1, from coordinate 3,025 downwards.
CACGATCGGCACCGAGGTCCCGGTCAGGGCCGAGGCGACCTCCGGATAGGCTTTGCCGTTCTCGCCGCCGATTTCGCTATAGAGCGGCAAATCGTATTGCCGCGTGCGTGTCTTCACCGCGCGCCAGAACGAGGTCAGCACGTCGCGCTCCTCGGCCTCGGGTGGAGGCAAATCGTAACGGAGCACCTCGCCGCGCGAATAGAAGGTATCGGAGTCGAGGATCAGTTCACCGTTGCGGCCATAGATGCGGGCGCGGCTACCGGTCGGCTTCACCAAACGGCGGAGGATGGGGGCCGCCCGTTCCGGATCGATGGTGAATTCGAGGCTGCCGCCGAGCACGTCTTCATCCGAGGCGCTGCTCTGGCTCGCTTCGCTTTCAAGCAGCTTTTCCGGATCGATCTGAATCTGATCCGTGTCGACGCCGGCCGAGGCCGCCAGCGCGCCGGCGATGATCTCACCTTGCGTGAGCAGGCTTTGGACCTTGGCGTCGATGAGGCCGGCGCGAAACTGATTGAGATAGAGGATGCCCGAAACCAGGATGGCCAGGCCGATCAGATTGAGGACGACGATGCGGCGGGTCAGGCTGGAAAAGCCGTGCCGGAAAGGCAGGCGATGCGAGAGCCAGCGCAGGCCCCGGCGCAGGCGCACATAGGCCGCGGCCACGCCACGCCGCAGGCGCTCTCGCGGCTTTGCCGCCTCGGCCTCCTGCCAGGACCTATCGGCCTCGGCGGTCATGGACCTTCCCGACCCGTCACTCTTTGAAGCGGTAGCCCACGCCGTAAAGCGTCTCGATCACGTCGAAATTGTTGTCCACGGCCTTGAACTTTTTCCGCAAACGCTTGATGTGGCTGTCGATTGTACGGTCATCGACATAGACCTGATCATCATAGGCCGCGTCCATCAGCGCGTCCCGGCTTTTCACCACGCCGGGCCGCGACGCGAGCGCCTGCAGAATGAGGAATTCCGTGACCGTGAGGGTGACGGGGCCGTTGTCCCAGACGCAAGTGTGGCGCTCCGGGTCCATTTTGAGCTTGCCGCGCTCAAGCACCTTGGATTTGTCCTCGATCGCGGCGGAACCGTCGCGCGGCTGGGCACGGCGCAGCACGGCCTTGACCCGCTCGACCAGGAGCCGCTGCGGGAAGGGTTTGCGGATGAAATCGTCGGCGCCCATTTTGAGGCCGAACAGCTCGTCGATCTCCTCGTCCTTGGAGGTGAGGAAGATCACCGGCAGCTCGCTCCGCTGGCGGAGGCGGCGCAGCAGCTCCATCCCGTCCATGCGCGGCATCTTGATGTCCAAAATGGCGAGGTCGGGCGGATTCTCGGACAGACCGTCAAGGGCGCTGGCGCCATCATTGTAGGTCTGGGTCTTATAGCCTTCCGCCTCGAGCACCATGCGCAAGGAGGTCAGGATGTTACGGTCGTCGTCGACAAGTGCGATGGTTGGCATTGGTTTGGGGCCTTTGCGGGCATGGGGGCGTTGCAGGAACTAGGCTGACGCAAATTGTGGCAGCATGGGGGCGCGGCGCCAGATCGTTAATATTGCAATGCAGCAAATATCCTTAGGGTGCAAGTGAATAAGGCAATGACCGAGGCTCCATCCAAGGCCGAATTCGCCAGTGACGCAAGGGCGCTGGCCCGCCGCGGGCTGAAGGCTTCTCTCGCCACCATCGCCGCCGGCAGCCACTATCCCTATGCCTCGCTGATTACGGTCGCGACCGATGCGTCCGGCGCCCCGATCTTCCTCATTTCGGCGCTGGCTCAGCACACCAAGAACCTGACCCAGGACCCGCGCGCCTCGATCCTGTTCGATGGAACTGGGGCCGCGGGCGATCCGTTGCAAGGGGCGCGGGTGACCCTGATCGGGCGGGCCGAGAAGACCGGGGAGGGGGCCGTGCGGCGGCGCTTCCTCGCGCGCCACCCGGAAGCCGCCTTTTACGCCGACTTCCCCGATTTCGCCTTATGGCGGCTTGAGGTCGAGCGCGCGCATTATATCGGCGGCTTCGGCCGTATCGTCGATCTTGAGCCGCCGGAGCTTCTCACCGGCTTGGAGGGTGCGGAAGACCTGCTCGCGGCCGAAGCCGGCATTTTGGAGCATATGAACGCCGACCACGCCGAAACCCTCCAGCTCTACGCGACCCGGCTTGCGGGGGCGCCTGAAGGGGCTTGGCGCATGAGCGGCATCGACCCCGAAGGCCTGGACCTCATCTGCGAGGGCGATGCCCGCCGCATTCTTTTCGCCGCGCCGATCGCCTCGCCCGGAGAAGCCCGCCACGAGCTGGTGCGTCTCGCCAGCGCGGCCAGGGACAAGCGGGGATAGCGGTCAAATCGCCCACCTTGAAAGCGTTGCAAGATCGGTGATAGCAAGGGGCCTGCCAAGACAGCCCATCACGCCCCTAGCCGAAGGATCAAACCCGCATGAGCGTACAGACGAAGATCGCACCTGAAGCCGCAAAGACCACCAACAAGAAGGTGCTGGCCTTCGTCGAAGAGGCCAAGGCGCTGTTCAAGCCTGACGCCGTTGTTTGGTGCGATGGTTCGAAGCAGGAATATCAGTCTATGTTGAAGAGCCTGGTCGACGGCGGCACCGCCATGTGGCTTAACCCGGCAAAGCGTCCCAACTCCATTCTCGTTCGCTCCGACCCCAAGGACGTCGCCCGGGTCGAGGACCAGACCTATATCTGTTCCAAGTCGAAGGACGACGCCGGACCGACGAACAATTGGGCCGATCCGGCGGAGATGAAGCAGACGCTGAAGAAGCTCTATGACGGCGCCATGCAGGGCCGCACCATGTATGTCGTGCCTTATTCCATGGGCCCCGTCGGCTCCCCCATCGCCGGTATCGGCGTCATGGTCACCGATTCTGCCTACGCCGTCGCCAACATGCACATCATGACCCGTGTCGGCGACAAAGTGTGGAAGGCTCTCGGCGACTCTGAGGATTTCGTGCGCGGCATGCACACCGTCGGCGCGCCCCTCACGGCCCAGACCCAGGCCGACGTGCCGTGGCCCTGCAACGCGACCAAAT
>JBAUEK010000029.1:0-6106 GCA_049678565.1 Methyloceanibacter sp. | reverse complement strand
GTCATGAAGATTGGATTCAACCGGGGCGTGTCACCGAGTACCTGGCTGCCCACGGTATTCCCTGGGAGTTGATCCGCGTCGACCAGGGCGACCCGGTCCCGCCAGGAGTGGAGGGGATTTCGGGCCTGGTCTTCATGGGCGGTAGCATGAGCGTCAATGATGACTATCCCTGGCTGGCCGAGGAGATGCGGCTGATCCGACTAGCCGCCGCGCAGGATGTGCCGATGCTTGGGCATTGCATGGGTTCCCAGCTCATCGCCAAGGCGCTGGGCGGAACCGTCGCGCCAATGCCGGCCAAGGAGATCGGTTGGTACGATGTCCACAAACTCGACAATCCCATCGCCCGCGAATGGCTCCAGGCGATGCCCGAGCAGTTCGAAATCTTCATCTGGCACCATGACGCATTTAGTCTGCCCCGAGGCGCGGCGCCGCTCTATTCCAGCGAGCACTGCCCGGAGCAGGCTTTTGCACTCGGCAACAGTGTGGCGACGGTAGCGCACGCGGAGGTTACAACCGCGATGCTGGAGGAGTGGCTGCGCGTTTACGGCTATGACATCGAGCCCGTGTCCGCCAGCGTTCAGTCCGTCGAGCGGATAGGCGAGGGGCTGGCCGAGCGCTGTGCGAAAATGCACCGCGTCTTCACCGACCGGCTCTATGACGCCTGGCTGGCGAAGGTTCGAGCGTTTGCCCTCCGTGGGTGATGCCCGAATCAATGCCGGACAAACCGTTCGGCCGCGTCTCCTGACCTCAGTCATCGGCTGCTTTGGAACCCGGATCAAAGGTCGAACACCCGAATCTGGCGAGCCGTTGATTGCGCCCTCTGAGACGCTCCCGTAATGCGCGATTTCCGGGGTGTGTGGCCGAATTGTACTACCGGCTGCGAGGCGCACAAACGTCGACTGTGCCCGATTTGGATCGGTTTCATGAACAAAAGGCGGCTGACTAGATGCAAAGATGACACAGGTGCCATGCAACTTAGTTGAACCAGAGTTTTTTTGATTGCTGATCGAAGGTCAGTGCTGTCACTAATTGATGACTTCGGTTGGGTCTTTCCTCAAATGGGAACACCTCCGCACGGGCACTGGGAAGCAAGGGAATCTAAAACAATGGCACGGGGAAGCTCTTTAGTCGGTGTCGTGGGGTTGGTGGCTTTGGGCGGGTTTGCCGCTCCGGCCTTGGCAGCGGACCTTTATGCGCCGGCGGTGGTGGAAGCCGCGGCGCCTACGCATAAGCTCGGACTCAGTGCGACCCTCGCCCTGACCACGGACTATGTCTTCCGCGGCATCTCGCAGACGGCGGGCAATCCCGCGGTCCAGGGCAGCTTCGATGCGAGTTATGGGAGTTTCTACGCGGGCATTTGGGCGTCGAACACCGACTTCGGCGGCGGCCCGTTCGGGCAGGACATCGCCAATCTCGAGATCGACTACTATGCGGGCTTCGCCCCGTCCTGGAAGGGCTTCGCCTTCGATTTTGCCGCCCTCTACTACACCTATCCCGGGGGCTGCGACACCAAATGCGGCACCGGAGATTTGGACTATCTCGAGCTGAAGACCGCGGTTTCCTATACCTTCGCCGAGAAGCTCAAGCTCGGCGTCGCCAATTACTGGTCGCCCGAATATAGCGGCGAGCTCGACGAAGCAGACGCGCTTGAGCTGTCGGCGGCCTACGCCTTCAGCGCCAAGCTGTTCAACTTTTTCTCCCCGTCGATCAGCGGTCAGCTTGGCTGGCAGGGCTTCGAGAACAAAACCCTCGACTCCTACACCTATTGGAACGCCGGCTTGACCCTTGGCTTCCTCGAGAAGTGGTCGGCCGATATTCGCTACTGGGATACCGACATCGAAGGATGCACCGACGGCCTGTTCTCCTGCAAAGAGCGTGTTGTCGGAACCGTCAAGGCCACGTTCTAGAATTTGGCTTCTCTGAAGCAACATCCATCAAAGGGCGCCGTTCGCGGCGCCCTTTTTCGTGTGTCGCCCCATTACCTTCCCGCCCGCGTGAACAGCGAGCACGGCTAGGCTCGCCGACTTCAGGACCGCGGAAACTTCGCCTCGGTCGAATGATCTGGCTTGGTCCACGAGTCGGAAAGGCACGGGACGAGAATTCCTGTAGTCGTCTCGGTCAGTTCTAGACCTTCTTATTCAACTCGGTAATATGGCTTGCCGAGCATCGTGCAAACTGAACGTCCATTTGGGAGATGGGGGCAGATCACGGACGCGGACCGCCCAGTTGTGGTGGAGAATCCGGAAGGTACCGGATTGTTTGTGATCGTCTGCGATCACGCCTCAAACAATATACCCGATGCGTATCGGCCGTTCGGATTTGACGAGGATGCGCTTGAGACGCATATCGCGTGGGATCCTGGCGCATTGGCAGTGGCGCGAGGTCTATCCGCGAGGCTGGACGCGCCGCTGTTCTGGCCGGATGTTTCCCGCCTCGTCATCGACTGCAACCGCGCGCCGGATGCGAGCAGTCTCATCGTCGAGGAAAGCGAGGGCCGCCCGGTGCTGGCCAACCGGGGGTTGAGCGCGGCGGAGCGTTCGCGGCGGCTGGACCGCATCCACACGCCCTACCATGAAGCGATCGATGCCTGTCTTTCGCGCCGTGTGCGGACGGAGCCGACGGCGCTCATCGCGGTTCACTCCTATACGCCGGCCTATTTCGGCAAGGCCCGCCCATGGCAGGTGGGAATCGTTTTCGACGACGATCGCCGCGTTGCCGATGTTCTTCTGAGCGGCCTCAAGGCCGACAAAGCCCTCACGGTGGGTATCAACCAGCCTTATTCCCCGGCCGACCATGTCTATTACACGGTTGGCCGTCACGCCGGCGTCCATGGCCTGCCGGCGGCCATGATCGAGATTCGCAACGATGAGATCGGCGACGAGGTCTGCCAGCGGAGCTGGGCGGACCGGCTGGCTGGCATTCTCAGTACGGGACAGCGAGCCAGGTCGCAGTGGAGTGACCATGCCAAGGTGTAGATCTTGCATTTGGTCTTGGTGCTCACGGAATCCGGCATGATTGCACAAGCCAGCAGCAGGACTCGATTGCAAGAGAGCGGATGCCCAAGGCGATAAAGCTCTTCGTCAAATATGTCGACGCGGTGAACTACGCCGTCGGGCGCTTCGCCATGTATTTGTTCTTCGTGCTTGGCGGGGTCCTGATCTACGCGACGCTGTCGCGGGTTCTCGCCGGAGTCCCAATCAATTGGGCGATCGAATTGTCGCAATTCGTGCTGTCGGCGTACTATCTGCTAGGCGGCGCCTACTCCATGCAGCTCAACGGCCATGTGCGGATGGACTTGCTCTATGCCGACCGATCGCCGCGGAGCCGTGCGCTGACCGACGCGATCACGATCCTGTTCGTGATCTTCTATCTTGTCGTTCTGTTCATGGGCGGCTTGTCGGCCACCAACTACGCCATCGTGTACGGGCAGAAGAACTATTCGTCCTGGGCGCCTCTGCTGTGGCCGATCAAGGTGATCATGACCTTCGGCATTTTTCTCATGCTGCTGCAGACGATCTCGATCTTCTTCAAGGATATCGCTGCGGCACGGGGGACGCCGATCGAATGAGTTCGGAATTCATCACCCTATTTATGTTCGCCACCATGATGCTGCTGCTTCTGACTGGGCAGCGCGTCTTTGGGGTGGTTGGCTTCGTCGGCACGGCGGCCGCGCTCTGGTTATGGGGCGAAGGCTCTTTCGAGATGCCGTTCAACGCCAGCTTTCAGGTGTTGAACTGGTATCCCCTGATCACCGTGCCGTTCTTTGTGTTCATGGGCTACATGATGTCGGAGTCCGGCATCGCCAGCAATCTCTACCGGATGTTCCATGTCTGGTTCGGACCGATCAATGGCGGCCTGGCGCTAGGCACCATCGGGCTCATGGTGCTGATCTCCTGCATGAACGGCCTGTCCGTGGCGGGTATGGCAATCGGCGCGACCATCGCGCTGCCGGAACTGCTGCGGCGTGGATACAGCAAGGTCATGGTTACGGGCGTCGTCCAAGCGGGCAGCTCGCTCGGTATCCTGATCCCTCCAAGCGTCGTTCTGGTGCTCTATGCCATGATCGCGCGCCAGCCGGTGCTACAGCTTTGGCTCGCGGGCATCCTGCCCGGGCTGATGATGGCCGCCATCTTCGCGATCTACATCTACCTCCGCTGTCGCCTCAATCCAGAACTCGGACCGGCGCTGTCGGAGGAGGAACTCGCCGAGATCACGTGGGGCGAGAAGATCTCGTTGCTGTGTGAAGGCCTGATGCCGCTCGCGATCTTCGGCATCATGATGGGTATGTTTCTGACCGGCACTACCAGCCTCGTCGAAAGCTCCGCCGTCGGCGCCCTGCTTACCGTGATTGGCGCTCTCATCGAACGCAAACTCTCTTGGAAGGTGATGGAGGTTTCGCTCCGAAACACGCTGTCGGTGACCTGCATGTTCCTGTGGCTCATCCTGGCGGCACTGTGTTTTAGCGCGGTCTATGACGGGCTCGGAGCGGTCAAGGCCATCGAAAGCCTGCTCGTGAGCACGTGGAGCTTCGACCCCTGGACGATCCTGATCATCATGCTGATATCGTTCATCGTGATGGGGGCCTTCCTCGATGACACAGCCATGCTCGTGATCGTGGCGCCGCTTTATATTCCGCTGGTTATCAAGCTGGGCTTCAATCCGATCTGGTTCGGCGTCCTCTATACGGTCACGTGCCAGATCGCGTACATCACGCCGCCGTTCGGCTACAATTTGTTCCTGATGCGGGCGATGGCGCCGCCCGAGATCACATTGATGGATATTTATCGCTCCATCGTTCCATTTTTTTTCCTGATGGTAATTTCCCTGATCATCCTGATAGTCTTTCCTCAGATCACGCTGTGGCTGCCGGAACTATATGCCGGAAGATGAAAGAAGCGGGACTGCAACCTGCCATGCATAAACGAACAGAGAGGAAGCAGATGTGATTGCCTGAGACAGGGTGGGATACTTGGCCACTCTGTGTGGAGACGCTTTTGAATTGTGGCTCAACAGGGAGTGACGATGATGACCAAAGGTGCCCGAGTTAGTACCAAAGTTAGCAAGCGTGATTTCTTGAAGAAGGCCGGTCTTGTCACGGCCGGTGCCGCGGCAACAACGGTGGCTGCGCCCTATGTCAAGGCGCAGGGCGCACCGATCAAATGGCGGATGCAGAGCTATGCCGGTCCGGCCCTTGCCGAGCACGTCGTCACCAACTCGATCGACGTCTTCAACAAGGCTGCCAACGGCGAGATGGAGATCGAGCTGTTCACCGCCGACCAGCTCGTGCCTCAGGGTGAACTGTTCCGGGCGGTTCAGGCCGGCACTATCGACGCGGCTCAAAGCGACGACGATTCGGCGGCGGCTCCCGTCGATGTCAGGGTGTTTGCGGCTTACTTCCCCTTCGCTTCGCGCTATTCGCTCGATGTCCCGACGCTGTGGGAGTGGTACGGTCTGAAGCAGATCTGGGAGGAGGCCTATGCCGAGGTTCCCGGCGTGACCTGGCTCAGCACCGGCTCATGGGATCCGTGCAACTTCGCCACAACCAAGCCGATCCGCTCGGTCGCCGATCTCAAGGGCCTGCGCGTCTACATGTTTCCGACGGGCGGCCAGTTCATGCAGCAATTCGGTGTCGTGCCGGTGTCGCTGCCTTATGAAGACGTGCAACCCGCGATCCAAACCGGCGAGCTCGACGGCATCTCCTGGTGCGGCATCACCGAGGCATACACGGTGGGCTGGGCCGACGTCACCAAATACTATCTGACCAACAACATCTCGGGCGCGTGGGCGGGATCCTATTTCGTCAACACCGAGAAATGGAAGCAGGTGCCCCCGCATTTGCAGCAGCTGTTCAAGATGAGCATCGACTGGTCTCACTACTACCGGCTGCACTGGTATTGGTGGGGCGAGGCGCATTACCGCACCACCGGCGGCAAGCTGGAGCTGACCACCATCCCCGATGCCGAATGGAAGACCGTCGAGGATAAAGCGAAGGTCTTCTGGGACGACGTCGCCAAGACCAGCCCGCGCTGCGCCAAGGTGGTGGAGATTCTCAAGAACTACAACGAGACCATGGCGAAGGCCGGGCCTCCCTACCGTTGCGCCTAAG
>JBAUEK010000028.1:0-7984 GCA_049678565.1 Methyloceanibacter sp. | reverse complement strand
CGTCAATCGGGTCGCGAGGCCGGACGAGACCGTCAATGAGGCCATGGAGCTTGGGCGCCGGATCGCAACCAAGCCCAAAGCCACGTTGAGCATCGGCAAGGAGGCCTTCTATCGCCAGCTCGAGATGCCGCTGCAGGAAGCCTACGCCTATGCCGCCGCGGTGATGGTGGAGAACATGCTCCATGCCGAGGCCGAGGAGGGAATCGGCGCCTTCCTGGAGAAGAGAGAACCGATCTGGCCGCGATGAATTCGCCTATCCCGGCGGAGATACGGGCCCGTATTGGCCTAGTTTTGCCATTCTTCGTGATATATTCGGCTCACACGGGACAGCCTGCCCCCTCTATGGCCATACGTCTTGTCGTGTAATCGGGTTCGGGTATGGACCACGTCATTCTTCTCAAGCATTGGAGTCGACTCGAATGAAGCAGCTCTTCGCGTTAATCATGATCGCGTTCTTGGTGCCCACCGCGGCTATGGCCAAGGACAGCCCCTGCAAAGAAGACAAAACCAAATTCTGCAAGGAAGTGAAGGCAGCCGGAGGCAAGGTCAAAGCTTGCCTTAGGGAGCACATGGAAGAGCTCAGCCCTGCGTGCAAGGACTCGCTGGTAAAGAAGAGAGAGGCGAAGCCGGCTGATGCCAAGAAGCCGAGCGACGCCGCGAAGCCAGCTGACGCGACGCCTGCCGATCAGGCCACGCCGCCCTCCGACCCGGCCTCCCCCGGCGCGGCAGAGAGCAAGCCATAAAGAATATTCCTCGCGCCGTGCCGTCCTTGGGAACTGGCACGGCGTGAGACAGCCTTCCCCATTTCGGCTGAATTATTTACGAGCTTGACGGGCTCGCTGGCTCGCGTGAACCACGACACCTATAGCGACGCCTATATCAGGGGCATTCTCTCCACGTGCCGAATCTTTGCGGTTGTAGGCGCGAGCCCAACACCGTCGCGGCCGAGCTATTTCGTCATGAAATATCTGATGGCCAAAGGCTTCCATATCCTTCCCGTCAATCCCGCCTATGCCGGCAGCGAAATTGTGGGTCAGAAGGCCTACGCCGCGCTCGCCGAGATCGGCACGCCGGTGGACGTGGTCGACATATTCCGGAATTCCGAAGCCGCGCTTCAGGTGACGCGCGAGGCCATCGACCTCGACGCCAAGGTGGTGTGGATGCAACTCGGCGTACGCAACGACGAGGCGGCGAAGCTGGCCGAGGACGCCGGATTGAAGGTGGTCATGAACCGCTGCCCCAAGATCGAATATGGGCGCCTCTCGGGCGAGATCGGCTGGCTGGGCGTCAACCGCCGCCTGATCGACAACCGCAAGCCGCTGCTGTTCGGCAAGGGCGGCACCATGAAGCACCAGCGATGAACCTGAGCACCGCACGCTAGCGGTAATCCGCTGCCCGCCTGTATAGTCGCTTTCCGATCCAACCAGCCTAGAGGGAACATAATGTCAGCCGAACAAAAGCCCGGCTTCAATACTCTGGCGATCCACGCCGGCGCCCATCCTGACCCGGCCACCGGCGCCAGAGTCACGCCAATCTATCAGACGACCTCATTCGTGTTCGAGAATACGGACCACGCCGCGGCGCTGTTCAATCTCGAAACCTTCGGCAACATTTACACGCGCATCATGAACCCGACGCAGGGTGTGCTCGAGGAGCGCATCGCGGCGCTGGAGGGCGGCACGGCCGCGCTCGCCGTTGCTTCCGGGCACGCGGCGCAGGTGCTCGTCTTCCATGCGCTGCTCGAGCCCGGCGACGAGTTCATCGCCGCGCGCCAGCTCTATGGCGGCTCGATCAATCAGTTCACGCAGTCATTCAAGAAATTCAATTGGAACGTCCGTTTCGCCGACACGGATGACCCGGAGAGCTTCCGCGCGGCGTTGACGCCCAAGACCAAGGCCATCTTCGTCGAGTCGATCGCCAATCCCGGAGGCATCATCACCGACATTGCCGCGATCTCGGCGATCGCGAAGGAAGCCGGCGTGCCGCTGATCGTCGATAACACGCTGGCTACTCCCTATCTGATGCGGCCGATCGAGCACGGCGCCGACATCATCGTGCATTCCCTGACCAAGTTTCTCGGCGGTCACGGCAATTCCATCGGCGGCGCCATCGTCGATTGCGGCACCTTCGACTGGATGAAGAGCGGGCGCTACCCGACCCTGTCGGAGCCCTCGTCCAGCTATCACGGCATTACCTTTGCCGAGACCTTCGGTAATTTCGCCTTTGCTATTGCCTGTCGTGTATTTTCGTTGCGCGATCTGGGGCCGGCGATCTCGCCCTTCAATGCCTTCCTCATTCTCACTGGAATCGAGACTCTGCCCTTGCGCATGCAGCGCCACTGCGACAATGCGCTCGCGGTAGCCGAGTGGCTGTCCGGCCACGACAAGGTCGCCTGGGTGAGTTATGCGGGGCTCCCCGGCAGCAAGTTCCACGGGCTGGCCAAGCGCTATTGTCCGCACGGCTCCGGCGCGGTGCTCACCTTCGGGCTCAAGGGTGGCTATGACGCCGGCGTCAAGCTCGTCGGCAACGTCAAGCTGTTCAGTCATCTCGCCAATATCGGCGACACGCGAAGCCTGATCATTCATCCGGCCTCGACCACGCACCGCCAGCTCTCGGACGAGCACCGCGTGCGTGCCGGCGCCGGACCGGAAGTGGTGCGGCTTTCGGTGGGGTTGGAGGATGTCGCCGACATCATCGGCGATCTCGATCAGGCGCTGGCCGAGGTCTGAGGCGCGCGCGCCGGCAGTTCGGGCGCGAGCGTTAGCCACAGATGGTAGAGCGCCGCGCCGAACAACAGCACGGCGCCTGCCTGGTGGGCGAGACCAAGCGAGATCGGCACGGCGAGGAGCAGCGTCCACACGCCGAGCGTGGCTTGCAGGAGCGCGAAGCAGGCGACGGCGAAGGCGCTTGCGAGCAGGGCGGATGGGCCGCGCGCGGCGGCGAACCAGACCGCCTGGGCCAGCGTGGCCAGGACGACGGCGTAGCCCAGCATGCGGTGATCGAACTGGACCGCGAGCCGGTTCTCGAACAGATTCATATACCAGGGCGCGAGGCCGCCGAGACCTTCGGGCACGAAGGCGCCGTTGATCAGCGGCCAGGTGTTGAAGCCGAGGCCGGCGTCGAGGCCGGCAACGAGCGCACCCGTAAGGATCTGTAGAAAGACCAGCGCCAGCACGGCCGCGGCGAGCCAGACGGCGGCGCGCAAGCCTGAGCTTGCAGATCCCCTGCCCTCGCGCCCAAGCCCGAACAGGAGCCAGAGCGTGTAGCCCAAGATGGCGACGGCGAGGCCGAGATGCGCGGCGAGCCGGTACTGGCTCACATCGAAGCGGTCGACGAGGCCGCTCTTCACCATGTACCAGCCGACCACGCCCTGAAGGCCGCCAAGGGCGAACAGGCCCAACAGCCGCGGCATCAAGGGTTTGGGAATGGCGCCCGCAATCCAGAAGACGACGAAGGGCACGAGAAAAACGAGGCCGATGCAACGTCCGAGGAAGCGGTGCACCCATTCCCACCAATAGATGGTCTTGAATTCATCGAGGCTCATGCCCTGCTTCAAATGTAGATATTCGGGGATCTGCTGATAGGCGGCGAACGCCTTTTGCCAGGCCGTGTCGGACAGCGGCGGCACCACCCCCATGATCGGCTGCCATTCGGTGATGGAGAGGCCTGAATCGGTGAGGCGCGTGGCGCCTCCGACCAGGATCATGGCCACGATCAGGAGCGCGATGGTCGACAGCCAGAGGCGCAAGGCCCCGCGGTGCCACGCCTTCGCCGGCCTCTGGTCCAGGCGGGGGGTGGTCACGCTTTGGCCGACGGTTTGGACATGATGGGCTCTGATAACCGGCCCCCCGGCCGAACTCAACGCCGTGAGCGGACCACGATGCCGCACAGCCTCGGGTTCCCGGGTCCTCATTTGCGCCCAAGCCTGGGCTTTTTTGCCAAGCGAAAACGATTAAGCTAGCGATCTCGACAGCCAGGCCGCCCTTCGGCCTCAAGAACATCGGAAGGCAGCCATGGTGGATGTGCGTTTGGTTGTGGCAGCTGTGTTAGCCGCAGGGCTCGCCATGGCCGCCGGAACGGCGGAAGCGGCACCTTGCGGCAATAATAGCGCCGGGTTCGAGGCCTGGAAGCGGGCCTTCGCCGCCGAGGCGCGCGCCAATGGCGTCGGCCCCAAGGCGATCTCGGCGTTGATGAGCACGAGCTATTCGGCGGGAACCATCAGGGCCGATCGCGGCCAGAAGAGCTTCAAGCTCAGCCTCAATCAGTTCATGGCCAAGCGCGGTGGCACGGCGATCGCGGCGAGAGGCAAATCGCTCAAGAAGTCGAATGCCGGGCTGTTTGCCTCGATCGAGAAACGCTACGGCGTGCCGCCTGGGCCGCTGCTCGCGATCTGGGGCATGGAGACCGGCTTCGGCTCGACCATGGGCAATCAAAACACGCTCTCGGCCGTGGCCACCCTCGCCTATGACTGCCGCCGGAGCGAATATTTCACCGAGAATCTGTATGCGGCGCTGAAGCTCATCGATCGCGGCATGCTCAGCGCCTCCCAGCGCGGTGCCATGCATGGTGAGGTCGGGCATACGCAGTTTCTGCCAAAGAGCATTCTGCTTTACGCGGTCGATGGCGACGGTGACGGTAAGGTCAATCTCAACTCGAAGGCCGATGCCCTCGCCTCGACCGCCAATTTTCTCAAAGGACATGGCTGGGCCCCCGGCGCGGGCTATCAGCCGGGTCAGCACAATTTCGTCGCCATCCAAGGCTGGAACGCCGCCGGCGTCTATCAGCAGGCGATCGCCATCATCGGCCTGCGCATCGACGGGTGATGGACCGCCGAAGCCTGAAGGGCTTCGGCGCGTCTCTCAGTCGTGGGTAATCGGATCAAGCAGCTTTGGCGTAGTACGACTTGAGCTGGTTCATCACCGCAGCTTTGTCGAACTCGGCGCCCATGCCGAGCATGGCGTCGGCGAAGCGGCCGGCGATCTCGCTGATCTGCTCGGGTGAGAGCTGGTTGAGGATGCCGATGCGAACTTGAACGGGCTCGGACAGGGTCGGCCAGATGCCGAAGCCTGTCTCACGCGCGCCAGCCACCAGCTCCTTCTCCTTGCCGGCGAGCTTGCCCGGCAGATTGAGCACGATGAGGCTCGGCATGTCGGAGGTGACGTCGCAGCCCATGGCCTCGACCGCTTGGCGCAGCGCCTTCTCGTGATAGGCGTAGTCGGTGGCCTTGCGGCGGCGGCCATAGCCGAGAATGATGCGCAAGGCTTCGTGGAACGCGGCCACGGCGTAGCAGGAATGGGTTTGGTGGTAGCCGGGGGTCGGGCTGTCCTTGCCGTCGATGATGCCCCAGTGGCGGGCGTCGAGGATCGGATGGTGCACATAGGTGCGGCAGCCGCGCTTGCGCACCAGGTCGATCGCCTTGTCGGTGAAGCTGACCGGCGCGTAGGTGAGCGGCAGCGAAAGCACGCCTTTCTGCGGACACGACGCCCAGGCGACGACGCCCGGATAGTCGTCGATATTGAAGTCGCCGACGCCGAGGCTCGACACGGCATCGACAATGCCCATCACCCCGTGCTTGACGCAGGCGTCGCTAAAGCCCTTGAGGTCGTTGACACGGCCGGAGCCGGTTTCCCAATGGGCCATGAACGCCCACATCGGCTTGTGCTCGGCCAGCGCCTTGTCGACGGTCTCGCCCCTCACCGACTGACCGTGCGGGGTCTCCACGGCGATCACACTTTTCGGTTTGGGGTTCAGCGAATCCGCCGCAAGCTCCTCGGCAGTCGCGGCCTTCATGCGGATGGTAAGGCTGTCGATGCCGGAGAAGGTGCCGTTGGGAAAGGCCACGACCTTGTCGCCCGGCAGGATCATCGAGAGCACACAGTCGAGACCCGAGAAGCCGGTGCCGGCGACGCCATATGTATAGACGTTCTTGGTGCCCCACAATTCGCGCAGCATCTCCTTGGCCTCGATCATGCCGCGGAGCACGTCCTTCTGCATGTGGTCGGCCACCCCAGTCTTGGCGAAGCGCTCGAGCACTCTGGGGTCGGTATTCCCCGGTCCGGGGCCGGCAGCCAGGGTCTCAGGAATTTCAAGGGGTGGGAAAATCGTCATGGGATACCTCGGAGTGTTACGACCGTCGAAACCTAAGCCGTTCGAGATACCGGATGGAGGAGGCAACGACAACACAAAAAATGGCTCAAATCAGAGCTTTCCTCGAAGGCAACGCGGCTAACGGGGATATCTTCGCCACTATCGTGAGGGTCGAAGCATGCGTATGAGGAGCCGTAAGCTTATTGGCACGGTGGTGCTGCTGCTGTTTCTCGCCGCCTATGCCGTGATGGTGGTGAGTATCGGAGCCGGGCGGATTGTCGATGCTTCACCCTTGGCGCGGCTTGCTTTTTTCATCGTCGCCGGCCTCGCCTGGGTGTTGCCGGCCGGCGTGCTGATCCGCTGGATGCAGCGGCCCGACGCTCCGGGTGCGCTCAAGCGGCCCTGACCTGCTGCAAGCCATTCCAAAGCGCGAAGGGCGCGCCGGAGAGATAGAGGGCCGTATAGGTCAGCGACTGATAGTCGCCATTCAGCGCGACCCGGGGCAGCGCCGTCACATTGCGGCAATGGCCCGGGAACAGCACACCCTTTCGCGTCGTCACCCCAGTCCTGAAGCCGAGTTCCTTGGCCAGGGCGAAATCCCTGCCCCGCGTGCTGTCTTCGTCGCCATAGGGGAAGCTGAGATGGGTGGGCCTGGTTCCAAGCTCCCGCTCGATTGCGTCGGCGCTTCCCTCCATCTCGCTCACGGCTTTCTCGGTGGAGAGTTTGGCCATGGCGTAGTGTCCCTGGCCATGGGTGCCGATGGTGACCAGCGGATCGGCGGCCAGAAGCCGCAACTCATCCCAATTCATCACCAGGTCGCGGCACATGGCGGCCATGTCGATCTCATAGCGCTCGGCGAGCGAGCGCACGATCTGCCGCTGCGTGGCTTCGTCGATGGCGCGGAGCCACCAATAGATCTGATCGTGACTTCGCGATTTCTCCGCCGCGGTGACGGTCGGCAGGCACCAGAGGTCGCGATGGCGGCAAAGCTCGATCTCGTCGGCTCTGCGCACGATCTCTTCCAGTGCGAGCCACCAAAGTTCGCCCCGGCCGGAAGCGTAGTCGGTCGGAACGTAAATGGTGAGCGGTAGCGAACGGCGCTTGAAGATGGGATAAGCGTGAGTGAGCACGTCGCGATAGCCATCGTCAAAGGTGAAGCAGACAAAACGCCTGCCCTCGCCGTGTCTCAAGCGCCGCACGGCCTCATCGAGAGAGACGACATCGAGCCCGGCCTCTTCGACTTGGTCCAGCACAGCCTCGAGAAATTCCGGCGAGACCTCCAAATTGCGGTTCGGAGCAAATTCCCTCTCTCGCGCCGGCCGGATATCCGGCCGGACATGGTGCAGGCTGAAGATCATGCCCTCGCCTTGGGTGTAGGGCGCGAGCAGGCGATGGGCGCCGGTGTGATAGAACCCCGACATGGCCGCCTTCATCATCGCGGTCTTCATTGCTGTCATCGCTCGAAATTCCTTTCGACTCTTGGACGCATCAACGGCACTCAGAGCGCGGCGGCGCGGCCGAACAGGCCGGATCGACGCGACAGGCGTTCCCGCGCGCCTTGTTCGTGGCGCAGGACGGGGCAGCCGAATGCGGTGAGATCGGTCAAGGCGCCGCTATTTGCGGCTGCGCCGGGCGCAAGTACGGCAACAACGACGCCGACCCGGCCTTCCAGCGGGGATTGGATCTTGGCCGCCGTGTCGCGATCGACATGCAGCACGATGAAGTCATAGGCCTGCGCCAACGCCGTGAAGATGCCGGTGAGGCGCCCGTTGCCACGGCCTTCGGTTCCGACCGTCGGGTTTCCGGCCGGGATCACCTGCAACGGCGTCTGGTCATCGACATGCACGACGTCCTCGAAGCCCACCCGGCCCGCGGCGAGATCGGTGAAGCCCGGCGC
>JBAUEK010000027.1:0-5119 GCA_049678565.1 Methyloceanibacter sp. | reverse complement strand
CTTCCCGCGTCGCGGTCATAGGACGAGATCACCAGGCTGAAATTCTCCGGCCCGAGCCCGCGCAACAGCGAGCCGCAGAAGATATTTGGAATGCCGAAGAGCCGCGTGACGCAGATATTCGGCATCTGCGTCTCGCCGCCGGCTGAGACCACAAGATCGGCGCGTGGCAATGCGTCGGCATCGATGCGATAGGCCATGCGCAGCATGCGCGGTGGAAAGAAACCTTCGGCGTTGATGCGCCGGCGCAACCAACGGGTCGGCACGATCCAGCGCCGCTCGACAGGCACGCGCGTGACCTCTATTGGGCGCCGCCGCGCAATTGCCGCAACGACGCCTTCGGCCAGATGATAGTGTCCGGGCCTCGTGTCGGCGAGGAGAATGATCTTGAGCGGCGTCACTGTCTTTGGCTTGGCCATGGCTGGGGCAACGGGTTCCGCGTCATAGCCCAGGCTTTGGCCGCGTTCCAAGCCTCCTTTGCCGCTTGGCAAATTGGGCGCGGCTCAGCACAATCGCCGGGAATCGGGCAAGGAGCCGCATATGACGGAACGGCCGGCAAATCTCAGAGCCGATCTCATCTTGAAGGCGATGATCGCCGTGGCTGCTGCCGATGGCGGCCTCGACGAGAAGGAAGCCGGTCTCATCCAGCAGGTCTATCAGGACCAGGCCGGGACTCCAATCACGGCCGAGGACATCGCGCGTGCGGCCGAGGCCAGTCCGCGGGAAGCGCTGATGGCTGAACTCTCAGCCGCGGCGCCGGTCCTCGACAAGGCAACCAAGGAGGAGATCGTCAGGGCTGCGTATCTCACGCTGCTGGCCGACGACCGCATCTCCGGGGAAGAGCGCAAAAAGCTCAAGGACATCTCCGCCGCGCTCCAAATCCCTGAGATCCATTTCGGCGCGATCCTCGAAGACCTCGCCATCTGGCTCTCCGGGCAAAAGGCAAAATAAGTCAAGGCATCGATGATCGTTTCGCACACGCACAAATTCATTTTTCTCAAGACCAAGAAGACGGCGGGCACCAGCGTCGAGCTGGCCTTGAGCGCACTTTGCGGCCCCGGCGACGTCATCTCGCCGCTGACCACGATCGACGAGGCCCGGCGGGCAACGGCGCGCGGCGCGCAAAACTGGCGGCTGCATGGCTGGTGGGGATCGCCCCGGCCGCTGCTCAAGCGCCGCTGGTTCAAATTCACCGCCGCCGATTACGGCTTCTACAATCACATGCCGGCGATCGAAGCGCGTGCTTGCATCGACGACAAACTGTGGCGGAGCTATTTCAAATTCGCTTTCGACCGGAACCCGTGGGACCGGCAGGTCTCGTTCTACCACCACCGCTTCCGGGGCGAGAAAAAGCCACCGCCCTTCGCCAGCTTCCTGCGCGAGGACCAGCATGCACGGGTCAACAATTACGACATCTATTCGATCGATGGCGACGTCGCGGTCGATTTCGTCGGACGCTATGAGAGCCTGGAAGACGATCTGAAGCTCGCGCTCGAACGCGTCGGCTTAAGCCTCCCCGCCGCGCTGCCGCACGCCAAATCGACGTTCCGCCGCGACAGCACGCCCTATCGCGACTATTACGATGAGGAGACGCGGGATCTCGTGGCGCGCTGGTATGCGCGCGAGATCGAGTTCCTCGATTATGCGTTCTGAGCGCTCGGCCTCGGCATGATCATCTCCCACGAGCACAAATTCATTTTCCTGAAGACGAAGAAGACCGCGGGTACGGCCATCGAGGCGGCGCTGTCGGAGCTCTGCGGGCCTGCGGACGTGATCACGCCCTATCGCGCCGAGAGCGAGGAGGACCGTCGCGGCAGGACGCCGCAGAATTACCGCATCGAGCATGAGCTGAAGCCGAAGCGCCCGCTATGGCGGCGGCTGCTCGGGCGACCTGAGCGCTACTACCACCGAAGCGTCGGCTATTACGAGCACATGCCGGCCCAGCTCGTGCGCGCTTATGCCGGGGAGGAGGCGTGGCGAAGCTATTTCAAATTCGCCTTCGACCGCAATCCTTGGGACCGGCAGATTTCCTGGTATTTCTACAAGACCAAGACGAAAGCGAGCCGGCCCAGCTTCGAGCGGTTCATGCAGAGCCGCAGGCGCGCTTATGTCGACAATTACGAGATCTATAGTGAAGGCGACGCCCTCGCCGTCGATTTTCTCGGCCGCTACGAGAGCCTCGATGACGATCTTGCCAGGGCGCTTCAGATGGCGGGCGTCGGCAAGCGGCTGGAGGTGCCGAAATCGAACGTTACCCCGAACAAGCAAGCGCGGCAGGACTACCGCAGCTACTACACGCCCGAGACCGAGGCGCTGGTCGCGGACTGGTACGCGCCGGAGATCGCGCTGCTCGGCTACACGTTCTGACGCGAGTTCGCCCTACTCCGCCGTCTTCCGCCCGGCCATGTGCGTGAGATAGGCGACGATGAGGTCGATCTCGGGGTCGCTCAACGCGTCGGGCGAGAAGCCCGGCATCCTCTGCGCGGGCCAGGTGCGAACCGATTTCGGGTTGCGGATCAGCGCGTGCAGTCCGGGGGGCGTCAGATATTCGGTCGGGTTCATGGGGCGATTGAGATCGGGACCGACGTCGGACGATCCGGCGCCGTTCAATTTGTGGCAAGCGAGGCACTGGGCGACGAACAGGTCTTGGCCGGCGCGGGCCGGGTCGGTCGCGGAGAGGCCCGGATCGACCGCAAGCACCGGCCAGCGCGCGGCGGGCGATTCCTGGCTCACGAGCTTCGCCGCTTGATAGGCCCAATATTCACTCCGGATACTGGCGACCTCAGGCCCAGTCCACACGATGTAAAATGGCCCGGCGGTGTAATCCTTACCCGCGATTTTAGGCCAGGGGCGATCGACGGGCTCGACCGCGACCCAGGCTAGCGCCGTGCTCGCATCTTGGTTGAGGAGCAGGTCGACCGGGATCTGGGCGGCAAAACCGTCGACCGCGACGGCCTCGATCACGCTGCCCGGTGACAAGGTCAGGCCGGCAAGGAGGCCCGCGACCGGCACCGCGCGGTAGGTCATCGGGCCGCCATAGCTCGCGTCCTTCGCCACCTCGATGGTGGCGGCGTCTGGCCGCGCCAGCATCTCCCCTCGCGTGAAGCGCCTCGTATCGCCGCCGGCCTCGATCTCGAGCACCGGCTCGGCCGCGCGCGCCAAGCCCGGCAGCAGCAGCATGAGACAAGCGAAGACCAGGGTCCGCATGGTTTTTCCTCCGCTCGGGAGCGGGTCAACGACACCTTGTGCCGGTCAGCTTTGCGTCACTTCGTACCACCCTTGCCGGTTCCGAGCCACAATAGGAGTGCTGTGCGTTGGAGTGGGAGTGCAGTATTGTCCGAATCATTATCAACGCTTTGGGGGGAAGCTCCTATGAGATCGCCTGTAATCGCTTTGGGGATGTCCCGCTCTTTGTTGAACTTGGTGGGATGAGCGTTGCCGGTTGATGAAGCTATGCGGCTTGCAGGTCCTCCTCAAGCTTGCTTCTGGTCGTGTGCTTGACCTGATGAGCAGCGAGCGCCGCTCTGAGTGTCGGCAGCTGCTTGTGTGCTTTGAGACGTCGGAAGCCCTTGGCTGCCTCCAGCAGGCCGGCTGCCGTCCAGCGCAAGGCCATCGCCGCGTTTCGCCATCGCTTCACGTTGCGGCAGACGCGACGCACAGTCCCCATCACGTTCTCGATACTGTTGGTGCAGGCAAGCGAGCGCCGGAGCTGCGCCGGTAGACCGAGGCGGTTGACCGTCAGCATCTCGTCGAGCCCTTCGAGGATGCTGGCCGCGGCGCCGGGTGCCTCCTGCTCGATCCTGCGGGCGAGATTGCGCAGCAGCCGCTCCGCCTTGTCGGCGTCCTCGAGTTCCCAGGCTTGCCGCATTGCCTTGCGCACAGAGGCATGCAGCGGCTTGGACAGCCGATCGATCACGTTGCGCGCCTTGTGGATCTGACAACGCTGGATCGGCGTATGCCGGCCGAAGGTCGAGCGGATCGCCTTGGTCAGCGCCTTCGCGCCGTCGACGATGAACAACCGGCAGACCTTGGGATCGAGGCCGCGTTCGATCAGGTTGTCGAGCAGCGCCTGCACGACGGCAGCATTCTCGGTCGCCCCCTCCACCAAGCCAAGCGGATGCTTATTGCCTTCTCCATCGATGCCGAGCGCAGCCACCAGGACCAGGTCGTTGCCAATGTGCAGGCCATCGATCTGGATGACCAGCAGGTCCAGCTTGGACAGGTCCGAGGCCATCCACTCGGCCATGCGCTCGGCAGACAGCGCCACGAACCGGCGCGACGCCGCCGATTTCGACGTGCCGTCGCCCGGCGCAGCCGGCAGATCGCCCTCAGGCAGCCGTACCGCGCGTTTAAGCTTGCGCGTCGATACATTGATCAGCATCAGGTTCATGGCCCAGCGGCCGAGCCAGTCCTCCGCCTGGGCCGCGCTCCAAGTGGGCAGCTGAACCTCATGGCCCTCACAGCTGCGCACCCGCGGGCGCCGCACTGCAACCTTGCCGCCGTGGAAGCCAATCTTCCCCTTGGTCGCGCCCCAGCGGTGGCCCCCGCGCCCTTGCCTTCGGCTATGGCGCGGGCCGGTGAACCGCCGTGCGTCCTCGCACAGCATCTGCTCCAGCGCTCCGATGCCGGCCGTCAGACAGAAGCGCTCGAATGAGCTGTCCACATCTCGCCAAGCCGCTTCAAGGCTGGGCACCAGCGTCATCGGTGAAGGCGTGGTAGTGTTCGTCATGGCGTTGCTCTCCTTCGCGGATTCGACACCCCGAGCCTAATGGCTCAAGGTGGGCAACGCCTGCCCTCCTATTTCAACATCGATCGGGACATTCCCCTTCGTGCGAAAGCAAACGACATTGACCGAAGACGGAAAATCCGAAGTCGGTACTAAACTTGACCACGATAGTGCGGCCTACAAATCATTGTCGCAGAAACAGTCCTATAGCGGACCCGCAACTCTTTTTGGCAAAGACTATGACGCCAACTATGCACCGATGGTTGGTGCAGACGGTAAAATGACTGGCGCTCTGTTCGTAGCTGTGCCGAAATAGTCGGCGATACCAATCTCTCTCATCTGCAGCCCCGGCGCTTTCTCTGCGCCGGGGTTCTTTATCTCAAGGCAGGTCAGTGT
>JBAUEK010000026.1:0-1663 GCA_049678565.1 Methyloceanibacter sp. | reverse complement strand
GGCTCAAGGGCGAGGCGTAATCGTCGCCGGCTGACACCAGCACGGCGCCGCCGCGCTCGACATAACGGGCGACGTTCTCGAGATAGAGCAAGGGCAGCACGCCCCGCCGCTGATAGCGATCGAAGATAATCAGGTCGAACTGATCGAGCTTCTCCTGGAACAGCTCCCGCGTCGGGAAGGCGATCAGCGACAACTGGTTGATCGGCGTACCGTCCTGCTTTTCGGGCGGGCGCAGGATGGTGAAATGCACGAGATCGACCGCGGCGTCGGATTTGAGCATGTTGCGCCAGGTCCGCTCGCCCGCATGCGGCTCGCCCGAGACCAGGAGTACGCGCAGATTCTCGCGCACGCCTTCCACCGTGAGCACGGCGCGGTTGTTCACCGTGGTGAGCTCGCCCGGCGCGTCCTCGGCTTCGATCTCCACGATGTTGGGGCCGGCATGCTCGACCTTGACCGGGATCTCGACCTTCTCGCCCACGCGCACGGTCTTGGTCGTGGGGCCTTCGCCCTGGCGGGTGATGGTGAGCTTGACCGCGCCCCTATTGCCCGGCGTCGTCTCGGTCACCTTCACCTCGACCGGCTGCTCGCCGCCGACGAGACCGAAGCGTGGCGCCTTCAACACTTCGAGCCTGCGGTCGAATTCTCCGGGCTTGCCGGTGATCAGCGCGTGCACCGGCGCATCGAAGCCGAGCGCCGCGGCGCTTCCAGGCACGTCATGCACATCGCCATCGGTGAGCATGACCACGCCCGCCAGCCGGTCCGGCGGCACGTCGGCCAGCGCCTTGCCGAGGTCGGTGAACAGCATGGTGCCGTCGCGGTCGCCGTCGCCAGTGGTCGACGTGGAGTGCACCCAGCGCGTGTCGAGATTGGGAAAGTTCTTCAGCCGCTCCTCGAGCTCCTGGCGGATGGCTTCGGTGCGCTGGTCGCGGCCGGCGATGGTCTGGCTTTGGCTATCGTCGACGACCACCGCGACCACGTCGTTGAGCGGCTCGCGCTCCTCCTGCTTCAGCTGCGGATTGGCGATGGCGAGCAGCAGCAGCGCATAGCTCGCGGCCCGCAGCAGCGCGCCTCGTTGCGCGCGCCAGAGCAGCAGCGCCAACAGGATGACGCCAAGCCCGGCCAGCGCCCATAGAAGAGGCCAGGAGACGAGGGGGTTGAACTCGATCGACCAGCTCATGGCGTTCTATTGACCCAGGCGTTCGAGCAGAGCGGGAAGGTGCACCTGGTCGGCCTTGTAGTTGCCGGTCAGCGCATACATCACGAGATTGACGCCGGTGCGGAAGGCCATCTCCCGCTGCACCTCGCCCCCAGGCACGACGGGGTAGAGCGGCCGATTGGCGGAATCGAGGGCCCAGGCGCTGGCAAGATCGTTGGAGGTGATGACGAGCGCGCTCACCCCGTCGGTCTGGCGCGAGCGCTGGGATCGATCGGCATCGTTGTCGGGTTGGGCCTCGACCCAAAGCGTGCCGCCGTCCCAGCGGCCGGGAAAGCTCCGCATCAGGTAGAACGATTTGGTGAGCACGTGGTTCTCCGGCACGGGCTGGAGCGGCGGAATGTCGAGCTGGCCGATCAGGCGGCTCAAGCCCTGACTCTGAAACCCGGTGCCGGTCAGAGTGCTCTGCTGGTCGCGGGTGTCGAAGATGATGAAGCCGCCCTGCTTCAT
>JBAUEK010000025.1:0-3049 GCA_049678565.1 Methyloceanibacter sp. | reverse complement strand
TGCTGCCAGAACACGTCGATGGGAATACCGCCCCGCGGATACCAATAGCCGCCGATGCGCAAATAGGCCGGCGTGATCAGCTCGACGATCCGCTTGCCGATGCCGACCGTGACGTCTTCGTGGAAGGCGCCCGTGTTGCGGAAGCTGGCGAGATAGAGCTTGAACGACTTCGACTCGATCAGCCAGCGCTTCGGCGCGTAATCGATGACGAAATGGGCGAAGTCGGGCTGCCCGGTGATCGGACAGAGGCAGGTGAATTCCGGCGCGGAGAAGCGCGTGGCATAGAGCGTGTCAGGATGAGGATTAGGCACACGCTCGAGCAACGCTTCCTCGGGCGAGCGGGGAAGGGGGACCGGCTTGCCGAGCTGCTTCGGTTTGCTTGTCTTCGCCGCCATGAGCTTGCCCTATTCCGCCGCGCGCAACTGCGCCCTTGGTCCGCCATAGATACAGCCCTCATGGCAGCTGTCGCGCGAAATCTGAATCTCGGCCAGGCCTGGGAGGCGATTATGCAGCCGATCCCACAGCCACATGGCGATCCGCTCCAAGGTCGGTACCTCCAGCCCCTCGACGTCGTTGAGGAAATGATGGTCGAGCGCCCCCCGCGCTGTCGCGATCGCCGCGTCGAGATCGTCGAAATGCAGAAGGATGCCCGTCTCCGGATCAGGCTCGCCGTCGACCGTGACCCGGGCGCGGAACGAGTGCCCATGCACCCGCGCATTCGGATGACCGGCAGGGGCGAAGGGAAGCCGGTGGGCCGCCTCGAAGGTGAATTCCTTATAGACACGCATGACAGTCGTTTAGGAGATTTTATCGGGCTGAGCCAGGGCTTGGAGCGTGAGACTTAACGCAAGCCCAGAAGCTTGTGGGTCTGGAGGCTGAGGCGCCATTTCGGGTGGGCCAGGCAATAGTCGGTCGCGGCCCGGACATTGGCGGGCGTGCATGCGCCTTCGTCCATCGGCTGCAACAGGAAATGCGTGAAGTTCAAGTCCTCGACTTCGACCGGGGCCAGCTCGAATTGCGGATAAACCAGCTTCAGCTCGTCGCCTGAACGCTGCACTAGCGGCGCGCCACCTTTGGGGCTGACGCAGATCCAGTCGATGCTCCGTGGCACTGGAAGCGTGCCGTTGGTCTCGATGGCGATCTCGAAGCCTGAATCATGTAGCGCGGCGATCAGATTCTCGTCCACCTGCAACATCGGCTCGCCGCCCGTCAACACGACGAAGGGAGGCGTCCCACTATTCCCCCGCCAGGCCGCGCGACAGGCGCGAGCGAGTTCGTCGGCCTCGGCGAATTTGCCGCCGCCAGATCCGTTGGTGCCGACGAAGTCCGTATCGCAGAAATTGCAGATCGCCGCCTCCCGGTCAGCCTCGCGGCCGGACCAGAGATTGCAACCGGCAAAGCGGCAGAACACGGCGGGCCGGCCGGCCTGAACACCTTCACCTTGCAGCGTGTAGAAGATTTCCTTGACCGCATACATGAGTGGAAATTGGCTCTTCTCTGGCCCGGGAGCAAGAGGCCGGTCAGCGGCGCTTCCGCGCTCGAATGTCCGTGGGATGCGATGCCTGCCACTGCTCGAAGCCCTTGGCGCGGAGGCCGCAAGCGGGGCAGGCGCCGCAACCATACCCCCAGGCGTGACGCGTGCCCCGGTCGCCGCGATAGCAGGTGTGGGTGTGCTCCACGATCAGATCGACAAAGGCGTCACCGCCAAGCTCTCGCGCCAGCGCCCAGGTCTCGGCCTTCGTCAGCCCCATCAAGGGCGTCGCAAGGGTGAACTCGACCTCGGTGCCGAGCCTGATCGCCTGCTCAAGGGCCTTCAGGGTCGCCTCGCGGCAGTCGGGATAGCCGGAATAATCCGTCTCGCACATGCCACCCATGAGCACGCGCAGGCCGCGGCGGTAACCCAACGCCGCAGCATAGGTGAAGAAGACGAGGTTGCGCCCGGGGACGAAGGTGCTCGGTAGCCCCGACGCCAGCATCTCGATCTCGGCATCGGAGGTCAGCGCCGTGTCCCCGATGGCGCCGAAGCTGGAAATGTCGAGGATATGGTCGGGGCCGAGGCGGGCGCCCCATTCGGGAAGGCGCTTCCCGATCTCGCTCCGCACCCTCTCGCGGCACTCCATCTCGACCTTGTGGCGCTGGCCGTAGTCGAAGCCGATAGTTTCCACGCGCTCGTAGCCGTCAAGCGCAACCCCCAGGCAGACGGTCGAATCCTGGCCGCCCGAGAACAGTACCAGCGCCCCGGCTGCAGCAAGTGAGCATGACGATTGCACGGTCGAAGAGGACTCGCCTTTTAGTTGTGTCATATATACTCTACCACTCTAACGAGAAGCCGAAAGCTTGGGGGGCTGGCCTATGGGACGCACGGTTGTCGCTTTATGCGGCCTCATAGCCATCCTTGTGACGGGTTGCTCAACCGTCGTCAAAGGCACCAAGCAGCAATTCTTGTTATTTTGCTTTGCTACGGCACTCGTGATCGGAGGTTGCGCGAAGTCGCCTGAATCGATCGCACCTGCCTATATTAGCACCGTCAACTATCAGAACTGGTCATGCGGCCAACTTGGCGAGGAGGGAGGAAGGCTCAACCAAGCTCTAGCGGAAGCATCAACTCAGCAGCGAAATGCAAGGACCAATGATGCGATCGGAGTGATCCTCGTCGGTATCCCGGTATCATCGCTTTCAGGCGACAACATCGCGCCTCAAATCGCGAACTTGAAAGGTCAGCTAGTAGCAGTGCAGCAGGCTGGCAATCTCAAGAATTGTGGGCTGCGAATCGAGCCGCCCAGGGCCGAGCCTCAGCCACCTCAGAAGAATGTTCAGTCAGGCATTCCGAGCTACTAGCACCCGCGGCTGGACGTACCGCGCGACGCACATACGGCTTCCGATTCCCCACCTGCTGGGCTAAGAGGGCGCGAACGTCATTTCTTGCCCCCCACAAAGGCGGAATCGAGCCCATGACCGCTATTGCTACGATCGTTGGCCGGGAAATTCTCGACAGCCGCGGCAACCCCACCGTGGAGGTGGATGTGGTGCTGACCAATGGCGCCTTCGG
>JBAUEK010000024.1:0-9293 GCA_049678565.1 Methyloceanibacter sp. | reverse complement strand
TCTATTCATGCTGATCTGATTGATATTGACGAATATCGCCGATACCAGGCTTATGCCGACGATCAGGAGGACAATAAGTTGGATGTACCGATCGCGTGGTATAGCGGGCTCGAACCTGATCCCCTCTATAAGCCCGACCCCATTCTCAAAAGACATGTGTGCGCCGAAATAAAATCCGAGCACTGCGATACCAAATAAGAACACGACCCCGCCAAGCGGTAAGAAAAAACGCGTGGCCAATCGTGGCGCATAATTGCGAAACACTTGATAGTAACCCCAAAGAGAGGCGGCGGTGCCGGTGCCGACCGCGCCCAAGCCCAGTAGAAAGCCCGAGAAGCCTGCTTTCGGCGCGTACGTTGAAACGAACTCAGAAGCGATCGGGATCAGGCCAAAAGCAAAGCACAGGAGGAACCAAGGAAAAGCGACCCCGAAACAGTAGTCGATCATGTGGCGAAAGGCATAAGCTTCCCCAACGCCCTCAGGAAACTTGAATACACGCCGCGCCAACCAGCTCAAACCGGTAGCTTTCCAAAGAATGGCCACCGCAATCAAAAACCCGACGAATAACGTCGGCGGAAGGTAGGTATTGAGTTCAGCATTTGAAATAGCCAATTCCGGATAGTCGTATTCTTTGAGATAATAGGCCCACCTGGCAAAGTAAAATGTGGCTGCCGCCGCTACAAAGAAGATAAAAATTTGAGGAATGAGATATTTGGAGCGCTTCCCTTCTTCGCTAAAGATAGTTTGGTATGAGTAGAACGTGCAGGTCATCAGGAACAATACGATCAAGAATCCTATAAAGAGCAAGGCAACCTTGTATAGAACCGGAGTCGTGGCAGGCACGACGGTCGTGATCAATCTTTCCAATACGGGATGCCAATACTGCGCAATCGCTCCATCAGCCGCTGCCACAGCGAAAAAGACGACCCCTATCAACGAGATCCATACCAGCAGGTTCAGGAGGATGGCACGCAGGACGGCTCCAAGTGCCGACCAGTAATTGATCACGCCACCCGGAGCCAGGTAGTTGCCGTGATCGCGTAGGCGCTTCAGCCGTGCCCGCTTATAGACATCGCCGCCCCCAGTCGGTACCGGCCCGGGTTCGCTGGTCCCAAATGGAAAGTCGTCTTTTCCCCTTCCGAGTGGACCTTCGACTCCAAGCTTCAACGGCGTCTGCTTTGGGTTCGGATCGCGCTGGTGCCACCACCACTGCAACGAACAGCTAATGTATCCCCCGCCCGAAACGCTCGAGACATAGTCGAAATGCTTCAGGAAATCCTTGCTCGCAAGCGCCTGTAGAACACCAAGGCAGAAGGTCGCCGATCGAATGCCGCCTCCGGACAGGGCGATCCCCATCCATGGATCGTCCACGTTGCGCTCACGCTGTTCTCTCCAGGGCCGAAGCGCTTCTTGCTCTCGCCGCACCAGGCAGTCACTGTCGTCACAGAAGAACTTGGGTGGGTCGCCCATTCCCTAGACCTCCGGAAAGAGATCATAGCGCATTTTTCACGCGTTCGATGCGTCCGTGACGGCTGGTTCTGGCACTTCGGCGACATTCGAGCGCCTCGCTGCCCTGTCCGAAGTTCACCCGGAAGCGGAGATCTCGCGCATCGCCGATCCGGCCGCTTTAATGAGTACACGGCCTAGTTCTGGTCGAGCCGCTCGGTACCGTATTGGATGACCTTGACCTTTTCCGTGGTCACCAGCGCGCTCCCCATCATGGGCTCGATTGCGGCAACGAAGGCGGCGATGGCTTCCTCGCCATCGACGATCTCGATGACCAAAGGAAGGTCCTGCGACAGGCGCAGGATTTTGGTGGTATGCAGCACGCTCGAATGCCCAAACCCCATGGGTCCGCGCAGGACGGTGGCGCCGGCGAGATGCATCTCGCGCGCTTTGAGCACAATGGCCTCGTACAGCGGCTGGTGCCCGGCCTTGTCGTCCTCGCCGATGAAGATGCGTAACAGCACGGCGTCGCGCGAGAGCGGCATGGTCAGATCCACTTCAGGGAGTTGATGGTGGCGGCGAGCGCATAGCCCATCCACACTGCGACAAGACAGGCGATCACGGAAACGGCGATATTGGCGCCGGCCAGCAGCCATTCGCCGTCCTGGAGCAGGGTGAGCGATTGCAGGCTGAAGGAGGAAAAAGTGGTGTAGCCGCCCAGGATGCCGAGCATGAGGAATTGGCGCGTCAGTGTGTCGGCGAAGATGCGCCCGTCGGGGCCGGTCAGGGTGGCGAGGAAGCCGATGAGGAAGGAGCCGAGCACATTCACGAAGATCGTGCCCCAGGGGAAGGTCTCCCCGACCAGCCGGGCCGCGACCCCCGAGAACCAGAAACGGGCCATCCCCCCGAGGGCGCTCCCGACTGCGATCCAGAGATAGGCCATTATTCGATCTCGTCCTTGAACATGCGTTTGGTCTCAATAACAAAAAACCCGCCTCGCGGGCGGGCTTCTCGACGAAGCTCCCACCGCCAAGCCAGTTGCGGTAGGAGTCATCAGCCAATAAGGCGGTTCGGGGGGACTCCATCCCCGTTGGCAATGAGGCCCATATGCTAGCCGAGAATATGCTTCGATCAACCTCAATCGCCTGTTCCGGCGGCCATTTGTCCCGATTGGTTTAGATGCAATGACCCAGAGATCCGCAGTGGAGTCGAAGACAGTCGAGAGGGACGAGGACGGCATGCGCCTCGACCGCTGGTTCAAGAGCCATTACGCCGACCTTCCCCACAGCCGGCTGGAGAAACTGCTCCGCACCGGCCAGATTCGGGTCGATGGCGGACGCGCCAAGGCCAGCACGCGGCTCGCCGAGGGCCAGAATGTGCGGGTGCCGCCGCTGCCCGACGTGGCGCCCGAGCCGGTGAAAAAGGCGCTGTCGAAGGCAGAGCGCGGCTTCCTCGCCGACATCACCCTTTACCAGGACGACGACATCATGGTGCTCAACAAGCCCACCGGCATCGCGGTGCAGGGCGGCACCAAGACCGTTTTCCATCTCGATCGCCTGCTCGAGGCTTTGGGCGACAGTCCGAAGACGCGGGCGCGCCTCGTGCACCGGCTCGACCGGGACACCTCCGGCGTGCTCGTCGTCGCCAAGCGGCGGGAGGTCGCGGCGAAGCTCGGCCGCGCCTTCCAGACCCGCTCGGTGCGCAAGATCTATTGGGCCCTGGTGAAGGGGGTGCCCAAGCCGCCGCAGGGCAAGATCGAGGCGGCGCTGGTCAAGGCGACGGGGCCGGAGGGCGATCGCGTGCGCAAAGCCCGCCCGGGCGAGCAGGAACGCGCCCAGTCGGCGGTCACCCATTATTCCGTGGTGGATCGGGCGGCCCAGCAGGTCGCGTGGCTGTCGCTGAAGCCGGTCACCGGGCGCCAGCATCAGCTCCGCGCCCATATGGCCATTCTCGGCCACCCCATCTTGGGCGACGAGAAATATCACGGCGACGAGGAGCTGCCCGAAGGGGTCGACGACACGCTGCATTTGCATGCGCGCCGCATCAGCTTTCCGCATCCCTCGGGGGAGGGCGTCGTCGATGTCACCGCGCCCTTGCCGGAGCATATGAAGCGGAGCTTCGACCTGTTTGGATTTGTCGAGCCGCGTGAGACCGATGAGGGCCCCGCCGCGTTATGATGGGAGTAGAGTTTCCCCCGCGCGTGCGAAGCCTCAGAAGGAAATACAAGATGCCTGGCCAGGGACTTTGGTTCGTTCGCTTTGCCAAATGGGTGTCCCATATCACCGGGCGCCCGATCACCTTTGTCACCGCGCTCACGATCATTCTGCTTTGGGGGCTGCTGGGGCCGATGTTCGGCTATAGCGACACCTGGCAGCTCGTCATCAACACGGCGACGACGATCATCACCTTCGTGATGGTGTTCGTGATCCAGAACACGCAGAACCGCGATACCGCTTCCATCCATATCAAGGTCGACGAGCTGATCCGCGTGACCAAGAATGCGAGGAACATCCTGCTCGATATCGAGGAGCTCGACGACACGACGCTGGAGCAGCTCCGCGGCGATTATGAGAAGCTCGCCCGCAGGGCGAAGTCGCAGACGAGGACCCCGCCGCGCGCCCAGGCCGTGCCGGCCAAGCCCAAGAGCGCGGGGCCGCGAAGAGCCAAGCCCAGCGATGCCTGACGCGGACGAGGATGCTCCTGCTCCCGCGAAGGAGCCGGCGCGAAAGAAGACTCTTCCCAAGCGCTTCTACAGCCGCGTGGAGACCAAGGACGAGGCCGGCGGTGGAGTTTCATTGCGGCTCGACGGCAAGCCTGTGCGCACGCCCGGAAAGAAATTTCTGGTGCTGCCGACAAAACCGCTGGCGGAAGCCATCGCCGATGAGTGGCGCGGGCAGGGGGAGCGCATCGACCCCGCGACCATGCCGCTGACCAAGCTAGCCAACACCGTCATCGATGGGATCGAGGGGCGCGAGGGCGCGGTCCGTGACGACATTCTCAGCCATGCGCGATCGGACCTCGTATGCTACCGCGCGGGAGGGCCGGAGAAATTGGTCGCGTGGCAAAGGCAGCATTGGGATCCTGTCGTGGCCTGGGCGAAGGCTGAGCTTGGCGCGCCGATGCGGCTGGCGGAAGGCGTGATGCATGTCGCGCAAGACGAGGCATCGCTCGAGGCGATCAAGCGCCGGATCGCGCGCTTCGATGCCTGGAGCCTCGCCGCGCTGCATGTGATAACCGGGCTCACGGGCTCGGCGCTGCTGGGACTTGCCGTGGGGCTGAAGCGGCTGTCGCCGGAGGAGGCCTGGACCGCCGCCCATGTCGATGAGGATTGGCAGATCGGCCAGTGGGGCGAGGATGAGGAGGCCCGTATCAGGCGCGAGAACCGCAAACGCGATTTCGACGCCGGGGCGAGCCTATTGCGATTCTTGCCGCGGGAATGATGCAATTGCCGTGAGGGGGTGAACCATGATCGCACTCGCTTGCATGTTTTTTCTGGCCCAAGGCTGCGCTGCTCCGGTGGTCGCGGTGACGCCGGTCGAATATCGCGGGTCGGGTCTCAATGCGCAGGCCGCGCTGGCCGAAATCAACGCCTTCCGCCGCAAGCATGGCCTGAAACCCCTCGTGCTCGATCAGCGCCTGAACAAGGCCGCGGCCGTGCAGTCGCAGGCCCAGGCGCGGCGCGGCAAGATCGGGCATCAGGGCGCCGACGGCTCGAAGCCGAGGCAGCGGGCCGAACGGGCTGGCTACAAGCCGAATTTGACGGCCGAGAACGTGGCCTCGGGTCAGAAATCCTTCAGCCAGGCGATGCGGGGGTGGGAGCGGAGCCCCGACCATAAGCGGAACCTGCTGTTGCCGAGTGCCGAAGCCGCCGGAATCGCCGTGAGCTACCGCAACGGCCGCGCCTATTACACGCTGGTGCTCGGGTCGGAACGGTGAGGCGCCGGTCTCGCCGGTCAGAGCCGCCATTTGCCTCGACCGAGCCCCATGCTATTGACCGTCACCACGGCGTCAGAGTGAGGGCTGGACAACGGCATGAAAGAAGTCCTGGAAGAGCTTGAGATCCGGAGAGGAAGGGCGCGCGCCGGCGGTGGCCAGAGGCGCATCGAGGCCCAGCACGCCCGCGGCAAGCTGACCGCGCGCGAGCGGCTGCAGCTCCTGCTCGACGAGGGTTCCTTCGAGGAGTTCGACATGTATGTCGAGCACCGCTGCATCGATTTCGGCATGGAGCAGACCAAAGTCCCCGGCGACGGCGTGGTCACCGGCTGGGGCACCATCAATGGCCGCGTGGTCTATGTCTTCGCCAAGGATTTCACCGTGTTCGGCGGTTCCCTCTCGGAAGCCCATGCCGACAAGATGATCAAGATCCAGGACATGGCGCTGCAGAATCGCGCGCCCATCATCGGCCTGTTCGACGCCGGCGGCGCGCGTATCCAGGAAGGCGTGGCCGCGCTTGGCGGCTACGGCGAGGTGTTCCTGCGCAATGTGCTGGCCTCCGGCGTGATCCCGCAAATCTCGGTGATCATGGGCCCATGCGCCGGCGGCGACGTCTATTCGCCGGCCATGACCGACTTCATCTTCATGGTCAAAGACACCTCCTACATGTTCGTCACCGGGCCAGACGTGGTGAAGACGGTGACCAAGGAGGAGGTGACGGCGGAGCAGCTCGGCGGCGCCAGCGTGCATACGACGAAATCCTCCATCGCCGACGGCGCCTATGACAACGACGTCGAGACCCTGTTGCAGATACGCCGGCTGATGGACTTCCTGCCGTCGAACAACCAATCCGGCGTGCCGGAGCTGCCGACGCGCGACCCTTGGGACCGTTTCGACTATTCGCTCGACACCCTGATCCCCAACAATCCGAACAAGCCCTACGACATCAAGGAGCTGATCCATAAGGTCGTGGACGAAGGCGATTTCTTCGAGATCCAGGAGAGCTTCGCCCGCAACATGGTGGTTGGCTTCGCCCGCATCGAGGGGCGCACCATCGGCGTCGTCGCCAATCAACCCCTGATGCTGGCCGGCGTGCTCGACTCGGACGCCTCGCGCAAGGCCGCGCGCTTCGTCCGCTTCTGCGACTGCTTCAACATTCCGCTCGTCACCTTCGTCGACGTGCCTGGCTTCCTGCCCGGGACCGACCAGGAATATGGCGGGCTGATCAAGCACGGGGCCAAGCTCCTATTCGCCTTCACCGAGGCCACGGTGCCGAAGGTGACGGTGATCACGCGCAAGGCCTATGGCGGCGCCTATGACGTGATGAGCTCCAAGCACATCCGTGGCGACGTGAATTACGCCTGGCCCACGGCCGAAATCGCGGTGATGGGGGCCAAGGGCGCGGTCGAGATCCTGTATCGCGCCGAGCTTGGCGATCCCGACAAGATCAAGAAGCGCATCGACGACTATCAGAAGCGCTTCGCCAATCCGTTCGTGGCGGCCGAGCGCGGCTATATCGACGAGGTGATCGCGCCCTATGGCACGCGCAAGCGCATCGCCCGGGCGCTACAGATGCTGCGCAACAAGCACGTCGAGAACCCCTGGAAGAAGCACGACAACATCCCGCTTTAACGCTCGGCTTCATTTCGCGAATGCTGGCGCCCACTCCATACTATGATGATGTAAGATCGCCGCTCGGCTGTTGGGTCTTGAAGAACGCGACGGGTGTGCCCGTCATTTGGTCTTGGTAAAAGGTCTAGGTCGAATAGGCCTTCATGGAGGGAGCAGTAGAATGCAAACTAAGCATGCGATGATCGGTTTCGCTTCGCTCATGGGCGCTGCCCTGAGCGCGAGCCCTGCCTTGGCGGTGACCGCCTATTCGCCCACCGGTCATCTCAATGTGCGCAGCGGCCCTGGCTTCCAATATGCGGTGGTCGCCCAGCTGCAGGCCAACGTGCCTGCCGCGGTTATCGCCTGCATCGCCGATTATTCCTGGTGCAGCGTCGCCACCGGAGGCGTGACCGGCTGGGCGTCTGGCCCGTATCTCGTCACCGATGCCGGCGGCAAGCTGACGAATCTGCAAGTGTCTGGCGCTCAGCTCGGTGTTCCGATCGTGGTCGCGCCCGATACCGGCGCGGCAGTCGTGGCCACGCCGCCGGTCGGCGTTATGGTCCCAGTCGCGCCCACGGTCGGCCTCATCCAGCCGATCTTGCCGGCGCCGGACGTCATCTCATACGTGGCGGCTCAGCCGGTTCAGCCGGTCCTGGTCAACGGTGAAGTGATGATCGGGGCGACCTTGCCTGCGGCGGTGCCGGTCTATCCGGTCCCGGCGTCGCCTTACGTCTACTCGTACATCAATGGCCAAAGGGTCCTGGTCGAGCCGGCCGCGAGGAGAATCGTCTACGTCGTCAGGTAGACGCCGGATCCGTGAGACCGAGGTTGTAGCAGTGAGGTGACTGCCTTTACGGAACGGGGAGGCGAGCGGCGAACAGGCGGTCTGCCGTCCCGCCTCGTTTCCATTCTCGCCGACCTGACGACGATGAGTCTTCCGGAGCGCTCGGCGCCGCGCTGGCCGCTAGTGAAGCATGAAGAGGCCCCAGCTAATCGTCGGCGTGGTTGTTAGCAGCTAGTTCTTTTCGCCCTCATCGTCATCGTCATCATCAGCGTCTGCCTTGTCTGGGGCCGCCCCGACGGGCTTCGTTGCGTTCGCTTCGCCGGCGGACTCGACGATGATCTTGCCGACCACGCCGCGCTCCATCATACCCTTCGAGCCGTACTCGTAAGTGCCCGGCCTAATGACGACGAAGAACACCTCGGCTTCTCCGCCATTCTCGAATTCGAGTTCGTCAAAGGTGACGGCCTTGATCTCGACTTCTCCGACCTCGATCTTGCGGATCCAAATATTGCGGACGAATGCCGGTGCGACGAAGGCATATTCCGTTAAGTCCGACGCCTTGATCTTCCAGCGATAGCCCTGCCCGACCTTCAGCCGGTATTCGAGCGGCGCCATCTTGGAACTGTCATTGTCCACACCGAAAACCAATGGCTCCAGCCGGGTCAGATTGTGGACTGAGGGATCGACGATCCCGCCCTCGGCCGAATAGCCAGGGGTCGAAAGCGTCACGGCTAGTGAAACGAGGGCAGCCAGGATAGGGAATCTTAGCATTGCGATTTTTACCTCTTTTGAACTCACAGCATCCACGGCGATGTTAAGCGTTCTTTCCCATAGCAACATTGGCGATAGTGGCAAAGTTTCTGCCATATTGACCGAGCTTATTGCCATGGCGATTGTCGCGTTGGCGCAGAATGATGCGGAGATGGAGGGTGACCGTGCCTAAGTGTTCAAGATTCACGACATTCGGGGTTTTCATCGCCGCGTTGATGGCGCTGCCGGCTCTGGCCGAGACGCCGGTCGCCTCGGCGACCTTCAAATGCAAAGAGGGTAAGTCCATCGACGCCAGTTTCTATGCCGACTCGGTCGAGCTTAAGCTCAGCGACGGCAGGAGCCTGAAGCTGCCGCAGGCGATGTCCGGCTCCGGCGCGCGTTACGCCAATAAGGACGAGACCTTCGTGTTCTGGAACAAGGGCGACACCGCCTTCATCACCGAAGGCACCGACGACAAGCAGACCTACTCGGACTGCGTCACCGCCAAGTGATTGGCGCGCACCCTCCTTCGGCCCGGTGCTTGACCGGGCCCGCGAGATGGAGGCGACTCAGCCTTTCCGCCCAGCCCGCCGTCGTGGGCCGACAACCATTTGGAGATATCTCAATGAGCTTCGACAAAACGACGCGATCGCCTCTGCGCAAGGGGAGCAAACGGGTATTGCTTGGCGAGACACGGGAAGAGGAGGCGGCCCGGCTTGAACGTGAGATCGCCGCCCATCCTGTGACCAAATGCGAGCCTGGCGAACAC
>JBAUEK010000023.1:0-3197 GCA_049678565.1 Methyloceanibacter sp. | reverse complement strand
CTTTCGCCCGCTCCCGGGATCTACGTCCTCCAGACTTAGCTGGAGAGCCGCCGCGCATCCCGCGCCCCCTATTTCCAGAAGGACCTCACCTCGGCAAAGCGGGTGTGGGCCGCTTGGGCGCGACCGAGCAGCCGGTCAATATCGGCCTCCTTGGAGGTGAGAAGCGCCTTGGCCTGCTCCCCGAGACCATGGCCGCTGGCGATGAGCGCTTCGCTCTGAGCCAGATCGTTCAAAGCGCCAAGCTCATCCTGGAGATCCTTCAGAGCCGACAGCGCCGCCTCACGCCGCGCGGCGGTCTTGTCGCCCGGAAACAGGCCGGCGAAGAACTCGAGGGCATAGCGAAGGGTCTTCGCCATGATCCTGATCCGGTGCCGTTGCTTCACACCGAGCTTGCGCAATTTCGTGCCTTCCGCCTTGATCCGCTTGCGCTCCCGGCCAAGCATCTTGACGGCATGGTCCACGGCGCTCCGCTCGCGCCGGCCGCGGAGCGATGCATCGACGGTCCAGGCGCCGGCCTCGATCCATTCGGCCGCGTCTAGCAGAAGATTCCGATATCGCTCCGAACCGATCGCGGCGACAGCTGCCCCATAAGCCTCGGCGCGGCTTTGGTCGAAGACGCGGCGGGTCGTAGCCGGGCTCGCATCATCGCCCTGACCGCTATCCCTTAGCCGCAGGAATTCGGCCTCGAACACGTCGAGGTCGCGAGCTGGCCCGAGCATGTTCGTCATCCACTCAAGCTCAGTCTTGATCCGGTCCCGCTCGGAATCGGCGAGGAGCTTCGAGAAAGCGGCAATCGCCGCCCGCAGGCGCCTGAGGCCGATACGCATCTGGTGCAGGCCCGGCGCCTCGCCCGCACACACGGCCGGCGCGTTGACGATGACCTGGCGGAGGCAGTTCTCGCCGATGGCGCGGAACGCCTCCTGGCAGGTCATGCCCCTGTCGAGATCAAGCTCCGCCGCCTTCTCCGCACCTGGCGCCGCGCCCGCGGCAAGCTCATAGCCGCGCTCCGCCTTCGTCTTCACCGCCAGCGTCAGCGCCGCGTAGGCAGAAAGACTTCGCGCCAGGCGAAACAGCTCGACCGGATTTCCATGCTTCAGCTCGAGCTCGACCTCATGCACGGGAGACCAGCGTTGAGCCGCCTCGATTTCACCCCGATCAAACGCGACCTCGATCTCCGACCCGTTGCTGTCAACGCGATACACGTCCCGCTCGATGCGGGTCTGGAACGCCGGGTGCAGCTCCGCGCGCACGCGCTCGTCCAATAACGGTTCGAGCGGCGTTCCCGCGGCCAAGGCCAAATTCGGATCGCACCCCGCGACCGTCTCCTCCCATTCGGGGCGGTCGAACAAATGCGCCGTTCCATCCATGGCCTTGATGGTTTGCACATAGCCATGGCCGGTATCGCGCAGGCGCAAGCAGATGCGAGCCTTCTGCAAGACAAGATCGTCGGTGTCGAAATAGACGGAGATCAGTCTTTGCGCTTCGCGCTTGCTCGCAGCGAGCAGGGGATGCGCGCTGAGCACGATCATGTCGGCGGGATCGAACTCCAGTTTGAGCTCGAACTCTCTCGGCTCGCTCAGAGCTTCGCCAGCATCCGCCATAACCGTACTCACGCTCACCAAACGGCAAAGGATCGGTCGTGCGAGAACCTATCATGTTTGTGTGAAGTCAATCCCGCAGCGAATCACTCGCTGTCACAAAACTGCAATGCGCCGAGCAGCGAGACCCCGCGTAAAGATGTTAGGTCCGCTGCGGTGACGCATCCTCCGGTGGAGCTTCGTCCGGCGGAGATGCCGGAGACGGAGCATCATCGACCACACCTGCGGCCCAGGGCACGAGCTCACTCGCGGCCTCGCGGAAAGCTTTATTCAACGACGCGGCCGCCGCGGCGGCATCGGTCCCGGTCGCGGGCGCGGCGCCACGAAATGTCCGCGCCGCAAGAATCTTGCCATCGGGCCCCAGCACTTTGGCCTCGAATTCGAGCACGCCGGATGGCTCTGCTCCCTCCACAAGCGAGAAGCCCCTGATATCGAGCAGGAGCTGGAATTCGGCCTCCAGCCCATCCCTCGGCCGGCTCACCGCGCGCGAATAACCCGCATTCTCAAAGCTCTGGATGATCTTCTCCTGCAACAGCACGGGCAGCGCATCGGTCCATTTCGCATCGGGAATGTCGGTACTTTCCGCACCACCTTGGGGTCTGACGCTCATCTTGTCGGTGTTGAGCGCAAGCAGCGCCGAGGGCTCCGGGATTACGAGCTGCCAACTCGGCTCGGTCGCGAGCGCCGGGAAATCCGTTACCGCGGTGAGGTCGTAGACCGGGACTTTGATGTCCGACGCACCGCCACCACCGGTCATGCGCTCGAGCCCGGAAATCAGACCATCGATGCGGTCGGAGTTCCGCGCCAGCACATCGG
Source organism: Methyloceanibacter sp. (assembly GCA_049678565.1). Classification (GTDB taxonomy): domain Bacteria; phylum Pseudomonadota; class Alphaproteobacteria; order Rhizobiales; family Methyloligellaceae; genus Methyloceanibacter. The sequence continues at coordinate 783 of JBAUEK010000023.1, read as the reverse complement.
TGAAGGTGTTGAAGTTGGCGATGGCGCTGTGCAGGTTGTCCGCGTTGTCGCTGAGTATCGTATCGAGCTTGCGCAAGACTTCGCGCCCGAGCGAAGTCCAATCCTGGCCCGCACCGGGCGCTGCTGACAGCAGCGGCAACTGGCCGTCCGAGACCGACAGCGAGGGCGACGACGCATCGCCGCCAAGGAGCGTAACCGCCGCCCCGCCCGTCAGTCCCTGAGACTCGATTCCGGCTTGCGTGTCGCTGCGGACCGGCGTGCCGTGCTGAACGCCGATCGTCACCTCTACCTGCTGTGGGTGCTCAGGGTCGAGGGTCAGCGCGGTGACCTCGCCGACACGGATGCCGTTGAACAGCACCGCCGAGCCCACGAGCAGTCCCGACACCGAGTTCTCGAAGCGAACGCGATAATAGGCCTGCTGACCGAAGCCGCCTTTGTTCTCGAGCCAATAGACGAAGGCGAAGCTCGCCGCGATCACGGCGAGCATGAACATTCCAATTAGGGCGTAGCGAGCTCGTGTTTCCATGTCTAAGGCGCCTCCGTCACAAGCTGGCCGATTCTGTCCGTGAGCATCCCGCCGCGCTTGCCTTGGAAATAGGTTTGCACCCAGGGATGTTCGCATTCGAGCATGGTCGGCATCGGCCCAACGGCAACGATGCGCCCATCCGCGAGCGCGGCGATACGGTCGCATACGGTGTATAGGCTTTCCAAATCATGGGTCACCATGAACACGGTCAAGCCGAGCGTCCGCTGAAGCGTCTTGATCAACGCGTCGAAATCGCC
>JBAUEK010000022.1:0-9683 GCA_049678565.1 Methyloceanibacter sp. | reverse complement strand
CCGTGCACGGCTCAGACCATCCCGGCCTCGGCACGCCGGTGTCGCATGGCTGCGTCCGCCTGACATTGGCCAACGCCGCCACGCTCTACCAGCTCGTCGGGGCACGTGGCATGGGGACTGCCACCGTAATCGTCAAAGGACCTGATCCCGCCGGAAATTATGCCCCGAGCCAGTACCCGCAGCAGAGGGCGAGGCCGAAGGGGCTGTTCCCCTTCGGCGGACTGTTCGGAGGTCCGCGCTAGCTGCGGCTGCTATGTCTGCAAAACAAGGCGCGGCTTGAGCGGCGATGCGGACCGGCGTGTTCGGCTGGTCTAGGGTCCGTCGCACCGTTGCGTTCATTCTGAACGCGCATAGATCCACCACGCCACCGGGATGATCATGAATTCCAACGCGGCATAGAAAACCAAAAGTGACGATGGTTGACCATCGACAATAAAGCTCAATAGTCGCCCGCTGACGAGCCCGCCCGCAAACACGATCGTGGTCAGGATGGCAGTGTTCTTGTGGGTGTCGCTCAGTGCTGCGAACAGCCAGAAAAATCCCAGGGCCAGATAGAGGCCCATGACAGCCCTGAGAATGTGAGCGAAATTCACGCTTAGGTCGGTCACGCCCAGGAACGTGCTGGCAAACCACGAAGGGTCGATGCCGTACAAAAGCGCAATGATTGCAACCATGGCGAATGCGAGGATCAAGAAAGCCTTCTTCAAGTTCATGTCCCGGTCCTTCGGCGGTGGAATTCTTATCGACGTCGAACGCCTTTCGCCCACTGGGTACAGGTGCCTATGCACCAGGGCAATATCGATCGCGAGATCCGCTGATAGCAGCAAGCGGAGGAACTTTTCCCCGCACTGCGCGCCTGCATTACACTCACCCCACCCCTCGTCCATGAGGACGCGAGCTGCAGACCGTCTTTCAGTCTCGGGCCGAGGGATGCGGCGCCTGAGGAGAACTGCGCAGCCGGAAGCCTCGCCTGACAAAGGGTGGTGGATGGGCGCAGCGGCCGGAGTAACGTGACCACCTCAGGGGCTCGACAGCCCTCGACTCTGGCTGGCAGGCCGAGGTCTATCTCTGCCGGCACCGTTCGAGGGCCCGCGGAACGAAGCGATGAGCGGAGCGTGGAGGTTCAATATCGCCGTAGCGGGGCGCCGCGAGGCGCTCAAACTCGCTTCACGAGAGCGGGGCGAAGGGGTCTCGTCTCATGGTCGGCGGAGGGATAGCGGCCCACGCTCCGGCCTTGGCAACACCTTAATTGGCTGATGAACAAGCGCGATGGGAACTCGCACCACACTCGCCGCCGCGCTCATCTTGAATCTTGGGCTGCTGCAGGCTTGCGCCAACCCTGAGGCGGCGCAGGCGAGCCGCCAGGCGGTGGAGGCCGACGCCCAGACCAAGGATGAGGCCAAATGCCGTGAGAATGGGCTGGAGCCCGGCACTCCGGCCTATGACAATTGCCGCGCGCGCTTTGCCCAAGCCCGTGCCGACGAAGTCGCGGCGCAGGAGCGGCGGCGGCTGGAATTTCAGAAGACGCTCGGCGGCGGCACCTCGGATTATTCGGGGCATTGACGCGCACCAACTGTAGCTGACGGCCTGAACAGGGCGCCTCATACAAAGTTGCAATTGCCCGCCTTTGACGCTTTGCTTTGCCGGGGCGATCGAATTCGGGGGCGCAAATGAACAGCTATATTCTCTGGGCCTTGCTCGGCATGGCCGGCTATTCCTTCATGACCTTGTTCGTGAAGATCGCGGAGCGCTCGAGCACCGTCTCCACCCACATGGTGCTCGCGGTCTCGACCACCATCGTCGCAATTTTCGCGGTCATCATCGTCGCCATGCGCGGCGAGCTCAAGGCGCTCCTGTTCGAGCTCGACCGCGAGCCGCTGCTGTGGGCCATCGCCGGCGGCATCGCCCTCACCGTCGCGGTGAGCTCCCTGTTCCACGCGCTGTCGCTGGGGCCGGCCAATGTGGTGGTGCCGATCTATGGCATGTTCATCGTCGGCGGTTCGCTGCTCGGGGTCCTGTTCCTGGGCGAGCCCATGGGCTGGCATAAGATCGTGGGGCTCATCGCCGCCGTGGCCGGCGTGGTCCTGATCTCGCTTTAGCCGTTTCACCTAACTCCGCGATCCATAGTAGAACACGAGCGTCGTCTACACGTTATAGTTGTACTTTCCACGTTCTTCCCCTAAGCTCAGCCAGAGGCTGTTGGAAAGGGGAAGCCGATGGCACGAGCCGCCCGCAAGCGAGCGCCGAAGGCCGAGAAGACCAAATCTGCTCGACCAAGACGCCCTCAGCCTAAAGCGACCACGCCCGTGGTTCGCATCCTCAATCGCATCCCCTCGCGCAACACCGAAAAGGACTGGCGATTCGGCAACGCCTTGGCTGCAGGCGTCGTCGCCCCGGAGTCGATCCCGCAATCCAAGGATCTGCGCGAGGACTGGTGGGCGATCAACGACCAGGGCTCGACCGGCGCCTGCGTCGGTTGGGCAACGGCCGATTCCCTGTTGCGCTGGCATTTCGTCCAGGAAGGCCGGCTGAGCTCGGACTATCTGCTGTCCCCTCGCTTCATCTGGATGGCCGCCAAGGAGAGCGACGAATTCACCAGCCAGCCGACGACCTTTATCGAAAGTGACGGTACGAGCCTCAAGGCCGCGCTGCATATCGCCCGAAACTATGGGGCGGTTGTCGATGCCGTGCTGCCGTTCGATTCGTGCTGGCTTTTTCCCGGCGAAGTCGAAACCTTCTATGCTCTTGCGGCGCAGCTGAAGATCGCAAGCTACATTAATCTCGGCCGGGACCTCGCGAACTGGCGGCATTGGATCGCGACCAAGGGGCTGATCCTCACGGGGCTTGTCTGCGATAAAACCTGGATGAACGCCGAGGACACGGGGGGTAGGCTCGATCGCTACGACCCGATGTCGGCGGATGGCGGACATGCCGCCGCCTTGGTCGGCTATGACGACGACATGTTCATCGTCAGGAATAGCTGGGGCGAGTATTGGGGAGATTGGGGCTTCGCCTATGCGTCCAATGTCTATGCCGCCGCCGCCTTCGACGAGGCCTATGGCGTGAGCGTGGTGTAACGGTCGCTAGCGCCGGTCGGGGAAGCGGGCGGCGAAGTCGTCGCTGGTGTTGACCTTCGGGTATGGCGTCGAGGGGGTGGGCACGCCCAGAAAGGCGCAAAGCGGCTCCCAGCCTTGGCCAGACTCATAGACGAGCAGCCTGTCAGGTGGGAGGGCGTGGCGCACCGCCTCATTATGCGCGCTGAACACGCGCAGCGCATGGGCCTTTTCGAGCGAGCCGCCGAAGGTCTTCTCCACCACGATGGTGTTGACCATCTCCATGTGGCCGCGGCGGCGGGGATCGATGGCGCCCCAATCCTGCGCGGCGCGAAGCACCTCGAATTCGAGCATTCTGGCGAAGATCGTGGCGCAGGCGCTGGCGTACCAGGCTTGCGGATCGCGCGTGGTGAGAATGATCTTGGCGTCCGGATTGGCTTCCGCCAGCTCGCGCCAGAAATACGTCGAGGGCCAATCGACGGTGGACGCATAGGCTTGAAGCACGCCCCAGTCCCAGGCTTGACCTCGAGCCAGCGCCAGCCACGCCGCGTCATGCTCCGGGTGCGCGTTGACCTCGGCCATGTGGTAGCAGGGACCGAGCCCGAGCTGCTCGAGCGCGAACTTGAGCGACAGCGTGCCCGTCCGGCCAAAACCGGCGCCAATCACTTTCAGGGACATGGCTCGATCCCGCCTACCCGTTTCTGGGTGCCAGTTTAGCAAGCAGAGCGGGCCCGAGGAGGGAATCACGCAAACTTGCGGCGAGAGGTCCTCTATGCTTCCGTGCCGCCGGGCAGGGGAGAGAATGCCGCGATGGATGCAAGCACCGGTGACACCAAGGCTGAAGCGAAGCAGCCAGCTGCGAAGCAGCTTGCCGCGGCGCGACGCCTGATCGCGGAGATCGCGGCGGCGCTCGATCTCGATGCCTCGGTCAGGCTGTGGGACGGCAGCCTCGTGCCGCTAGGTCAGAGCGTCAAAAGCCCGCTCACCCTCACCATCGCCGGCCCGGGGGTGGTGGCGTCGATGCTGCGCTGGCCCACGCTCGACCGGCTCGTCCGTCTCTACGCCAAGGGACGCATCGGGCTCGAAGGCGGGACGCTGATCGACCTCGGATCGCAGTTGCAGCAAACGAGCACGCGCAAGCGCCTGAAACATTTGGGCAAGCTCCGCGTGGCCAAACTCCTGCTGCCCTTCTTGTTCGCCGCCCCAGACCGGCCCGGCCGCTCGCGCGACTATGCGGGCGACGAGACGGGGCGCGCCCGCGCCCAGGCCGAGAACCGCGATTTCGTCCAGTTCCATTACGACGTCTCCAACGATTTCTATCGCCTGTTTCTCGATCCCCACATGCAATATTCCTGCGCCTATTTCACCGATTGGTCCGGCACGCTCGACCAGGCCCAGGCCGACAAGCTGGAGATGATCTGCCGCAAGCTCAGGCTGAAGCCCGGCGACCGGCTGCTCGATATCGGCTGCGGCTGGGGCGGACTCATCATTTACGCCGCGTTGAATCACGGCGTCAGGGCGCATGGCGTGACCATGTCGCAGACGCAGCTCGACCTCGCGCACGAGCGGATCGCGCAGGCAGGCCTGAGCGACAGCGTCAGCGTGGAGTTGAAGGATTATGCCGAGCTTGGCGGCACTTACGACAAGATCGCCTCGATCGGCATGTACGAGCATATCGGGCTCACCAATATCCCGCTTTATCTCACCAAGGTCCGCAGCCTGCTTGCCGATGACGGGCTGTTTCTCAATCACGCGATCTCGCGCCGCGCCAAGCGGCGGCAGCGGCGGCTCGGCAGCCGCCCGGAGCAGCGGGCGATCATGCGCTACATCTTTCCCGGCGGCGAGCTCGACGATATCGGCCACACCGTGCAGGAGATGGAAATCAACGGGCTCGAGGTGCAGGACGTGGAGAATTGGCGGAGCCACTATGCGCTGACCACGCGCGCCTGGTGCGAACGCCTGACGGCGCGACGCGAAGAGGCCGAAGCCATGGTTGGCCCTGAGCTGGTGCGGCTGTGGCTCGCCTATCTAGCCGGCGTTTCGCTTGCCTTCACCCGCGGGAGCTTGCGCATCTACCAGACACTGGTGAGCAAGCAGGGCAGGGGTCCATCGCCGCTACCGCCGACGCGCGCCGATCTCTATCGCTGAAGCGGGGGCGCCGAGGCAATTTCGAGCGATGGCAGCGCGCGGCAGCCCCGTAGCGAAGGTCCGGGCCTGCCAATGCTGACCCATGACGGCAGTCGCATTCCCGACCATCCGGTCACCGCATGGATGTCGGCTAAGTGGTCAGAAACGGCCGGAGACGGTGCCCATAACGGCTTGCTCGTTCCCGGCAGAGCGGCTGATCGTCGTTTCACCGCTCAGCGTGCCGATAAGGCCAGGCGCCACGGCGAGAGCGATGCCGCCATTCAGCCGGCCGTACACATCGTTGTCATTCCCGATCTGAAGCCTGCGGCCGACATCCGGCACCGTTACGAGCGCGGTTCGGATGACGCGGTCGTCGCTCATGAAGTCCTGCTCAAGCGTCAGGTTGAAATAAGGAACGACGGTCATCAAGCCCACGGCATATTCCACCGCTGCGGCAATGCCGGCGCTGCCGATCAGTTGCTCGGCCTCCTGCGACTCCACGATCATGTCGAGGCCGGGAGCCCCACTTTCGTGATATTGGTCGATCTGGACGTTGGTGTAGCGCAAGGCGAACAATGGACCGGCCGTGACGCGACCCCAGTTGAACCGATAGCCGGCAGAGCCGAATGCGCCGAACGGGTTTCCGCTGGTATCGGCCGTAGACTGAAGTTGCGGCACGAAGGTCTGCCGGAAAAGGTCGTAATCGTCGTGAGAAAATGAAGCACCGGCGGCGGCGAAAAGCGCGCCGTTGTCATAGCCTCCCATCGCGCCCACGTGATAGGATTGCAAGTCGATGGAGCCGCGCGCCTGGTCGAGATTCGCCGTGCCTTCGTCAATGCCTCCCATCAATCCGAGCGCCACGTTCCGCCAGGGCCGAATAACTACGCCACCCGAGGCTTCGGTGACCTTAGAATCGAAGCCAACCGCGGCCGCGGTCGCACTGCCCTCACCATCTGCGCGCCGAACGTTGAAGAACACATTGCCCCACTCGGGTGTTGGAGTGAGTTGCTTCGAGCCCGTCAGCATGGGCGAGCCGCGATCTGAGACCCCGGTCCCCAAAATGGCTTCCTGCATGCGCCGCAGGAAGTTATCTCCGTTGGTCAAGGCAAAATCGGCCTGTGCTCCAATGGTCTGGGGCGCCAGCAAGGTATCGGCCGCGTATTCGGCCAGGATCTGATGCGCGGCCGCGGTCGGATGCACGTCATCCCAGAACAAATACTGGTTCGGATGCGCGCACACCACCCCGGGGTCCCAGGATGCCGGGACGCCCATCGTCTTCGGCTGCACGCAGGCTTCGGTTACGTTCGTGAAGCCGAAACTGGCCGGGTTGCTCCGCACATAGTCGACGGCCGTAGCAAAATCGACGACGAAGATGTTGGTGTTCGTCTGCCTCGCAACCTTGCCGAGTTGCGCGTTCAGAGCGACCGCAGTTTGGTCGGCAAGGGCGGTGGCCACGCCTGCGAGCGGTTTCCCCAGATACGCAGGCAAAATGCCGATATTCGGGATATTGGGCACGAGGATGGTCTTCGCCCCGGCGGCAGCGAGATCGCGGATACTGGACTTGATATTGCCAGTGACGTAGGCGACCTCCGCGGGAACCTCGTCCAGGGTCGGATCTGACAGTCTACCAAACGTTACGATTTTTCGGTCGAGAAAGGCGAAGAAGTCGTTCCCACCGCCAAAGAGGGAGACGACCGCCGAGGGTTTGAATCGACCGCCGGCTGCGAACCCAGGCAGGTTCGAGGGGCAATCCCCTCGAAAGCAGTCGATTTGCGTTTGTATGCCCGGCAAGTCGATCGTGGGGGGGATAACCCCGAGCTCATACTGAACGGTTTCTAGTCCAACACTGAGGAAATTGCTCGAGGTAGCCGAGGGAGGAAATAATGAGCTCGCGCTGTTCCCCCAGGGGAAGGAGCCAATTGTTGCCCCGCCCACGGCATAGTTCTGACCCGGTTTGGCGCGCACTCCGATCAACTTGGGCAGAAGTTCGACCCAGGTCGGACCGTTCGAGAATCGGCCGCCATAATAGGGAGACACCGCTGGAGGCTGGCTCGGAAGATCAGCGCCGTTAGGCCAAGCGGGGTCCTGGTACAAGACGATTCCAGGAACGCGACCCCCGTCGCTGTAGCTGTCACCGAATGCATAGACGGTGGAATATGGTGACTTGGCATATACTGCCGTCGAACACGCAACAAAGCTCAGCGCCGCAAATGCAATGCGGTTCATCTCGTGTTCCCCCCGCCTTGGATGATTAGAAAACGCCTCTAGTCAGGCGTCATTTTTTTGTTCTTGCGAATATTGCTGTGTGACAATTTATCATCCTGTGACGGGGAATTGGTACCAAAATAGCAACAGGTGTGTTTGAGAGGTGTGGTTGTAGAGTGCTCAGCGCCGCTTCGTCACGTCAACAAGGAGCGCACCAGCAGCCATAAGGGGGTTTCTGCCCGTCATAGGCTGGTCCGCATACCCAGTGATATCCCGCAGGGCAGTGGCGGCCACGTCCATGGCAAGCGGCCTTCCTGATCGGCGAGTAAGTCTTCGCCATGGCGCCCATGGTTGCAGTCGCGATATTTGTCGTCGCCTCTGCCTTCCATGCAAGAAATCCAGCACCGAGCACCGCAGCCGTCACGGCAAGGGTCATTGCAAGTTTACGCATCCTTGGCTCCTCGATTCGACCTCATTCTCCGAACCCTTCAGAGCTGGCAAGAATACCGCAAACCGCAATCCGGAGAAGGGTGCGTTTCGCGAGGCATCTCGTACATTCCTCCGGCGAGGGGAGGGCTGATGCCGTGGCTGTGACGGTGCACCGCTTCCCGGGGGAAACGATGGCCCTGTATCATGCCTTGCCAAACCGAACTACCGACCGGCTGCGGGGTGCTTCCACTTGCGACTCAAAGCGGACATCGGCAAGCACGCGCGTTGTTGCGTTCTGCGAGAACTGAGTGCGCCCAGGGGCGAACGCTTGCAGCTATCTCGATCCCTCCGGCCCCAGATTCCAGGAGATGAGGGCGGCCTCGCGCGGGGTCAGTGGCTAATCGAGAGCAACACCAACACGCAAGAAGGTCGCGGGAATGGAGGTGGTAGTATCCTTGCTTGGACTCATGTTTTGGCTGCTGAACAGAACTTCCAGCTCCTTTTGGAGGTCACCGGCGCGTCCGTCCTTTCCCGCAGCCTCGAACGCATTCATGGTTGGCCCATAATATTTTCTGAAAGTACCAACGAGCTCTGACGGTGCGCCGGGGAAGTTGAAGCTGTAGGTGTCTCGGACGAATGATACATTCTCTTTCGGCACCCCCGCGCCTGCAAATCGCTCGATCACGTTGCTCTCGACTCCCCACGTCATAGGGCTAATGAAGCCCTCCGGCGGTGGCGGCGAGTACGAGGCGCTGATTTTCAGGATTTGCGCCACCAATGTAGGATCATTCGGAATCCAGTTCCCCATCACGATCCGGCCTCCGGGCCGGGTCACGCGCACCATCTCCTTGGCCACATCAAACGGCTTTGGCGCGAACATGGCGCCAAAGATGCTCACGGTGAGGTCAAAGGCATGATCTTTCAGCTCATGCAAATTGGACGCATCGCCTTCTTGAAACTTGCAGTTCGTGAGGCCTTCCTCATTCGCGCGCTTGTTCCCAGCCTCAACCAGAGTCCTCGCAATATCGACGCCCAACACGTCCGCGCCGAGCCTTGCCTCTGGCAATGCCGTCGTTCCATCTCCGCATCCGAGATCCAAAACCTTGAGCCCTTTTGTAATTCCGAGTCCCTTGACGAGCGCCTCTCCGCTCTCTCTCATGCTCGCCGCGATGCGCGTAAAGTCGCCTTTTTCCCAAAGTGCTTTGTTTGGATTCATTCGAGCAATCCCCTCATTCGCTCATGCGTCCGCGACGCGCCGGATGTCCGCTCTTCTTGATAAAGGATACAGCTTTCAGCTGTGCCTGGCCATGTAAGCCAAATACGCGCTTCTGGCACGAGGCCGACACACTAGGCGAGATTGCGCTGATCCGGGCGAGGCGGTGAGGAGGGCCGCTAAGAGGTCTTTCATCATGCCGGCGTAAACCGAGACTCCGGGCCGTGTGGGCCGTGCGCCTGCTTTTGACCCAATGCGGACACAACGCGAGCGTAGCTTAAGGCGCGTTTTTCCGGGCCTGGCGGAGTTGGATTGTCGCACCGATCCTCTGGCTCGGCACGAATGCGAGGAGGAATTATGAGGCTTGCCGTTCTAGCGTTCACCCTGGTGCTGCTCGCGCAGCCGTGCAGCGCCCATACCGATCTCTATTTGATCGCGCTCATGGGCCAGTCCAACATGGAGGGGCGCGGCGAGCTGGCCGACCTTCCGCCCGGGTTTCCCGCAAATCCTACGAAGCTCTGGACCTTCACCAACTCCTATAAGTGGGAGCCTGCTCGGGAACCCGTTGACGCGCCGCAAGGCCAAGTCGACGTCGTTTCGATGGGTAAGCGCGTCGGCGTAGGGCCGTCGCTGGCGCTCGCGGACGACTTCGTGTC
>JBAUEK010000021.1:0-14049 GCA_049678565.1 Methyloceanibacter sp. | reverse complement strand
ACTGGATCGCCGATTACGCCAAGCTCGACTGCGAAGGCGGCATCAATCCGATGTGCGGCGCGGACGGCTGTGACTTGCAAATCTTCCTGTGGAACGGCGCCACCGCCTGGCCCCTGGCCTTCGAGGAGACGGTGAAGAGCTATCGATTCGTCCGGCGCGGCGGCAAGCCCGCTCTTCAAGTCGTGATGGCGGGCAGCGCCTGCGACCGGCCGAGCAGTGAAACCTGCCGCCTCACCTACACCCTCGACCAGGATGCGATCGAGCGCGCGCGATAGGGCTCAGAAGGACGAGCCGGGCTCGGCCAGAAACGCCTGCTCCGCTTTCGTCGATGGCCGTCCGAGCACGGCGTTGCGATGCGGGAAGCGGCCGAAGCGGTCGATGATCGCGTGATGCCTCTGCGCGAAATCGAGATTGAGCGGACGCCCAAGCATGGTGAACAGCGCCACTGACCGCTCCTGATCGGCCGCGTCCTCCGAATGCATATAGGGCAAATAGAGAAAGGGGCGCTGCTCCGGCTGGAGCTTCACGTCGAAGCCGTCGGCGATGGCGCGCTTGGCCAGGGTGAGCGCCTCGGCGTCGGTGGCGAAGGCACGCGCGTCGTCGCGGAACATGTTGCGCGGAAACTAGTCGAGCACGAGGATCGCGGCAAGAACGCCCCTAGGCGTTCCGAGCCAGGAGGCGGGGACGCCGGCGCTGAGCTCACGATAGGTCGGGCCGAAGCGCGAGACGATGGTCGCATCGATCGCCTCGTCCTTGCGGAACCAGTCCTTGGGCTGAAGCTCCACGAACCAGAAGCGGAGAATGTCGTCGATGCTGGCGGAGCTCATTGCCTCGCTCCTATCGGCCTACGGCGGTGCCTAGGCATTCGCAGGCGCCGCGATCGCGGCTTTGATCAGAGCCAGCGCCTCGGGTGAATCCCATTTCGCCGGGCCGACGAGGCGGCCGATCTCGCGCCCCTCGCGGTCGAGCAGCAGCGTTGTCGGCATGCCGACCGCCTTCAGCGCGGCGAACAGCTTGCCGCTGGGATCGGTATAGAGGGAGAGATGCGTGGCCCCGGTCTCGGCCAGAAATTTCTTGGGCTTGTCGCCGCCGCCACGATCGATATTGACCGCGACGACATCGAAATCCTTGCCGCCGAGGTCGGCTTGAAGCTGGTCGAGCGCCGGCATCTCCTCGCGGCAGGGCACGCACCACGTGGCCCAGATGTTGAGCAGCACCACTTTGCCCCGCCAATCGCTCAAACTTTTCGTCGTGCCGTCATCGCCGGCAAAGTTGACCTCGGGCACAGCTTCAGGCTTCGACCTGATGACGAAAGGTGCCATCGCGCCCGTGTTCAGGCCGGCAAGCGGCCCTCGCGCCGCGCCTCCACCCGCCGCCCCCTCGCCCTTCTTTGCGGACGAAAGGGCAATGGGGCCATTGTCAGAGGGGGCAAAACTCCAATATACCGTGCCGAAACCGGCAATCGCCGCAAGTAGCGCGATGATGACAATGGTGGCCGGCGACGCGTCGCGGTCGCGTTTTTCGCTTCTGTTCACGTCTTCCTCGCTCACCTTCGCTTTTGGACAGGGCCCGATCTGTGACCAATACCATGTGGGGCGGCCGCTTCTCGTTAAGCCCCGCCGCAATCATGGAGGAGATAAACGCCTCCATCGGCTTCGACAAGCGCCTCTGGCGCCACGACATTCTTGCGTCGAAAGCCCATGCCGCCATGCTGGCCGCAACCGGCATCATCACCAAAGGCGAAGCTGGCGAGATTGCGCGCGGCCTGGACAAGATCGCGGCCGAGATCGAAGCCGGCAAATTCACCTTCAGCCGGTCGCTCGAGGACATTCATCTGAATGTCGAGAGCCGCCTGGCCGAGCTGATCGGTCCGGTCGCCGGCAAGCTGCACACGGCGCGATCGCGCAACGACCAGGTGGCGACCGACTTCCGCCTCTATGTGCGGGACGAGATCGATATCGTCGAGGCGATGCTCGCCGGGCTTCAATCCGTTCTCGCCGAGACCGCGCTTGCCCATGCCGCGACGGTGATGCCGGGCTTCACCCATTTGCAGAACGCCCAGCCGATCACCTTTGGCCATCATTGCCTCGCTTATGTCGAGATGTTCGGCCGCGACCGGGGACGGTTCGCCGATGCGCGGAAGCGTCTGAACGAATCTCCGCTTGGTGCTGCGGCGCTCGCCGGCACGAGCTTCCCCATCGACCGGGAGGCGACGGCGAAGGCGCTCGGCTTCGCCAGGCCGTCAGCTAATTCGCTCGACGCCGTGTCGGACCGCGATTTCGCGCTCGAGACCATGGCCGCAGCCGCCATCGCCGCCACGCATCTGTCGCGGCTGGGCGAGGAGATCGTGCTGTGGACCTCGCCCCAATTCGGCTTCGCCCGCCTGTCCGACCGTTACTCGACCGGCTCCTCGATCATGCCGCAGAAGCGCAACCCCGACGCGGCCGAGCTGGTCCGCGCCAAGACCGGCCGCATCTCGGGCGCCTTCCTCGCGCTGCTCATGGTGATGAAGGGACTGCCGCTCGCTTATGCCAAGGACATGCAGGAGGACAAGGAACCGACCTTCGACGCGCTCGACGCGCTCAAGCTCGGCCTCGCCGCCATGACCGGCATGGTTGGCGATCTCGAGCCTGACCCGCGCGCGATGAAGAAGGCCGCCGGCGGCGGCCACGCCACCGCCACCGACCTCGCCGACTGGCTCGTGCGCGAGGCTGGCCTGCCCTTCCGGGAGGCCCACCACGCCACCGGGCGAATCGTGGCGCTGGCCGATGCCAAGGGCTGCGGCCTGACCAAGCTCACGCTGGCCGAACTGCAACAGGTCGAGCCCCGAATCACGCAAGGTGTGATCGCCGTGCTCGATACCGGCAAATCGGTCAAAAGCCGGACATCTTATGGTGGTACGGCCCCCCAGAATGTGCGGCGGGAGGCCAGGCGCTGGATAAAGCGTTTGGAGAAGGATGGCCTTACGCGATAGAAAGGACCAAAGGGCCACTGCATAAGGGCCCGGTCAAAGGGGCACGACCATGGGAAGCGCTTTGCGCGTCCTCCTTGCTATTGCGCTGATCCTCAGCCTGGGCTTGAGTGCCTGCGGCAAGCGCGGCTCGCTCGACCGGCCGAAGCCCAGCTATCCCGAGGCCAAGGCCGATCCCCAGACCAAGATGTCGCAAGCCCCGGCCCGGTCGCTTTGGATTGACCGACTGCTCGGGGCTCCATAAGCCTCTCCCATGCACCACTTTGCTTACCGGCAAGGACTCCTCCACGCCGAGGATTTTAGCCTTGTCCAGATCGCCGAGGCCGTCGGCACGCCGTTCTATTGCTATTCGACCGCGACGCTGGAGCGCCATTATCGCGTCTTCGCCGACGCCTTCGAGGGCACCGCTGCCGAAATCTGCTACTCGGTCAAGGCCAATTCCAGTCTGGCCGTGCTCGCCACCCTCGCCCGCCTCGGCGCCGGCATGGACGTGGTGTCCGAAGGCGAACTCCGCCGCGTGCTCGCCATCGGCGTTCCGGCCGACAAGATCGCCTTCTCCGGCGTGGGCAAGACCCAAGCGGAGATGGCGTTCGCGCTGGAGCAGGGCATCTTCGCCTTCAACGTCGAGTCGGAGCCGGAGCTTCGCCTGTTGAGCGCGACGGCGGTAGCACTCGGCCAGTGCGCCCGCATCGCACTCAGGGTGAATCCGGACGTCGACGCCAAGACCCACCACAAGATCGCAACCGGCAAGGCCGAGAATAAATTCGGCGTGGCCTTCGCCCAGGCGCTGACGCTTTATCGGCTCGCGCGCGAACTGCCGGGGGTCGAGCCGCGCGGCGTGCACATGCATATCGGTAGCCAGATCACCGACCTTGCCCCCTTCCGCAACGCCTTCGCCCTGTTGAAGGAGCTGGTCGGTGAGCTGCGCGCCGACGGCTTCGCCATCGATTTCGTCAATCTCGGCGGCGGGCTCGGCGTGCCCTACCGGAGCGATGCGCCGGCTCCGCCTTTGCCGCAAGCCTATGGCAAGCTGGTGACGGAGGCCGTCGGCGGTCTCGGCTGCCAGCTCCTGTTCGAGCCGGGACGCATGATCGCCGCCAATGCCGGCATCCTGGTTGCGCGCGTCATCTATGTGAAGCGCGGCCAACCCAAGAGTTTCACCATCCTCGACGCGGCGATGAACGATCTCATCCGCCCCACTTTATACGAGGCCTATCACGAGATCTGTCCCGTGGCCGAGCCCGCGGCCGGCGCGGCGACGGCGGTCACCGATGTCGTGGGACCCATCTGCGAGACCGGCGACTATCTCGCGCTCGCCCGGCCCTTGCCGGAACTCCGCGACGGCGATCTCGTTGCCATCATGACGGCGGGGGCCTATGGCGCCGTGCTCGCCTCGGAATATAACAGCCGGCTCCTGGTGCCGGAGGTGCTGGTTTCAGGCGACCGCTTTGCCGTGACGCGGCCAAGACCAAGCTACGATGACATGCTGGCGGCGGAGCAACTGCCCGATTGGCTATAGGCCGCGAGACCCGTCAGGGCCTCCATTTCGCCCCCATCGCGCCCCACATTACGTGCCGCTTCACGCTTGTATTACCCGCCCGTTCCACGCTTTGTGCTAAGCCTCGACCCTGATGCGAAATGTGACTGGTCAGAACCGAACGCCGCCGGAAACGCCGAAGGACAAGTCGCTCGCCCGACGCTTTGAATGGCGCGTGCGCTTGAGCTGGCTGGCGCTGATCGGCGAGGGCGTCTGGGAAGCCCTGCTCTGGCCTTTCCTCGTGCTCGCGGCCTTCCTCATCCTGTCGCTGTTCGATCTATGGCACTTGCTGCCGCCGCTTGTTCACCGCGGCCTGCTCGTCGCCTTCGGCCTCGCGCTGCTCGCCTCGCTTCTGCCGCTGCTGCGCCTGCGCCTGCCGGCGCGGGCCGAGGCGCTCCGCCGCCTTGAGCGCAACGCCGACATCAAGCACCGGCCGGCATCGTCCTATGAGGACCGGCTCGGCACCGCGCCGCGCGCCGAGACCACCATGCTGTGGGCCGCTCACCGCGAGCGGCTTAGCCGGCTCGTGTTGAAGCTCAAGCCGAGCTGGCCGGCGCCGCGGACCGACCGCAAGGACCCTTACGCCATTCGCGCAGCACTGCTGCTCCTTCTCTGCGTCGCCGCGCTCGCGGCGGGGCCGAATGGCTGGAACCGCATCATTTCAGCCTTCGCGCCCGCGCCCCACACCGCTACGGCGCTGCTTCGTCTCGACGCCTGGGTCACGCCGCCGGTCTATACCGGCATTGCCCCCATCGTGCTCGCCGACGGCAGCGAGCCCGCCGGCGCGGGAGCGGAGACGTTCCGCGCCCTGTCGGTGCCGGAACGGAGCCAGCTCGTCGTCAGAGCCTATTCGCCGCAAGGCGAAAGCGTGAGCCTCATCTCCCATCCCGACGACGGTTCCGA
This sequence comes from Methyloceanibacter sp., assembly GCA_049678565.1. Taxonomy (GTDB): domain Bacteria; phylum Pseudomonadota; class Alphaproteobacteria; order Rhizobiales; family Methyloligellaceae; genus Methyloceanibacter. The sequence continues at coordinate 8,638 of JBAUEK010000021.1, read as the reverse complement.
ACCCCAGACCGCGACGCCCAAGACCAGCGGCAGTCAGGGGCTCATCGAGTTCAACCTGCCGCTGATGACCCCCGGCGCCGCCGATGTCGTCGTCGCCGGTAACGTGGTCGCCAAATGGCGCTTCGAGCTGATCGCGGACGAAGCCCCCCATATCGGCCTCTTAGGCAACCCGACCACGACCCCGCGCGCCGCGCTACGCTTCAGCTACCGCGCCAGCGACGATTACGGCGTGGCGAGCGCCGAAGCGAGATTCGATCTCATCGACGCGGCAGGGGCCGTGGCGCCGCTGCCGCAACTCGATGGCGGCAAGCCCGAAGCCGACCCCTTGCGCGAGGCCCCCGTCATGCCGCTGCAATTGCCGCGCAGCAACGCCAAGCAGATCGAGGGCAACGCCTCGCAGGATCTGACCGCTCACCCCTGGGCCGGGCTCAAGGTGCGCATGACGCTGGCCGCGCGCGACCAGGCCGGACAGGCCGGGACGAGCGAAGGCTACGAATTCATTCTGCCCGAGCGCAAATTCACCAAGCCGCTGGCCAAGGCGGTGGTCGAGCAGCGCAAGAAGCTCGTGCGCGAGCGCGATACAATCGACGGCGTGTCCCGCGCCCTCGACGCGCTGACGCTTGGCGGCGAGCGGGCGATCCAGGACAGCTCCATCTATCTCGGCCTGCGCGATGCCTATTGGCGGCTCAACATCGATTCCTCACCGCCGAGCGTGGCGAGCGTCGTCGATCAATTGTGGGATCTGGCGCTTCGCATCGAAGATGGCGACCTGCCAGCGGCCGAGCGCGACGTGAAGTCGGCGCAGGAGCGCCTGATGCAGGCGCTGAAGGACAACGCCTCGCCCGAGGAGATCCAGAGCCTGGTCGAGGAACTGCGCGCCGCGCTTTCGCGCTATTTGCAAGCCCTGGCCGAGCAGGCGCAGCAGAAGGGCAATCTGCCCCAGCAGGAAAGCCAGGACGGCGACCAGCTCGTGTCCCAGCAGGACCTCGACAAGCTCCTCGACAATATCGAGCAACTGGCCAAGTCAGGATCGAAGGATCTCGCCGAGCAGATGCTGAGCGAGTTGAAGGACATTCTCGACCGCATGCAGACCGGCACCTTCGCCGATGACGCCAAGCAGCAACGCGCCGCCAAGATGATGCGCGACCTGAACGAGCTCGTGCAGAATCAGCAGAAGCTGCTCGACGAGACCTTCGGCGCCGAGCGCGAGCAAGGCGACCGGGACGGCAACGAGTTCAAGGTGAGCCCGCCGGGCCAGCCGATGCAGTTTGGCAACGGCATGTTCATGGAGCCATTCGGCATGCCCCAGGAGCAAAGCTCGAACACCGGCCAGAGCCCGCAAGGCAACGACGCCGGCCAAGGGAAATCGGGTGGCCGCGGTCAGCCGGGTCAAAAAGCCGATCAGCAAGCCCGCGGGCAGCGCCCGAGCCAGTTCGATCAGCTTGGTCAGCGGCAAGGAGAGTTGCGCGACCAGCTGCAAAGCCTGCTCGACCGGCTGCGGATCGAGGGCGCGAGCCCGCCCAACCAGCTCGAGAAAGCCGGCGAGGCCATGGGCGAAGCCCAGGAATCGATCGGAGAGAAGAATCTTTCCCGCGCCACCGACGAACAGGGCCGCGCGCTCGACCAATTGCGCAAGGGCGCCGAGTCCATGGCGGAGCAAATGATGGAGGGCGGCCAGGCCCAGGCGGGCCGGGGCAAGGGCAATAATGGGCGCGATCCGCTCGGCCGGCCTGACCGCAGCAACCGGCCCGATCTTGGTCTCAGCGTTCAGGTTCCGGACGAGATCGACATTCAGCGGGCGCGCCAGGTCCTGGATGAGCTCCGGCGCCGTCTTGGCGATCCGTCCCGGCCGACGATCGAACTCGACTATCTGGAGCGCCTGATCCGGTCCTATTAATCCGCCACCGCCATCTCTCCGATAAACGGCAGTTCGCGGTAGCGGTTGTGCAGATCCATGCCGTAGCCCACCACGAACACCGGCGGGCAGACGAATCCGCTGAAATCCGCAGCGATCGGCGCCTCGCGCGGCACCTGCTTATCGACAAGGACGCAGGTGAGCACGCGCTTGGCGCCACGCGCCGACAACAGATCCTTAGCGAAGGCGAGCGTCCGGCCTGAATCGAGAATGTCGTCGACGATGACGACGTTGCGCTGGTCGAGATCGCTCTCCACGTCGCGCAGCACTCTGACCTCGCCAGCGGATGCGGGCGCGCCGTCATAGCTTGCCAGATAGATAAATTCGATCTCTGGGCTTAGCCCCTGGCGCTGGAGGGCCCGAATGAGATCGGCGGCGAAGACGAAGCTGCCCTTGAGCACGGCTACGATGATGAGGTCGTCGAGCCGTGCCGCGGCGATATCGCGGGCGAGTTCGTCGACCCGCGCTGCGATCGCCTCGGCGCTGAACAGCGGCTTGATCGCGCCGTTCGGGACCGAACGCATGATCGTCAGTCGGCCTTGGCGAAGTAGACCTTGACGCTGCGGACGGTTTCCGGCGTGGAGCTGATCTGCGCGGTGAAGGGCACGCGTGCGCCGGGAGCGATTGGCGGCACCTTGGTGTTGAATTCCTGGAGCACTTTGCCGGCTTGATCCTGCAAGGCGATCACCACGGTCGGAACCGTCAGCTGCTGGGAAGCGCGATTGGCGACATAGCCCGCGATCTCCAGCACCTGTTGCCCGCCGGCGACGCCCCAGCCAGAGGTGACGTCGACAATGACCAGATCGTTCAAGCTCACCGGGTTGCCCATCATCGCATAGAGCCGGTTGGCTCCGGGCAGGGCCGAGACCACGGCCATCGGCGCGAGCGCCACGATGGCGGCCAACACGGCGAGCAGAAGCGCAAGGCCGCCCCAGCCCAAGGCCAACCGCGACGGGAGCTTAAGCTTGCGGCGCCCGGCGGCGCCGGAGTTATCCGCGCTTTCGCTGGCGGAATCGGTAGAGGCCGCGGCATTGAAGCTGCCAAAATCCTGTGGGGACTTCGGCCAATCGTCGTCACGGCCTCCGGCGTCGGCCTGAAAGTCCTCATCCCCAGCAAAGGAGGCGTCGGCGCCGGCCGCAGCGGGCGGCCGGCCGCCAGGCAGCGGGCCATTCGTCGACTGGGGCGGGAAGGCTGGGGACTGGTCCTTCGCCCTGGCGGGCGCCGCCGGAGCTAATGCCATGGGCGCGGGCCGAGGCGGCATTGGTGCCGGGCGCGGTGCCGGGACCGGAGGTCGCGGAGCGAGAACGGCAGGAGGCATCGCCGGCTCGACGACCGCTTTCGCCTGCCAAACATGGGCGCATTTGCTACAGCGGACGCGCCGCCCTTCGGGTGGGATAATTGCGGCGATCTCGTAGCGCGCGCCGCAAGCAGGACAGATAATGACCGTCATCGTTCTAAAACCTTCGCGGGCCATCTCCGTATCGTCCGAAGCGGCCCACGCCTTTGCCCTATTCCATTGATACCGGACAGTGAGTTCAGCATAAAGACGCAAGTTGAGCCGAATGTTAAGAGGATCGAGGACTAAGCGTGATCCGCTTTGAAAATGTCGGCCTGCGCTATGGCACCGGTCCTGAGATCCTGCGCGACGTCACCTTCCACGTGCTACCGGGGTCGTTTCACTTCCTCACCGGCCCTTCCGGCGCTGGCAAGACGTCGCTATTGCGTCTCCTGTTCATGTCGATACGCCCGAGCCGGGGCTTGATCCATGTCTTCGGCGAGAACGCCTTGGCGCTCACGCCAGCAGGCCGGGCCGAGCTCAGACGGCGAATCGGCATCGTGTTTCAAGACTTCCGGCTGCTCGACCATCTGACCACGTGGGAAAATGTCGCTCTGCCGCTGCGGGTCATGGGCAAGAAGGAATCCGAATATCGCGAAGACGTGACCGATTTGTTGCGCTGGGTGGGACTGGGAGACCGCGTCGATGCCTATCCGGAGATTCTGTCCGGCGGCGAGAAGCAGAGGGCGGCGATCGCCCGCGCCGTGATCGGCCGGCCAGAGCTGCTGCTGGCCGACGAGCCCACCGGCAATGTCGATCCGCTGATCGCCGACCGGTTGCTCAGACTCTTCGTCGAGCTCAACCGCCTCGGCACCTCGGTGATCATCGCCACCCACGACTATGCCCTCATGGATCAGCTCGACGCACCGCGTCTTGTGCTCTACGAAGGCCATCTGGACCTCAGATGATCAGTGCCCGGGCTTTCATCGACGATCTGCGCGAATACCCTTGGGTCAACCTCCTGGCCGGGCTCCTGCCCGCGCGCTTTCAGCCGAAGACGGCGCAGATCGTGCCCTCGGCCTCCATCGCCGGCAACGCCCTCACCGTGGTGATCGCCATCATGTCCTTTCTCGCCTGCCTCACCGCCGGCGCCGTCTACATGGTCAATCAATCCGCGCGCGCCTGGGTCAACGACATCGCGAGCGAGATCACGATCGAGCTCGATCCGGTCAACACCGCCGACATCGAGAAGAAGATGACCCTGGTGTCCCTGTTCCTCGCCAAGCAATCGGGGATCACCAGGGTGAAGCCCTTGACCGCCGAGGATTCGGCCAAGCTGCTCGAACCCTGGCTCGGCCGCAGCGATGCGCTCTCGGCCCTGCCGATCCCCCGCCTGATCGCGGTGGAGATCGACCGCTCCAATCCGCCGGACATCGAGACCATTAGCGCCGCGCTATCGCAGAGTTTCGAAGGGGTCACGCTCGACGATCACCGCCGCTGGCGCGCCGAGATCAGGACCTTGACCCGGTCGGCGGCGCTCGGCGGCCTCGCCGTGCTTGGCCTCGTCGCCGCGGCGACGATCGCGGTGATCGTGTCCGCCACCCGCAGCGCCATGGCCTCGAACCGCGAGATCATCGAGGTGCTGCATTTCGTCGGCGCCAATGAGCGCTTCATCAGCCGCGAATTCGAGCGCCATTTCCTCGGGCTCGGCGTCCGCGCCGCACTTGTCGGCGCGGTCGGCGCCATGCTCGTGTTCCTGCTCCTGCCGGTCATTATGCATTTACTCGGCGGCGACGGCGGCACATCGGTCACCGAAATGAGCCGGCTGGTAGGATCGGGCGAGCTTGACTTTCCCGGCTATCTGCTTTGCGTTCTCGTGGTCTTCGTCGTGGCATCGCTCTGCGTGATCACCTCACGCCTCGGTGTCATCCGGGTGCTCAAGTCCTACGCCTAAACTCCGGCAATGCCGACGCCTTCGAATACTCCCAAGCTGATTTGATATTGACTTAATTCAGCCTATTCTTGCGGCCGCTTGGACCGTTTGGAGCAAAAGAGTGACGGAAGAGGAGCCGAAATCGAGGGGCAGATTTCGCGGTTTCGTCGGCGGCGTGCGGTTACTTTTCGACGCGCTCCTGGGGGTGGTGGTCCTGCTCGTGATCGGCTTCTTCCTCTTTGTCGACACCATCGAACGCGAACAGCGTGACCCGGTACGCTCCGCCGACGGCATCGCCGTCTTGACCGGGGGCGTCGCCCGCATCGACGAAGCGATGAAGCTGTTGTCGCGCCAGAAGGCCAAGCGCCTCCTGATCACCGGCGTCAATCGCACCACCACGGCGGAAGAGCTGAAGCAGCTTTCGAGCCAAGGCGACCAATATTTCTCCTGCTGCGTCGATATCGACCACGAGGCGCGCAACACCATCGATAATGCCACCGAAACCAGCCAGTGGGTGGCGCGGCAGCACTATGATTCGATCATCGTCGTCACCTCGAACTACCACATGCCCCGCGCCCTGGCGGAGCTCGCGCGCGTCATGCCCGAGGTGACGCTGATCCCCTATTCCGTCGTGGACAATAACGCCCATCTCGAGCGGTGGTGGACCTACCCCGGGACCACCAGGCTGCTTCTCAGCGAATATATCAAATATCTGCTTGCGCTCGGTCGCCTCGGCGCCACCCATTTCGTCGGCAAGTTCTTCTTGGGCGGAACGACGATCGCGGTAGAGGACGCCTCCGAACCGTGACGGATGGCCTGGCCATGGCGCGTTCGCTTCTGTTCAACGCCCTGTTCTATGTGACCACGACGCTGTTCCTGGTGCTCGGCTCGCCGCTCTTGCTGGCGCCAAGACGCTGGGCCATGGCCGCGCTCGACCTGCATGCGCGGTTCGAGCTGTTTCTCCTGCGCCTCATCGTCGGCACCAAGCTCGAGGTGCGCGGGGAAGGGAAGCTGCCCAAGGGCGCCTGCCTCGTCGCCTCCAAACATCAATCGGCCTGGGAGACCTTCGCCCTCATCCCGCTGTTCCGGGATCCGGTCTATCTGATGAAGCGCGAGCTGTTCTGGATCCCGTTCCATGGCTGGTTCTCGCGCAAATTCGAGATGATTCCCGTCGACCGGGATAAGGGGGCGAGCGCGCTGCGCCGCATGCTGCGCGAAGCCAGGAAGCGGGTGGAGGCGGGGCGTGAGATCATCATCTTTCCCGAAGGCACCCGCCGCGCGCCGGGCGACCCACCAAGCTACAAGACCGGCGTCTATCTGCTGTATGAGGCCCTCGGCGTGCCGTGCGTACCGGTCGCGCTCAATTCAGGGCTGTTCTGGCCGCGGCGCAGCATCGCCCGCCGCCCGGGCACCATCGTGGTGGAAATCCTCGATCCGATTCCGCCAGGCCTGGACAAGGCCGAGTTCCTGCGCCGGCTGGAAACGGCCATCGAGACCGCCACCACCCGCCTGCTTAAGGAAGCATCGGTGGAAAATTCCTCCTCCCGCGTTGCCGATTAACCCTTCATTAAAATCCTAGGTTCTTGCTAGCCAAGAGTTTTCGGGCTATTCTTCCATGCAGTTCAGCGTCTTACGGCGAAACCTGGTGGGACTTGCGCAGGAGCCGAGAAGGCGTTATTTAAAGCGTAGGTTTCAATAAAACTTGAAGCAGAAGCGGCGTTAACAGCCGTTTGAGGAGACGTTTAGTTACCACTACCAGACAACGCGCCAAGGCTAAGCGGAAGCTCTTCACTGAGGCGAACGTGCTCATGCTTCCGGCGAAGCGGAAGCAGTATTTGATTTGGGATAGCGGGACCGAGGCTGCGCGCGGTATCGCCATTCTTGTCAGTCCGACAGGCACCAAGTCCTACCGTTGCGTTTTCTATTTCCCCGGCTCGGTTAAGCCTAACTGGAAGCACCTTGGCCGCGTCGGGGAAATGACGCTTGAGGAAGCCCGCGAGGAAACGCGCAAGGCGCGTCGGATGGCGAAAGAGGGCGAGGACCCCAAGGCTACCGATGCTGCCGAGTCCGACACCTTCGAAGCGGTGCTTGACGCCTACACGCGGGAGAAGATCAACAGTGACGATGGCAGCAAGAGCGCTGAGAGAAGCACCAAGGTCATCAAGAGCGCCTGCGCTAAGTGGCTTCACAAGCCCATAGGTCTAATCCGCACTGACCAGATAAAAACCTTGCTGCGGACAGTGCGCGACGGTGACGGCGACAAGAGGCCCGCGCCCTACATGGCGAACAGGCTCCACGCTCAGGTCGGCGGACTGTTCCGTTGGGCGACTGAGGAAAAGCTGCTCACGGCCAATCCCATGCTTGGGGTTAAGAAGCCGTGGAACGGCGCAAAGGCGCGCGAGTTTTCGTGGTTCGAGGGTGACGACGCCGACGCTGCGGTGAAGGCGGTTTGGTACGCGACCGATAGACTGAGCCATGATGAAGCTCGGTATGTGAAGTTCGCCTTGCTGACCGGCAAGCGGCACGAGCAGCAAATCCGCAAGATGCGCTGGGAGCAGATCGACGGCGATTGGATTTGGCATCCCAAGGGCGGCTCGAAACATAAGCGGGCCCACCCGGTGCCACTGTCAAGCTTGGCGCAGCGGGTGCTCGGTCTGCGCCAGGAGAGCGGTCCCGTGTTCGGTCATGTCCGCTCGAAGATGCAGGAGGCAATGAGGAAGCTCCTGGCGGAAACGCCCCCGTTCTCCGAAAACGAGCCCTTCATCATGCACGGATGCAAGCACATCATGGAAACGGGCCTAGCCAAACTGAGGGTGCCGCCTCACCTCCGCGACCTGCTGCTTGACCACAAGACCAAGCGCGGCACGGGCGGTGACTATGACAAGCACGACTATGAGACTGAAATGCGCGAGGCCGTTGAGGCTTGGGCGGATCACGTCGCGTCCGTTGTGCAGCCCGAGGGTGTGGCTGTGCTGCGGTGATTGGCACAAAGTGCGGAGGTTCCCTTGACGGCGACAAGTGGCATGCGGACCACGTCCTGGCCTACGCTAGTGGCGGGGCGCACTCGTTGGACAACTACCTGCCGACCCATTCTCTCTGTAACAGCTATAGGCGTTGCTTTAGCGACGTGGAGTTCCAATGGGTTCTCAAGCTTGGTGTTTGGCTTAGAGGGGAGATCGCGAGAGAGACCATGATTGGCAGCGAGGCTGCTGAAAAGTTCTGCCGACACGAACAGAGACTTGCAGGACGACGTAGTTAGGATGTCGGAGCGATGAGGCTGGCCCAAATGGGCGCTTTGCGAACACGTCGGCGGCCTTCTTTATTTGATCTAACTTATCGAGCTATTCTTTACGTCCAGGCACGCGCGATGCTCATGTATCATGCTGCTTATCTGAGGGAGAAGACGAACATGCTAGGCAAGCTATTCTGGGCTGCATTTTTTGCGGTCATATTATCTGCTGCTGCATTCGGACAGGAGGTCGGTACCGCAGAGGAAGCGGGAGCCATGCTGGAA
>JBAUEK010000020.1:0-6642 GCA_049678565.1 Methyloceanibacter sp. | reverse complement strand
GGCCCCTGAGGCTGCATCGCGCGGCGAAGTCGGCGCTCTCCCCGCCGGGCGGGAGGGTACAGGTGACGGCACGATAGCGGATGTAGCGGGTGAGGGCCGCCCGGGCCTTGGCGCCGCAGGGCCAATTGGTGCCGTTTTCCCGTTTGCACGTCGCGTCCGCCGCGTGGCTGTCGATGCCTGCAAGCCTGATGACCACCGTCTCGCCCGGCAAATCGGCTTCGAGCGTGCCGGCGTCGCGCACCTTCACCTTGAAATACCGCTTCGTCTTAACCGGCTTCGGCGCGGCAGCTTCGGTCTTATCCTTCAGCGCCGCGCTGTGCTCGGCTTCCGCCTGCTCGCGCGCGAGCAGATGCGGCCTCGGCTCTTCGGGCGTTGGCTCCGGGGGCGTTCCATTTGCGCGAGGCGCCCCGGCGGTTACGCTCCCGGGCTCCACCGCAGGCATCCCGCCCTCAGTTCCGCCAGCGGCGGGCGAGGGCTTGGCTGGAGCGGCCGGCGTCTCGCGACTGGCGTCCTCGATCATCGATTGCAACGCGTCCCATGGCCTGATGAAGACGAGGATCACCGCGGCGCCGAGCATCAACGAGACGAGGAGGGAGAGGAACTTCATCCCGCGCTCCCCCCTATTGGCTCGCCCACACGATACGGGCGAGCCAATCGATACGCTCGACCGGGAAGACGAGATTTGGATGCGCCGGGTTGAAGGAGGTGATCTCGACGGTCTTCGCCGTGCGCCTCACCAGGATCTTGGCCACGACTTCGCCGTCGGTCGTGCGCAGCACCACGCGGTCGCCTTTGTGCGTGTTGGAATTGGGCGAGACGATGAGGATATCCCCGTCGCGGTAAAGCGGCTGCATACTGTCGCCGGTGACTTCGAGCGCATAGGCATTGTCGTCGTCAACGCGTGGGAAGCGGATCTGATCCCAGCCACCGCCGACGGGAAACCCGCCATCGTCGAAAAAGCCGCCGGCGCCGGCCTGGGTCAGGCCGATCAGCGGAATCGGTTGGGGTGCCATGCGCAAGGTCGGGTCCTCGGCGTCGAGCAGGCCCACGAACTCATCGAGGCTGGCCCCGGTGGCGGCGAGCACCTTGGCCACGCTCTCGGTGGTGGGCCAGCGGGGCCGGCCTTCCGTGGTGACGCGCTTGGAACGGTTGAAGGCCGTGGCGTCGAGCCCGGCTCGCTTGGCCAGGCCGGAGGGCGACAGCCCATAACGGCGCGCAAGCGCGTCGATGGCGGTCCAGATCTTGCCGTGGGTGAGCATCGTGGCCCCCAAGGTCCTGAACGGCATTCCGGAATTTATACCCATTTATAGGAATTATGGCTTATTCGTGCCATCCGGTCCACCGCATTCACTTGGCGGATCGCCAGGGGATTCTCGGTCAGGCAAGCACTCCGACCACGTCAGCCGGTCTCTTCTCGCCTTTAGGACCGTTGGGCATTAGGTCTCAATACTCGCGGAAACGGAAGCATCGAAGATGTCCAACTCGGGGTGAGCTTTGGCAAAGCGACGGTCGGCATCGACTTTTGCATCACCCGGATTGAGCGCGGTAAGGGAGTAGCGGGCCAATTCCAAGCCAGCCCTTTCATAGACAATGGTGTAGGCGTTTTTGACGGGCACTCTTCCCATAATCTCGGCCTCCAATTGCTTTCCCTAAGCATACAGGAGTGAGACCCCGGAAGCGAATGGCTGCCCTATTCAAACCGAGACACTACCCGTGCCATCCGGTCCACCGCATTCACTTGGCAGCCGCCTGGGGTTTCCCGGTCAGACGAGCACCGTAACCAAGACGGCGGCTCCGATCACGTCGGCGGGTCTCTTCTCGCCTTTGGGGCCTTTGGGCATGGCTCACATAGCCTGCTTTGCGGCGTTCAATCCCCTTTTTAGATCATCGGCATTCATTACCGGCAGCAACTCGACCTCCGCATTGAGGCCCAAAAATAAAGGCTCGACGATACCCGGAATGTCCGATGCGTCTTTCATGTCGAAGAACATCATCGCGCTGCGGAGACCGTCCTGGGCAACAAAGTAAGCGGCTTCGGGCTTCAATTTGCTCATGGTGGTTTCGAGAATCGTACCCAATGAACCATCTCTAATTGTGTGATTTCCAGCTTCTGTGGGGATCAGAATTTTAAGCATCATACGCATGGTTACGCCTCCATCTGGTTCCCGCCAAGCATATAGGGGCGATGACCGAATACGCCATGGCCTGCCACAATTCGACTGCGACACCACCCGTGCCATCCGGTCCACCGCATTCAAGCGCCGAGTCGAGGCGGCTTGTTGCCGTGGCGACCCCCGGGCTACTCTCGCCCCGATTCCATGGACCAGCCTCTCTACAAGATCTGCTCGGCTGCTGCCCTCGAACAGGCGAGGGGCGCCGGGCGTTTTGAGGGCTCGGCCGACGATCTGCGCGATGGCTTCATCCATCTCTCCGCCGGCCCGCAGGTGACGGGGACCCTCGCCGCCCATTTCGCCAGGCGCGACGACCTCGTCCTCATTGCCGTCGATGGCGGCAGACTGGGCCAAGGCTTGCGCTGGGAGCCGTCGCGCGGTGGCGATCTCTTCCCGCATCTCTACGGCCCTCTCGATCTTGGCCATGTGGTCTGGGTCGAGCCCCTGACGCTTCAAGATGATGGCCGCCATCGGCTGCCCGACGGGGTTGTCTCGTGAAGGCACTGTTCGGCCTCGGCCAGGCCCTCCTACACGTGCTCGACCCCGAGCGCGCGCATGAGCTTGCCATCAGGAGCCTTGAGCTCGGACTTTATCCCCGCCCCTCCGGCCCGGACGATCCGCGCCTGGCGCAAGAGCTGTGGGGGCTGAGATTCAGCAATCCGCTAGGCATGGCCGCCGGCTTCGACAAGGACGCGCGGGTGTTCCGGCCACTGCTGGCCATGGGACTCGGCTTGGTCGAGGTGGGCACGCTGACGCCGAAGCGGCAGAGCGGCAATCCGGCCCCCCGCATCTTTCGCTCCGCCGCCGACCGCGCCATCATCAACCGCCTCGGCTTCAACAATGAGGGACAGGACGCGGCGCTGCACCGGCTGGAGGGGCGCCATGGCGGCATCGTCGGGGTCAATATCGGCGCCGGCAAGGACAGCGACGACCGCGCCGGCGACTATGCTGCCGGCATCGCGCGCATGAGCACGGTGGCGGATTATCTCACCGTCAACATCTCCTCGCCCAACACGCCTGGCTTGCGCGATCTGCAAGCGCCGGCGGCCCTCGATGCGTTGCTCGCCCGGGTGCAGGCGGCGCGGGCGGCCGGGACGGAGCACCCGCCGCTCCTGGTCAAGCTCGCCCCCGACATTGCCGACAAGGAGCTGCCCGAGATCGTCGGCATCATTCAGGACTATGGCATCGACGGCATCGTGGTGTCGAACTCAACGCTCGCCCGCGATGGCTTGAGCGATGGGAGCTTCGCCGCCGAGGCTGGAGGCTTGTCGGGCCGGCCCCTCTTCGCCCGCTCGACCCGCATGCTTGCCCGCATCTTCCGCCTCACCGGCGGCAAGTTGCCGCTGATCGGCGTCGGCGGCGTCGATTCGGGCGAAGTCGCGCTCGCCAAGATCAGGGCCGGCGCGTCGCTGGTGCAACTCTATACGGGGCTCGTCTTCGAAGGCCCGCAGCTCATTGCCAGCATCAAACAGGCGCTGACCGAGGCGATCGATGAGGCTAAGGTCGAAAGCCTCGCGCCTCTGATCGGCCGCGACGCCGACCAATGGGCCGATCGGCCGCTAGCGAGGTCCGCATCATGACGGTGACGATCTATCACAATCCGCGCTGCGCCAAATCGCGCCAGACGCTTGCGTTGCTCGAAGCGAAGGGGATCGCGCCGCGCATCGTCGACTATCAGAAGACGCCACCCTCCGCGGCCGAGCTTAAGTCAATCCTCAAAGCGCTGGGGCTCAAGCCGCGCGATCTCCTGCGCCAAGGCGAGCCGCTTTATGCCGAGCTCGGGCTGAAGGATCGCGATTTGGATGACGATGCGCTGATCGCGCTGATGGTGGCCAATCCCATCTTGATCGAGCGCCCGATCGTGGTCAGCGGCAACAAGGCCGCGCTTGGCCGGCCACCAGAGAGCGTATTGGCGATTATCTGATCACGCTCCGCTCAAGTCGCGCGAACCCACGAGTGGGGAAGCGGGGTAGGGCCTACCAAAAAATCAAGCGCTGCGATTGCGGGTATTGACGTCGACGAGGTCGTTGCTTCGGCCGCGCCCCAGCATCTTGACCAGGCGCGCGACGAACCAGACCGGAAACACGATGACGGCGCCGAGCAGGAAGTAACGCCCGGCTTTCTCGACCGCGGCAAAGCCCATATCGTAGATCCGGGCCACAAGCTCGCGCATGCTCTCGATGATGTCGAAGGGGCTGAAGCCGAGCGCCGCAAGCAACACGCCCACGACCAAAGAGAGGATCACCAGCCTGACCAGCACCAGGCCTGGATTGCCGCCAAAGAACCTGTCCATGTCTTTGCTCCGCTCCTCTGGCGCACCCGCGAATCGCAAATGCACCGCATCTATGAGCACAGTTGGTGAATGAAGGCGGCAAGGTCAAGCAGGTCGGGGCCGAAGCAGGCGGTCGGGAAGCGGCAGGAACCGGCGGCGAAGGGTCTTTTGCCCGAATCATTCGCCGGCTGGTTCGTGGGCCGTGGCTGGGAGCCCCGGCCGCATCAGCTGCAACTGCTCGAGCTGGCGCGGCAGGGGCGCGACACCCTCCTCATCGCCCCCACCGGCGGCGGCAAGACGCTGGCCGGGTTTCTGCCGAGCCTCATCGATCTCACCGGGCGCGAACCGGGCCGCGAGCCTGCCATCCACACCCTCTACGTTTCGCCGCTGAAGGCCCTTGCCGTCGACATCGCCCGCAACCTGTCCGAGCCGGTGGCGGAGATGGGATTGCCGATCAAGATCGAGACCCGCACCGGCGATACCCCACCCTCGCGCCGGCAGCGCCAGCGGGTCGCCCCGCCCGACATCCTCCTCACCACGCCGGAGCAGATTGCGCTGATGCTGGCGCATCCGGACGCGGCGGCACTGTTCGGATCGCTCCGCACCGTCATTGTCGACGAGCTGCACGCGCTCGCCTCGACCAAGCGCGGGGACCTTCTGGCCCTCGACCTCGCGCGTCTGCGGACCCTCTCGCCTGACCTCATTGCCATCGGCCTGTCGGCGACGGTGGCGCGCCCGTCCGAGCTCGCGGCCTACCTCGTGGGGCATGAGGGGCGGGGGAGCACGCGGCTGGCGGAGATCGTGGACGCCGGCGCGGGGCTCAAAGCCAACATGGCCATCCTCGATTCGGAGGCCGAGCTGCCCTGGGCCGGGCACTCGGCCCGCTACGCGCTGCCGGAGATCTACGCGGCGATCAAGTCCCACCGCATGTCGCTCATCTTCGTCAATACGCGCTCGCAAGCGGAGATGCTGTTCCACGCGCTCTGGCGTTACAACGACGAGAATTTGGCCATCGCGCTCCACCACGGGTCCCTCGACGTGGCCCAGCGGCGGAGGGTCGAGGCGGCGATGGTCGCCGGTAAGCTGCGCGCCGTGGTCTGCACCTCGACCCTCGATCTCGGCATCGACTGGGGCGACGTCGATCTCGTCATCAATGTCGGCGCGCCCAAAGGCGCCAGCCGCCTTGCCCAACGTATCGGCCGCGCCAATCACCGGCTGGAGGAGCCGTCGAAGGCGCTGCTGGTGCCGGCCAACCGCTTCGAGGTGGTCGAGTGCCAGGCGGCGCTCGAGGCGGCAGAGGAGGGCGCCCAGGATACGCCCCCATCGCGGCCGGGCGCGCTCGACGTGCTGGCCCAGCACGTGCTCGGCATGGCCTGCTCTCAACCCTTCGATGCCGATGCCCTCTATCGCGAGGTCGCGAGCGCGTCACCCTATCAGGGCCTCACCCGCGAAGGCTTCGACAAGATCCTGCGCTTCGTCGCCACCGGAGGCTATGCGCTCGCCAATTACGATCGCTACGCCAAGTTGCGGCAGACAGGTGACGGGCGCTACCGCATCGCCAATCCGCGCATCGCCCAGCAATATCGCTTGAACGTCGGCACCATCGTCGAAGCGCCGATGGTGCGCGTGCGGCTCGCCCGCCGCCAGGGCGGTGCCCTCAAGCCGTCGCAGCTGCTCGCCGCCGGACGCGTGCTCGGCGAGGTCGAGGAGTGGTTCATCGAGCAGCTTTCGCCCGGCGACAGCTTCGCCTTCGCCGGTCAGGTGCTTCGCTTCGAGGGCTTGCGCGAGAGCGACGCCATCGTCTCCCGCTCGCAGGCGCCCGAGCCCAAGGTCCCCTCCTATGAAGGCGGCAAGTTCCCGCTATCGACCTATCTCGCCGACCGGGTGCGGCACCTTCTCGCCGACGACAGCAATTGGACACGCCTGCCGGAGCAGGTATCCGATTGGCTGCGCCTCCAGAGTGAAGTCTCGATCGTGCCGGGAGCCGACGAGATCCTAGTCGAGACCTTCCCGCGCGGGCAAAAGCACTATCTCGTCTGCTATCCCTTCGAGGGTCGGCTCGCGCATCAGAGCCTCGGCATGCTGCTCACGCGCCGGCTCGAGCGCGCCCATGCGCGGCCGCTCGGTTTCGTCGCCAACGAATATGCGCTCTGCGTGTGGGGCCTGTCCGACATGGGCGCGATGGTGAAGGACGGACGG
>JBAUEK010000019.1:0-44746 GCA_049678565.1 Methyloceanibacter sp. | reverse complement strand
GTCCCACACATAGGCCTGCGGCGGCATGGCATTTGGAGCTGGATTGAGCATTTGACGTCTCTACCCGATCCGGACCGGCGAACGCTTTGAGTTTGATCAACTGGGCGCGACTAGAAATAGAGGCGCGCGCCAACGAAAACGAGATCGAAATCATCCAAGGGCGCGGCGACGGAGTCCAGGTCGGAGTTGACGAGATCGACGCTGGGCGTGATGTGCTGATAGACGAGATAGAGGTCCATCGTCGCCGCCTCGATGCTTTGGTCAGCGGCTAGATACCATTTGGCGACCTCGGAGCCCGTGATCTCGGTCACTTCGTTGACGCCGGGGATGGCGCCCGCGCCAATCCTTCGCGTTGGTCCGCCGGCACCGCCGATGCCATCCTGCGAGTTGGTATAGCCGCCCCAGAGGGTTGTCTTGCCGAGGCGGTTGAAGGCCCGCTGCACGCCGAGTTGAACGTCCCACGAGAACATGTCGGGGGAATCGGTTCCAGTGAACACGCCGGCGCCATTTCTGTTGGAATCGCGATCTTCGGAGCTGGTGAAGGCGTATTGGGCAAAAATGCCTGAGGGCTTGTGCATGATCGATGCCTCGCCGCTCCACTCCTTGATGTCGCGGCGGAAGTTCGCATTGCCGCCGCCGCCAGCCTGAATGCGCTCGTCGGTGAAGTCCTCGTAACCGGCCGCGGCGCCGGCCTTCCAAGCTTCGCTCCACTCCTTTTTATATCGGGCGGACGCGCTCCAGATGTCGTCCTCGCCATAGCCGGCATTGAACCAAAAGCCGGCCCAGACGGGCGTCTGGTAGACCGCCATGTTGCGTCTGGTGGAGCAGTCGAACAAAGCGCTGCCAGAGCTGTAGCAGCGGGAGATGTCGATGAACTTGATGGTGGAAAGACCCTCCGATCCCGCCACGCCCTTGCTTCGCAAAAAGAAGCCCTGGCTCATGAAGAAATCCTGGCTCACCGAATCGAGGATATTGCCCGCGACATGCGTGTCCTTGGTGCTGTTGTCCTTGGGAGGTTCCTGCAGGCCCAGGGTGAATTTGCCGAACGTTTCGCTTTCCACATACATGTTCGACTGGCGCACAAACAAATTGTGATTGGGGTCATGGAAATTGTTGTCGTCGAATTGATTGAGGGTGCGCGAATAAGCGACCCTCGATTCGGCCTCGAGCCGATAACCCGCGCTCCAGCCAGCCCCGATCTTGCTCGTGCCTTTGAGCCCGAAGCGTGAGGTCTTGTAGGAATTGTTGACGACATAGACATTCGTCTCTTGGCCGTCGTCCCAGAACAGCATCGCTTGGTTCACGTCGCCGTAAACCTGGATCGAGACATTCTTGTTGCCCTTGCGCGCTGTGATGGCCTCCAGTTCGGCCACACGCTGTTCGAGGCCGGCGCAGCAATCGCCGCCGCCATCGGCGGCTTGCAGCGGACTCAAAACGAGCCACGGCGCAAGCAGGGCCGCGGCCACGCCGAATCGCGCCGGCAAATTCAGGCGCCCCGTCGCCCTTGGCATCGTTTCCCCGCTTTTGGCAATAAGAGCAGCAACTTATGGCCGACCTCAAGCGGGCAGTCGAAATGGGTCGATCAGGAATCATGATCGATCAGGACGCTGCTTCCGGCCGCCGCGGGTGCGCGCCTGCCCGTTGCGGCAGGATGACGATGAGCATGACAATAAGGGCGGCAAGCACGGCGGAGGCGATGGGGCGGCTCAAGGCCAGTCCCCCCTGGTCGAGGGGCTTGTCGAGGAAATCGCCAACCGTGGCGCCAAGGGGCCGCGTCAGGATGAACGCGGCCCAGAACAGCAGCACCCGCGAGGTGCTGGTCCAGAAATAGGCGGCGGCCACGCCCGCGAGCGCTGCGCCGAACAGAAGCGCGCCGCCGCCATAGCCGAGACCGGCATCGGCCACCCAATCGCCAAGCGCGGTGCCCAAGGTTTGGGAAAAGGTGATCGCGGCCCAGTAGAAGGCTTCCACCTTGGGCGTGTTCACCGTGTCGACCGAAATGGAGCCTTGCGACCGATACCACAGCGCCAGCACGGCCATGACGCAGGCGAACAGGATCAACGAACCTCCGACATAGCCGATGCCAAGGGAACGGTCGGCGAAATCGGCCATGGTGGTCCCGACCGTGGTGGAGGCCACGATCGTCGCCCAATAGAGAAAAGGGCGGAATGTCTCCGCCGCGATCTGGATCGCCACCAGCACCAGCAAGGCGACGAGGAAGATGGCGGTGCCGGCGAGATAGCCCCAGCCCAAGGTCATGCTGACGGTGTCGCCGCCGGTTTCGCCCAGCGTTGTCGCCAGGATCTTGATGACCCAAAAGCCAAGGGTGACCGCGGGGACTTTGCTGGCGATGTCCTCGGTGATGTCGGCAGCTCGATCCATGCGCACCGCTCCGGCGGAAACCACTCGCCCGCCCCGGCAGATGATGCCCTTATTTGGCGTTTTGAAGGAGGCCGAAGCTCTGCGCGCTAATGCCGCTGTCGCGTCCGGGCAATGGCCGTCCCCTTGACTCCGGCCCCTTCAGGCAAGATATAAGGAGTTCTTTATATCTTTATCACAGCAGGCGGAGCGTAACGGCATGAATTACCACGTCAAGGATATCGGGCTCGCGGATTGGGGCCGCAAGGAAATCGCCATCGCCGAGACCGAGATGCCGGGGCTCATGGCGGTGCGCGCGGAATATGCCAAGTCCCAGCCGCTGAAAGGCGCCCGCATCGCCGGCTGCCTGCACATGACGGTGCAGACCGCGGTGCTGATCGAGACGCTGGAGGCGCTCGGGGCCGAGGTGCGCTGGTCGTCCTGCAACATCTTCTCCACCCAGGACCACGCCGCCGCGGCGATCGCCGAAGGCGGCACGCCGGTATTCGCCTTCAAGGGCGAGACGCTCGATGAATATTGGGACTTCGTCGATCGTATTCTCGAATGGCCCGGCGGCGAGACCGCCAATCTAATCCTCGACGATGGCGGCGATGCCACCATGATCGTGATCCTCGGCGCGCGGGCCGAAACCGATCCGTCCGTGCTGGCGAAGCCGGCCAATGACGAGGAAGCCTCGCTGTTCGCCACGATCAAGCGCAGGCTCGAGCGGAACCCCGGCTTCTACTCGAAGGTTCAGACCAATATGCGCGGCGTCTCCGAGGAGACGACGACGGGCGTGCACCGTCTCTACGAGATGCAGAAGAAGGGCACCCTTCCCTTCCCCGCCATCAACGTCAATGACAGCGTCACCAAGTCGAAATTCGACAATCTCTATGGCTGCCGCGAAAGCCTGATCGACGGGGTCAAGCGCGCCACCGACGTCATGCTTGCCGGCAAGGTCGCGGTGATCTGCGGCTATGGCGACGTCGGCAAGGGCTGCGCCGAGAGCCTGCGCGGGCAGGGCGCGCGCGTGGCCATCACCGAGATCGACCCGATCTGCGCGCTGCAGGCGGCGATGGAAGGCTATGAGGTGACGACCATGGACGAGGCGGCGTCACGGGGCGATATCTTCGTCACTGCCACCGGCAACAAGGATGTCATCACCCTCGACCATATGCGGGCGATGAAGGACCGCGCCATCGTCTGCAATATCGGTCATTTCGACGCCGAGATTCAGGTCGGTAGCTTGCGCAATCTGCGCTGGCACAACGTCAAGCCGCAGGTGGACGAGATCGAGTTTCCGGACGGAAAGCGCATCATCCTTCTGGCCGAAGGCCGGCTCGTCAATCTCGGCTGCGCCACCGGCCATCCGAGCTTCGTCATGAGCGCGTCCTTCACCAACCAGGTGCTGGCCCAGATCGAGCTGTGGCAGAACGCCGGCAAATACGAGAACGAGGTCTATGTGTTGCCGAAGCATCTGGACGAGAAGGTCGCGATCCTGCATCTCGGGCGCCTCGGCGCCAAGCTGACCACCCTGTCACAGGACCAGGCGGATTATATCGGCGTGCCGGTGGAGGGGCCGTTCAAGCCCGACCATTACCGCTATTGAGCCCGCGCGGCGGCGCCGCCACTCGCTATCGCACGCGCCGCAGTGGGCAAGAATCGCCAATGCGGTTAGGCTAGCGTTGTGATTCGTCCTTAAGGCTCGCCGGGCCCGTCGGTCCGCTTCGTCAGTCTGTGGCAGCGTTCGAGCAATGTGGAGCGCGGGACCACGGACGGATGGCGGGAGCGAGGGGGACTATGCGGATTAACAGAGGTGAGGCTGCACCGCTTGCACGGTGGTCGCAGGCGCTCCGGCTCTTTCTGCTCATCGCTGCGTTTCCGCGCGCCGCCCAGGCCGAGACCATGCTGCCCTTGGGCGGCCAATACGACATCCGCATGCTGCTCACCCTCGGCATCACCCTCGGCATCATCGCCTTCTCGGTTGGGGCGGCAATCGCCTGTTTGCGCGCGACCAAGGCCGCGATCAGGGAGCGCGACGCGGCTGAGCTCGAAGCCGAACGCTACCGCGCCAGCGAGAGCATGCTCGAATCGATCCTCTCGGCCGAGCCGCAGACGCTTCTGACCTGGACCGAGGATGAGGGCCCGCGGGTTCACGTCACCAATCTTCCCGCCACGTTGGGGGTGCCGACCGAGCCCCACCGGTTGTTGCGCTTCGCCGAGTGGCTGGATGAGGCCTCCGCGGCCGAGCTGACGGCGGCCATGCGCGCGCTCGCCGACCGGGGCGAGGCCTTCAATCTCATGCTCGGAACGCGGCGGCAGCGACATGTCGAAGTGGATGGGCGGACCGTCGGCGGCATGATCTCGCTCAAGGTTCGCGACCTTGCCGGGCAGCGGCTCGAGCTTGCGGGTCTCAACGCCGAGCACGGCAAGCTCGACCAGGAGATTGCCGCGCTGCGTGCGCTGCTCGATGCGCAGGCGAGCGCGGGCGAGCGCCGCAAGGCCGAGACGAGACCGAGCGTCGATCACCGGTTTCGCAGCTTCGACCGGCTGGCCACGGCCTTCGCCGTGTTCGACGCCGATCAGCGGCTTGCGCATTTCAACCAAGCCTATGTCGATCTGTGGCAGCTCGAGGCCAAATGGCTTTCCACCCGTCCTCGCGATGGCGAGATCCTGGACCGGCTTCGCCAGGCACGAAGCCTGCCGGAGAAGGCTGACTTTCGCGAGTGGAAGCGCAACTGGCTCGCGGCCTATGGCGACAACACGCAGAAGGAAGACCAGTGGCATTTGCCGGACGGGCGCACGCTGCATGTCATCGCCGATAGCGCCGCCGAGGCTGGGGTGACCTATATCTATGAGAACGTCACCGAACGGCTGGCGCTGGAAAGCCGGTACAATGCGCTGATCCACGTTCAAAGCGAGACGCTCGACACTTTGCGCGAGGGAGTGGCGGTGTTCGCCGCCAATGGGCGCCTGCAGCTCCATAACCGCGCCTTCGCCTCGATTTGGCGGCTCACGCCGCTGGAGCTGAGCGGCGAACCCCATATCGACGAGGTCATCGCCCGCTGCCGCCCGCTCTATGACGAGCCCAAGGAGTGGGAGAGCACCAAATCCGCGATCACCTCGATCGTTGCCGAGCGCCGCGCCTATGAGAGCCAATTCGACCGGCCCGACGGCACCTGCATCGCCTGCGCCGGGCTACCTTTGCCGGATGGCGGGACGCTGCTGACCTATAGCGACATCACCGACACCAAACGCGCCGAGCGGGCGCTGATCGAGCGCAACGAAGCGCTCGAAACGGCGGACCGGCTCAAGAGCGCCTTCGTCAGCCACGTTTCCTATGAACTGCGGACGCCGCTCACCAACATCATCGGCTTCAGCGAGTTGCTGGCGAGCCCGACCACCGGCGTCCTCGGCGACAAGCAGCACGAATATCTGATCGACATCCGCGCCTCGGGCCAGACGCTGCTCGCCATCATCGACGACATTCTCGACCTCGCCACCATCGACGCCGGCACGTTCGAGCTCAAGCTCACAAGCGTGAAGGTGCGCGGGGTGATCGACGCAGCGGTCATGGGCTTGCGTGAGCGGCTGAAGCAGAACGGCATCGAGCTTGGCGTCGAGGTCGAAGCGGGTATCGACGAATTCGTTGCCGACGGCCCGCGCATCACTCAGATCCTGTATAATCTCCTTTCCAACGCCATCGGCTTTTCACCCGCCGGGGGCAAAGTGCTGCTCACCTGCCGGCGCGAGGACGGCATGATCGCCTTCACCGTCGAGGATGAGGGCTGTGGCGTCCCCGAGGAGTTTAAGTCCGCCGTGTTCGAAAGATTTGAGAGCCGTTCGAACGGATCTGGCCATCGCGGCGCCGGACTCGGTCTCTCCATCGTCAAGAGCCTGGTCGAACTTCATGGCGGCACCGTCATGCTGGCTTCCACCCCAGGGAACGGCACCCAGATCAGGGCGGTCCTGCCGCTCGGCCCCGGTTCCGGCACGGCCGAGGCCGAGCCAGAGCGGCGCCGCTACGGATCAAGCCGCGCCGGATGAGCTCGACCTGGAGCCTCGATGACGTCGACCTCGCCGGGCTCGACCGTCTCGCCCAGCGCCTCGCACTTATCCTCAAACCCGGGGATCTGGTCGCGCTGTCCGGGCCGCTCGGCGCCGGCAAGACAAGTTTCGCCCGGCTGCTGCTCGCGCGGCTCGGCGCCGAGGGCGAGGTCCCGAGCCCGACCTTCGCCTTGGTCCAGACCTACGCCACGCCGCGCTTCGACGTCCAGCATTGCGACTTCTACCGGCTTCAGCCGGACGAACTGACCGAGCTCGGGCTCGAGGATGTGCTTGCCTGCAGCGTCACCATCGTCGAATGGCCGGAGCGCGCAGCCGATTGGCTGCCGCAAGACCGGCTCGACATCGCCATGGACGAGACCGCCGAGCCCGATCGCCGGCGCGTGGTGCTTACGGGGCATGGGAGCTGGGAGGCACGGCTCCGGCGCCTCGAGGCCATGGCTCGCTTCGTCGCCACCACGCCGTTCGCCGACGCCACCGCCGAATATCTGCAAGGCGATGCCTCGACCCGGGCTTATGCGCGCCTGGTGCTGCCCGATCGCAGCGCCATTCTGATGAACGCGCCGCGCCAGCCCGACGGTCCGCCGATCCGCGACGGCAAGCCCTATAGCGCGCTCGTGCATCTGGCCGAGGATGTCGCCCCCTTCGTCGCGGTCGGACGGGAACTCAAGCGGCGGCGGCTTGCGGCGCCCGCAATCCACACCTTCGACCTCGAGCAAGGCTTCCTCCTGATCGAGGATTTCGGTGACAGAGTGTTCGGAGCCGAGATTGCGGCAGGCGGTTCAATGTCCGCGCTCTACGCCGCGGCGGTCGACGTGCTTCTCGCCATCGCGGCCGAGCCGCCGCCGCCTTCGCTCCCGATCAAGGGCCATGCCCCCTACCACCTGCCACCCTATGACGCCGAGGCGCTACTCACCGAAGCCCTGCTGTTGACCGACTGGTTCTGGCCGGCGCTGTACGGCGAGCCGACCCCGGGCGCCGTTCGAGACGAATTCACGGCGCTGTGGCAACCGCTGCTGGCGATGGCGGCGGATTCGGATAAGGCATTGATCTTGCGTGATTTTCACTCACCCAATCTGATGTGGCTGCCTGAGCGCAAGGACCTGAAAAGGGTCGGCCTCCTCGATTTTCAGGACGCGCTTTTTGGCCCCTCGGCTTACGATCTCGTCTCGCTGTTGCAGGACGCCCGCCTCGACGTGCCGGAGGAGCTTGAAGCCAGGCTGTTCGCTCGCTACTGTGCCGCCCGAAGCGTGAGCGATCGGCATTTTTCGAGCGATGAGTTTCAGACGCTCTATGCAACGCTTGGCGCTCAACGCAATTCGAAGATCCTCGGCATTTTTGCGCGATTGGCGAAACGTGACGGCAAGCGCGGCTATCTCACTCACATCCCCCGGGTCGCCCGCTACCTTGAGCGCAATCTCGCCCATCCCGCGCTGCGGGACTTGCGGGCTTGGTATCGGCGCGAGCTTCCGTCCGTGGACGGACAATTCTCGCTTAGCATCTGAGGTTGAGGTTCATGACCACCGCTAGGACGGCGATGGTGCTTGCCGCTGGGCGCGGCGAGCGCATGCGCCCGCTGACCTTGAACATCCCGAAGCCGCTGGTGCGGCTCGCCGGACGCCCCCTCCTCGACCACGTGCTCGACCGGCTGGGTGCCGCCGGGGTGGAGACCGCGGTGGTGAATGTGCACTATTTGGCCGACGTGCTCGAGCAGAGCCTCGGCCAGCGTCAAGAGTCAAAGCCCGCGATCATCGTTTCGGATGAGCGCGACGTGCTCCTCGATACCGGCGGCGGCGCCAAGCGTGCGCTGCCGCTGCTCGGCCCGGGGCCCTTTTTTATCCATAACGCCGATACGGTGTGGAGCGAGGGCGCAAGCCCGGCGCTGACGCGGATGCTGCGGCTGTGGAATCCCGAGATCATGGATTGCCTGCTCCTGCTTGCGCCGCTTTCCTCCAGCATTGGCTATGGCGGCAAGGGCGACTTCGCCATGACGCCGGACGGGCGGCTCACGCGGCGGGGCGAGAGGCAGATCGTGCCCTTCGCCTTTGCCGGCGCCTCGCTGTGCGACGACAGGCTGTTCGCCGACAGCCCCGACGGTGTATTCTCGCTCAACCTGTTGTGGGACCGGGCGCTCGCCTCCGAGCGGCTCTACGGCGTGCGCCTCGACGGGCGCTGGATGCATGTCGGCACCCCGGAAGCGCTGGCCGAGGCCGAGACCTGGTTCGAGCACGAAGGTGCCTGAGGTCCCGGGAGCGCGGCCGCGGGTTTTCACCATCCCGCCCTCGGCCCCGTTCCTATCCATTTTGGCGAGAGCCATTCTCGACGGCAATTTGCCCCACCCCGGAGGACCCAAGCCAGACCCGCTGACACTGCCTCTGGCCACGATCTATCTCCCCACCCGGCGCGCCGTGCGCGGCTTGCGCGACGCCTTTCTCGACATGGCCGGGGGCCGCTCGGTGCTGTTGCCCTCGATCCGGGCGCTTGGCGATCCGGACGAGGATGCGGCCATCATCTTCGGGGCCGAGGACGACGCCGAAGGAGGCCTCGCCCGAGGCGGCGCCATGCCGGCCATCGGCCCGCTGGAGCGGCGTCTCGCCTTGATGCGGCTCGTGCTCTCCTGGGGCGAGACCCTGCGCCGGGACGCCATCGCCGAGACGGCGGGCTACTTGCCGCCGGCCTCCACCCCGGCCCAAGCCTCCTATCTCGCCGCCGATCTTGCCCATCTCATGGACTTCATCGAGAGCGAGGAGGTCGATCTCGGGGCCTTGCAGGAGATCGTGCCGGAGGCGCACGCCGTGCATTGGCAGCTGACGGTCGAGTTTCTCAAGATCGTCACCGAGCACTGGCCGGATCATCTGCACGAGCATGGACTGGTGTCCCCGGCCGCGCGGCGCAACCGGCTGATGGAGCTTGAGGCCGCGCGACTCCTCACCCACCCGCGCGGCGGCCCGGTCATCGCCGCCGGCTCGACCGGAACCGTGCCGGCCACGGCGCGCCTGCTGAAAATCATCGCGTCGCTCCCCAATGGCGCGGTGGTGCTCCCTGGACTCGATCTTTTCCTCGACGACAAGAGCTGGGCGAGCCTGCCGCAGCATCCCGAGCATCCGCAGACCGGCATGGCGGAGCTGCTGACCAAGCTCGGCCTGACCCGCGGCGAGATCGCCGATGTTCCGGGTAGTGCGCCAAGCCTGTCGCAGGCGGCGCGACTTGAGTTTGTGAGCGAAGTGCTGCGTCCCTCCGGGCACACGGATCGCTGGCAGAATTTCCTGCAAGCGCAAACGGCGCGCGCGCAGGGGAATTTTTGGGGACCGAAAAGCGCGCTCGCCGGCCTGCATCGGCTGGAAGCGCCGACGGCGCATGACGAGGCCGAAGCCATCGCGCTTATCCTCCGATCGGTCATCGAGATGCCGGACAAGACCGCGGCGCTGATCACGCCTGACCGGACGCTTGCGCGCCGGGTCGCGGCGCGGCTCAAGGCCTACGACCTCGTCATCGACGATTCCGCCGGAACCCCGGTCGCGCGTACGGCCACTGGCGCCTTTCTCGACCTCGTGCTCGGCGCGGTGGCAAGCGATTTCGCCGCGCCGGAGCTGATGGCGCTGCTCAAGCACCCGCTCACGCTGGCCGGGCGCACGCCCGCAGCGATCAGATCGGCCGCCCGCGCGCTTGAGCGGGCCGCCTTCCGCGACATCTATGTCGGGCAAGGGCTCTTGGGCGTCGCCGAGGCGCTCACCGCCGCGCGCGCCGACAGCAAAGGCCGGCGGCGGCGGGTTAGTGAGGGTGAGCAGCGAGAGGCGATGCGCTTGGTCGAGGATCTGCGGACGGCCTTCGCGCCACTTTCCGCCCTTTACGCCGAGAGCGCCCCCCATGCCGCCACGCTTCTGGCCGAGGCGCACAGCGCCGCGGCCGAGGCGCTTGCCAGCGATGAAGCGGGCTCGTCGTCCCGCCTGTGGCAGGGCGATTCCGGCGAGGCGTTGTCGGTTCTGTTCGCCGAGCTGATCGGAGCCGGGAGGAGCGTCGAGCTCACGGCCGGAGACTACGCGCCGTTCTATCGCAGCCTGCTCGCGAGCCGGGTGGCGCGCCCGCGCCGGCCCGCCCATCCACGCTTGTTTATCTGGGGGCCGCTGGAGGCGCGGCTGCAGCAGCCGGATATCGTCATCCTGGGCAGCCTGAATGAGGGCGTCTGGCCGCGCCCGCAGGAGGCAAGCCCCTGGCTCAGCCGGCCGATGGCGGCAGAGCTTGGCCTGCCGCCGCCCGAGCGCCGCATCGGCCTTTCCGCCCACGATTTCGCCCAAGGGCTTGGCGCGCCAATCGTCTACCTCACCCGCGCGATCAAGGTCGACGGCGTGCCGACCGTGCCGTCACGCTGGCTTCAGC
This sequence comes from Methyloceanibacter sp., assembly GCA_049678565.1. Classification (GTDB taxonomy): domain Bacteria; phylum Pseudomonadota; class Alphaproteobacteria; order Rhizobiales; family Methyloligellaceae; genus Methyloceanibacter. Next base: position 33,946 of record JBAUEK010000019.1, on the reverse strand, counting down.
GGCTTTCGGCCCTGGTCGAGGCCGCGGGACTTGAGGACAGGATCGCCCCCGACCGGCCTTTCGTCGCCTGGGCGCGAACACGGGACGCAACCTCGAGCTTCGCCCCGGCGCAACCGCCAAAGCCCTGTCCGCCGGTGGAGGCGCGGCCGCGCAAGCTCAGCGTCAGCCGCGTCGAGCGCATGCTGGCGAACCCTTACGAGATCTTCGCCCGCGATATTCTGCGGCTCAATCCGCTGCGGCCGCTTGGAGCCGAGCCCGACGCCGGCTTGCGCGGCACCATCGTGCATGCGGCGCTGCACGAATTCACGCTGCTGCATCGGGATCGGCTGCCTGAGGATGTCGCGCACGAGCTGGTCGCCATCGCCGACCGGCTCTTCGCCGAGCTTGGCGGCACGCCCCGGGTCGAGGCCTTTTGGCGGCCGACCTTCCAGCGTTTCGCCCGCTGGTTCGCCGCCACCGAGCCCGGTCGCAGGACCGGCATCGTCAAGATCGAAGCCGAGGTCTCCGGTGCCTTGACGCTCGATGTGGGCTCTGGCTTCGAGCTCACCGCGCGCGCCGACCGCATCGACATGGCCGATGATGGCGCCGTTCTGATCTACGACTACAAATCGGGGCAGGCGCCGACGCAGAGCCATGTTGACGAGCTCTACGCGCCGCAGCTCCCGCTCGAAGCGGCCATCGCCGCTGGTGGCGGGTTCGGCGATCTCGGCCCCTGCGAGGTGCGCGCCCTTCGCTACATCAAGGCCTCGGGCCGCGGCAGTGGCGGCGACGAGGTCGATGCGGGAAAGTCCGCGCCGGCCGATCTCGGCCGCGGCGCGCTCGCGGCCCTGCGCCAGCTGATCGAACGCTTCGATCGCCCCGGCACGGCCTATGAAGCCAAGCGGCGGCCGGGCGGCCCCTTCCGCCGCGTCTATAATTTCGACGACTACGCCCATTTGGCCCGGCTCCAGGAATGGGCCGAGGCGGGCGGCGAGGGCGAGGGGTGATGAGCGGACCGCGCGACCCCCTCCTCCACGCGGCGGACGCCAATCAAGCCCGCGCCTCGGACCCGTCGGCCTCCGCCTGGGTTTCGGCCAATGCCGGCACGGGCAAGACCGAGGTGCTGGTCAGGCGGGGCTTACGCCTCCTGCTCGCGGGCTCCTTGCCCGAACGCATCCTCTGTCTCACCTACACCAAGACGGCGGCGGCGGAGATGCAGAACCGGCTGCTGAAGGAGCTTGCCGCCTGGGCCACGGCCTCGCCCGAGGATTTGCGCAGCAGGCTGGAGAAGCTTCTCGGGCGCGAGCCCTCCGGCGCCGAGCTCGTCGCCGCCAGACGTTTGTTCGCGATCACGCTGGAAGCCCGAGGCGGGCTCAAGATCTTCACCATTCACGGCTTTTGCGAGCGGCTATTGCAGCGCTTTCCGCTCGAATCGGACGTGACGCCGCATTTCAAGGTGCTCGACGACACCGAAGCGATCCTGCTTCGGCGCGCGGCCTTCGATGCGGTGGTCGCGCACGCGGCCGAGCACAAAGAGACGGCGCTGGGACAGGCGCTGGCCAAGATCATCGCCCTTGCCGGCGAGGAATATTTCCGCGGGGTCGTGGATAGCGTGCTGGTCAAGCGCGCCGAGCTTCAGGCCATGGTCGGTCTGCATGACGGGCGGCCGGATTGGGCCGAGATCGAATGCGCGAGCCTGAAGCGCCTGTTCGGCCTCGACCAGGAGGCTAGCGACACGAGCCTGACCCAAGCGCTTGCGAGCGTGCTCACCGATGCCGACATCGAGACCCTGATCGAGACGCTCCGCCTCCATGCGGCCACCGGCGGCGATCGGACTCTCAAAGAGGCCCTGGAAAGCGCCAGATCGGCCCCGGCGACAGAACGCGCGGACGCGTTCGGGCGGGCCTTCCTCACCGGTTCGGACCAACCCCGCGCGCGCCTATGCAGCAAGGGCCTGAAGCAGGCGGCCCCAACCCTCTGCGCGGTGCTGGAGACGGCGCAATCGCGCTACGCCGAGCTGCATCTCCAGCGCGCCCAGCTTGCCTGCGCCGAAGCCAGCGGCGCCCTGCTGCTCCTCGCCGACAACATCCTGGCCGAATATACCCGCGCCAAGAAGATCGAAGCCGTGCTCGATTACGACGACCTCATCCTCAAGGCACGCCACCTGTTGTCGCGCGCCGGCGCCGCCGCCTGGGTGCTGTACAAGATCGACGGCGGCATCGACCACATCCTCGTCGACGAGGCGCAGGACACCAATCCCGAGCAATGGTCGATCATCGAGCGTCTGGCCGACGAGTTCTTCGCCGGAATTGGCGCGAGCGAGACCTTGCGCACGCTGTTCGCGGTCGGCGACGAGAAGCAGTCGATCTACAGCTTCCAAGGTGCCGACCCGGCCCGCTTCGGCGCGGTCGGACGCAGCTTCCGCGCCAAGGCCCTGGCGGCGGAGCGTGATTGGAACGAGGTGCCGCTCAATCTGTCGTTCCGCTCCACCCCGCCCGTGCTGCAGGGGGTCGATGCGGTGTTCGCCGCGCCAAGGGCGGCGGCGGGGCTCACCTGGGACGGCACCACCACCATCCAGCATCACGCCTTTCGCACGGGCGAGGCGGGCCTGGTCGAGCTGTGGCAGGTCGAGACCGAGACCAAGCCTGAAGCAGCCCCGCCCTTCGAGCCCTGGAACGATGGGGCCGCTACCTTGCGCGCGGTCGAGACCTTGTGCCAGCGCATCGCCAAGGTGATCGGAGGCTGGCTCACCAATGCCGAGGAGCTGGTCGCGGCCGGCCGGCCGGTGCGGCCCGGCGACATTCTGATCCTGGTCCGCCGCCGCGACCCCTTCACCACGCCGATGATCCGAGCGCTGAAACGCGCGAATGTGCCGGTCGCCGGCACCGACCGCATGCGGCTGATGCAGCAGCTCGCGGTCCAGGACCTGGTGGCGCTGGCCGATGTGATGCTGATGCCGGAGGACGACCTTGCCCTCGCGGTCGTGCTGAAGAGCCCGCTGTTCGGGTTCGACGACGACGATCTGTTCACCCTCGCCTACAAGCGGCCATCGTCCTTGTGGGACGCGCTCAAGGCCAAGTCCGAGGACGACCCGCGCTTCGGCCGCGCCGCCGATCAGCTTGCACTGTGGCTGTCGCGCGCCGATTTCGTGCCGCCTTACGAGTTCTTCCTCGAGCTGCTCGGCGAGGACGGGCAGGCGATGCGCAAGCGCATCCTGACCAGGCTCGGGCCCGAGGCGGCAGAGGCGCTCGACGAATTCCTCGATCTGGCGCTCGCTTATGACCGCGAGGCAGCCCCCTCGCTCCAAGGCTTCGTCAACGAGCTGCGCCTGACCGACATCGAGCTCAAGCGCGACATGGAGCAGGAGCGCGACGAGGTCCGCATCATGACCGTGCATGGCGCCAAGGGCTTGCAGGCGCCGATCGTGTTCCTGCCCGACACCTGTACGCTGCCCCGGCATCAAAGCGGCGGCCTCTATGCCTTGCCGCGGCTGGGCGAGGGCCCCGATGCGGTCGCGCATCTGGTCTGGCCGGCGGCCGGGGGCAATTTCACTGAGATCGACGCGGCCAAGGACGCCGTGCGCAAGGCCGACCTCGATGAGTATCACCGCCTGCTCTACGTCGCCATGACCCGGGCGCGGGACCGGCTCTATGTCTGTGGCTGGCAAGGCCAGAGGGAGCGCGCGGAGGCCTGCTGGCACGATCTGGTCGAACAGGGTCTGACCGGCCTGCTGGTGGAGGTCGAGGGCGCTGACGGGATCACGGTCAAGCGGCTCGAAGCTGGGCAGACGGCCAATGTGGCGGAGGGCTCAGGAGCCAAGGAGGCGGCGGCAGTCGCGCCTCCACTGCCGGACTGGGCCCTGGCGCCGGCTGCGCCCGAGGCCTCGCTCACCGCCCTCACGCCGTCGCGGCTTGGCTCTCATCTGGGCGACAGCGACCAAGGCGAGCGCCAGCAACCCCCGCTTGGACCGCGGGCGCTGGCCGAGAACGGCCGTTTCTCCCGTGGCCGTCTGGTGCATACGCTGCTGCAATATCTGCCCGAGATCGAGGCGCCCGAGCAGGAGCGCGCGGCCAGGGCCTTCATCGCCGCGCGCGGCCTGGCACTCTCCGAGGCGATGCGGGAGGAGATTGTGAGCGAGACGCTCGCCATCGTCCAGGATGCGCGTTTCGCCCCTCTGTTCAGGCCCGGGAGTCTGGGCGAGGTGCCGGTGGTGGCAAGGATCGGCGCGGGCGCGGCGGCGCGAGCGCTTTCCGGCCAGATCGACCGGCTGGCGCTGCTCGACGATGCCCTCCTCATTCTCGACTACAAGACCAACCGGCCGCCACCATCGGCACCGGAGCAGGTCGCGCCGGGCTATGTGTCGCAGCTCGCCGCCTACCGCCTGGCGCTGCGGCCGCTGTTCCCGGGCCGGGAACTCAGGGCCGCCATCGTGTGGACCGACGGGCCAAAATTGATGGAAATCCCTTCAACTCTGCTTGATGACGCGGAACGACGCATGCTGCCGCGGGGGGCCAGCCTTGACGTTGGGGGGGAGCGCACCTAGGTTCGGACACGACGATAAGACCGGCCATTCGGGGCTCGAATGCCGGCGATCCAGGAGATTCTCATGGCAACTGCGACTGTTTCAGACGACACCTTCGAGGCCGACGTGCTCAAATCCTCGACCCCCGTGGTGGTGGATTTCTGGGCTGAATGGTGCGGTCCATGCAGGCAGATCGCGCCTGCGCTCGAGGAGATTGCCAGGGATCTGCATGGCAAGGTCAAGATCGTCAAGCTCAACATCGACGAGAATCAGCGCACGCCAACGCGCTACAATGTGCGCGCGATTCCGACCTTGATGATCTTCAAGGATGGCGAGCTCGCGGCGACCCAGACCGGCGCGCTGCCGAAGAGCCGGCTGGCCGATTGGATCACCGGGACCATCGGCGTCGCCGCAGTCTAGTTTTAGCCAACAGCTTTATGAGCGGTGCAGCTTGAGCGCTTGGCCCGCGAGATAGAGCGAGCCGCAGATGAGCACGCGCCCTGGCTGGCTGAAAGCCGCCCGGGACTGTAACAGCGCGTGCGACAGGCTCTTCGCCGCCGTCACGGTGAAGCCCTCATTCGCCGCGATTTCCGCCAAAGCTTCGGCGCCGAAGGCATTCTGCTCCTCCGGGATCGGCACTGTGTAGACGCGCTCGACCAGCCCCTTGAACGGGGCGACGAAGGCATGAGCGTCCTTGGTTTCCATCATGCCCCAGATCAGATGCACCGTGCGGGGAACGCGCTCGTCGAGCTCGGCCAGCGCATGCGCGATCGCCTGTCCGCCGGCGGCGTTGTGGCCGCCATCGAGCCAGATCTCGGTGTCCTCGTCGACATGGATGTAGAGCGCGCCGGCGGGCAGGCGCTCAAGCCTTGCCGGCCACTCGGCATGGGTCAATCCATACTCGAGCGCGTCGATGGTGAGAGCCTCGCCGAACATGACGCTGGCCGTGGCGATCGCCGCCCCCGCGTTGTCGATCTGATGCCGTCCCGCCAGGCGCGGCAAAGGCAGGTCGAGAAGCCTGGTGTCGGTCTGAAAGATCAATCTCTGGTGCTGCTCGAACACGTCGAAGTCGCGCCCGAATACATGCAGCGGCGCGCCGATCTCCTCGGCCCTCGCCTCGATGACCGCAAGCGCCTCCCGCTCCTGGCGCGACACAACGCAAGGAACGCCCGGCTTGAGGATGCCAGCCTTCTCGCCGGCGATGGCCGTCAGCGTGTCACCGAGAAAGGACACGTGATCGATGGAGATGGGCGTGATCGCCGTCGCCAGCGGCTTGTCCACTAGATTGGTGGCGTCGAGCCGGCCGCCCAGCCCGGTCTCCAGCAGCAGGAGATCGGCCTTGACTTCGGCGAAGGCGATAAACGCCGCGGCCGTCGTGATCTCGAACAGGGTGATGAGCTCGCCCGCATTCGCGGCCTCGGCCCGGGCCAGGCAATCGACGAGCCTCTCCTCCGTGATCGGCGCGCCCCCGTCCGGACCGGCCAGCACGATGCGCTCGTGGAAATCGACGAGATGGGGCGAGGTGTAGACATGCACCCGCTTGCCCAGCGCCTCGGCCATGGCGCGGACGAAGGCGATCAGCGAGCCCTTGCCGTTGGTGCCGGCGACATGGACCACCGGCGCCAGGCGCTGCTCAGGATGCCCGAGCGCGGCCAGCAGGCGCTCGATGCGGCCGAGCGACAGGTCGATCGATTGCGGGTGCAGCTCCTTCAGGCGCTCCAGCAGCGTGGTGCTGCCCGAGGCCGAAGGCAGTGGCGAGCGACCTTCGCCGCTGTGAGGCAAATTGGTCAAGGAGGTCAGGCCCTAGACGCTTCGCGGCGGGTGGGGATCGAGACCGTTGCCGAGCACCTTGCCCATCTCATCGCCGCTTTCCTCGATCTCGAGGTCGATAATATCCCCATCGAGGCTGGCGATGGTGGAGGCGGGCGCCCCATGCACATTGATGCCGTCGATCTGATCGGGAAACGCGAGGTCAAGGCCCGGCTGGCGGTGGGTGAGCAGCCGGCAGATCCGCGCGAGCGTGTCGCGCAAGGCATGGCGATGCACCACCATGTCGACCATGCCGTGTTCGTAGAGATATTCGGCGCGCTGGAAGCCGTTCGGCAGCTGCTCGCGGATGGTCTGCTCGATGACGCGCGGGCCGGCGAAGCCAATCAGCGCACCCGGCTCGGCGATGTGGACATCGCCAAGCATGGCGTAAGAGGCGGTGACGCCGCCGGTGGTCGGGTGGGTCAGGACGACGATATAGGGGAGCCGGGCTTCGCGCAGCTCTTGTACCGCCACGGTGGTGCGCGGCATCTGCATCAGCGAGAGGATGCCTTCCTGCATGCGCGCGCCGCCGGACGCGGCAAACAAGATGAATGGGGTCCCGCGCGTGACCGCGGCGCGCATGCCGGCGATCACGGCTTCACCGGCGGCGGTGCCGAGCGAGCCGCCCATGAAGTCGAAATCCTGCACCGCGGCCACGATCTTCTCGCCCTCAAGGCACCCGGCGCCGGCAAGCACGGCATCGGCGAGGCCGGTCTTGCTGCGGGCGTCCTTGATCCGGTCGGTGTAGCGGCGTTCGTCACGGAATTTGAGCGGGTCGACGGGCACCTCGGGGAGGGCCACATTCTCATATTCGCCGTCGTCGAACAGGCTCTTCAACCGGGCCCGGGCCGAGACGCGCATGTGGAAGTTCGAGCCCGGCACCACGAATTGGTTGGCCTCGAGATCCTTGTAATAGATCATCTGCCCCGTCTCGGGGCACTTCACCCATAGATTGTCCGGCAGCTCCTTCTTCCGAAGGATGCTCCGGATCTTGGGTCTAACAACGCTGTTGATCCAGTTCACGGGTCTACCGAACTCTCAAAGTCGCATTCACCTAAACTCTCAAAAAGCGCCTAAAGCGCGGCAGTGGTTGCCGGCTGCCGCAGAGCCGAGGCCAACTGCTCGACCAGGGCTAGAACCTTTGGCGCCGTCGCCGGCGTCGCCTTGCCCTCGCCATCCAGACTTTGCGCCAGCGCCGCGACCACGGCCGAGCCAACCACGACGCCCTCCGCCAGCTTGGCCAGCGCGCGCACCTGGTCCTTCGTCTTCACGCCGAAACCGACGGCGATGGGCAGCTCGGTCGACTGCTTGATCCGACCAAGATGAGCCGCGACGTCGCCCATATTCGGCGCCGCCGTTCCAGTGATCCCCGCGATCGAGACGTAATAGACGAAGCCCGAACTATTGGCGAGGACGGTGGGCAAGCGCTTGGCGTCCGTTGTCGGCGTGGCTAGGCGAATGAAGTTAAGGCCCGCTTTCCGCGCCGGCGGACGAAGCTCCGAATCTTCTTCTGGCGGCATATCGACCACGATCAATCCATCGACACCGGCGTCGACCGCATCGGCCAGGAACCGGTCGACGCCATAGATATATATGGGGTTGTAGTAGCCCATTAACACGATGGGCGTGGCGTCATCGGCCTGGCGAAAAGCCTTAACCATGCCAAGCGTTTCGACCATGGTTTGGCCGGCTTTGAGCGCCCGCTGCGACGAGGCCTGGATCGCCGGCCCGTCGGCCATGGGGTCGGAAAAGGGCATGCCGAGCTCGATGATGTCGGCGCCAGCGCCTGGCAATCGCCGCAGCAGCTCGAGCGAGGTCGCGGCGTCGGGGTCGCCGGCGGTGATGAAGGTCACGAGCCCGGCGCGGCCGTGCCGCTTCAGCTCCGCAAATCTGGTCTCGATGCGCTTCTTGGTCATGCCGATGGTCAACTTGCACCCCGCTTCCTCGCGCTCAAATAGCTCGCGACGGAGTCGAGGTCCTTGTCGCCGCGCCCGGACAGATTGACCACCATCAAATGATCCTTCGGCTTCTCCGGTGCGAGGTCGAACACGCGGGCCAGCGCATGCGCGGGCTCGAGCGCCGGGATGATGCCTTCCAGCTTGCTGCAGAGCTGGAACGCCGCCACCGCCTCATCGTCCGTCGCCGAGAGAAATTTCACCCGGCCGACGTCGTTGAGCCAGGCATGTTCCGGCCCGATGCCGGGGTAGTCGAGACCCGCCGAGATCGAATGCGCTTCCTCGATCTGGCCGTCACCGTCCATCAGCAGATAGGTGCGATTGCCATGCAGCACGCCGGGCCTGCCGCCGGCGATCGAGGCCGCGTGCTTGCCGGTGTCGACACCGAGCCCCGCCGCTTCCACGCCGTAGATTTCGATGCCGCGCTCGTCGAGGAAGGGATGGAACAGACCCATGGCGTTGGAGCCGCCGCCAATGCAGGCGATGAGCGAATCCGGTAGCCGGTTCTCGGCCGCAAGCATCTGCTCGCGCGTTTCGCGGCCGATGACCGACTGGAAATCGCGCACCATGGCCGGGTAAGGATGCGGCCCCGCCACCGTCCCGATGCAATAGAACGTGTCGTGTACGTTGGCGACCCAGTCGCGCAGCGCCTCGTTCATGGCATCCTTGAGCGTCTTGGAACCGGACTCGACGGCACGGACCTCGGCGCCAAGCATCTTCATGCGCAGCACGTTCGGCTTCTGCCGCTCGACGTCCACTGAACCCATATAGACGATGCAGGGCAGGCCGAACTTGGCGCACAGCGTGGCGGTGGCGACGCCATGCATGCCGGCGCCGGTCTCGGCGATGATGCGCGTCTTGCCCATGCGGCGCGCGAGCATGATCTGCCCGAGGACGTTGTTCACCTTGTGCGCGCCGGTGTGATTGAGCTCCTCGCGCTTGAGATAGATTTTCGCCCCGCCGCAATGCTCGGTCAGCCGCTCGGCAAAATAGAGCGGCGATGGCCGCCCGACATACGTCGCGAGATGGCCGTCCATCTCGGCCTGGTACGAGGGGTCGGCCTTGGCGGCTTCATAGGCCCGCTCGAGATCGAGGATCAGCGGCATCAGCGTCTCGGCCACGAAGCGGCCGCCATAGAGGCCGAAATGGCCGCGCTCGTCCGGGCCGGTGCGGTAGGAGTTCGGCGGCGTCTGCTCTGATCTTGCGCTCATGATGCCTTGGCTCGGACTTGGGTGTCGGTCGATTTGGCGGCGCGGATGAACTCTCGCACCAGATTGGCGTCCTTCTCCCCCGGTGCGCCCTCGACCGCGGACGACACGTCGACGAGCGAGGCATGGGTCACGCTTAACGCTTCACCCACATTGGCCGGGGTGAGACCGCCGGAAAGGGCGAAGGGCCGCTCGACCCCGGCGCCGGAGAGAAGGGTCCAGTCGAACGGAACGCCATTGCCGCCGGGCAGAAGCGCGGCAGGATCGGGCTTGGCGTCGAACAGGATCAAATCGGCGATGCCGCGATAGGCCGAAGCCTTGGCCGTATCTCCCGCCCCGGCGACGGCGATGGCCTTGAGCAGCGGCAAACCGGTGCGCGCCCTGATCGCCGCGACCCGTTTGGGCGTCTCGCCGCCATGGAGCTGAATCAGGTCTGGGCGCACCCTCTCGACCACAAAGTCGATGAGGGCATCGTCGGGATCGACCAGAACCGCGACGGTCTCGATCCGGCCCTTGGCCGCCGCGGCCAGGGTCCGGGCTGCTTCCGGCTTGAGGAAACGGGGACTGCGCGGAAAAAAGACCAAGCCGACATAGTCGGCGCCGGCTTCCGCCGCGACGTCAATGATGGCGGGCGTCCGCACGCCGCATATCTTCACCTTCACCGACACTTCGACCGTAATTCTCGAGATGAGGGGGTTCGGGGCGCAAAAGCGCCCATCTGGCGCACCCTATGCAATCTGCGGGCCCAAGTCCATCGCAGTGCAGCAAATCTCGCCCTTGGGGGCGGGGCCAGCGGCCGTGCCGGCACTCAAGGGAAGGGGCTAGCCGGCGGTCAGGCGGGCGCGCCGGGGCCTTGCGTCCACGCTCTCAAGCTCTTTCTCCAGCCGCTCGGCCTGGCGGCGCCAGGCCGTGGCCTCCCGCGCCTGGGTCCGGGCCATCAGCCGCCACTCGCCCTGTCCGAACCACGTCGCCAGCCCGCCGACGATGAGCCCGAGGGCGAAAGCGCCGAGCAGGAACAGGAAGAGAGGTGCCTCGATACCGTAGCCGGTGGCGCCGTCGAAGGGATTGAGGCCGAGCGTCACCGGCTTGCGATTGACGACGGCAAGAGCCACCAGCAGAAGCGCCAAGGGCAGGACGATCAAGGCTGCGAGGAGCCTACGCATTCACGGCCGCTCCATCAGGCTCAAGGCCTAGCTTACGTCCGAGCCGCCCTCGCGGTTCAGGCGCTCGCGCAGCTCCTTGCCGGTCTTGAAGAAGGGCACGAATTTGTCCTCGACGAAAACGGTGTCGCCGGTGCGAGGATTGCGCCCCTGCCGCGCCGCGCGATGTTTCACCGTGAACGCGCCGAAGCCACGAAGCTCGACGCGGTCGCCGCGGGCCAGCGAGCCCGTGATCTCGTCGAGCACGATATTGATGATGCGCTCGACGTCGCGCTGGAACAAATGCGGGTTGGCCGCGGCCACACGCTGAATCAATTCAGACTTGATCATTGATAGCCCCACCATGCCGGGCGGGTCTGCCGGCCACAACCCCCGCTAGTTCCCAGCAGGGTGCCAAAGCGAGACCAGACCGTCAAGCCTAAGTCCTTCCGAAACTTGACCGAAAAGCAACGCGATGTTCGCCCCCGGAATACCGAGTCGAGAGGCGATCGAGCCTGACAGCCAGCCGAAAATGCCGCTGCTTTCGGTTTTGGGCTTCCAATCGACGATGGAAAGTCCGGACGCGAGCTTGCGTTCCTTTTCGAGCCAGAGCTTGGCCGCTCGCTCGTCGCCGATTTCGTCCACGAGCTTGAGCGCCACCGCCTGACGGCCGGAATAGACGCGGCCATCGGTCAGTCCCGGCACGGTGTAAGGCTGGATGTCGCGGCGCTCGGCCACGAGATCGACGAACCAGATCTTCGCCTCCTGCACCATCTCGGCGGCGACCGCGCGCCCCTTCTCGTCGGTCGGCTCGAACGGATTCGGCACGGCCTTCAACGGGCCGCTCCGGACCTCCTCGACCTTGACCCCGATGGTCTTCATCAGCTCGGTCACGTCGGCCCATTGGAAGATGACGCCGACCGAGCCGGTGATGGTGTTGCCGTAGACGAAGATGCGGTCGGTGGCGATCGCCGCGATATAGGCGGCGGAGGTGGCGAGCGTGCCGCACACGGCGACGACGGGCTTTTTCTCCGCCACCCTCCGGATCGAGTCATAGAGGGCTTCGCCGCCGGTGGTGGTGCCGCCCGGACTATTGATGTCGAGGATGACCGCCTTGACCTGGTCCGACTTCGCGATCTTGTCAAGCAGCTCTTGCAGCTTGCGGTCGTCGGTGATGATGCCGCTGATCGAAACGCGGGCGATGTGGGGCAGAAGTCCGGACGAGCCCATCAGGCGCTGATCGCCGGCAATCAATCCGGCCAGAAAGAGCACGGCGAGGACGAGCGCGGCGATGCGCCAAAGCGCGAGCCTGCGTCTCAGGCGGCGGCGGTCGATCACGGTTTCGGCGTCGAGCACGTTTCGGATCGCTCTCAGGATCGAAGCTTCAAGGGGCCCGAAGGCGCGGGCTCCGCGCCCTCGCCTATTCCTCGGATTCGGACTCGCCGCTGGCCTCGGGCTCGGCGTCCGCTTCAGGCGCCGCGTCGTCATCGGCCTCGGCGCTGTCGGCAGCCTTGGCGGCGGCGGCCTCCGCCTTCGTCGCGCGCTTGCGCTTCGGCTTCTCGGCCGGCTCCTCGACATCGTCCTCTTTCGCCCGGCTCAGAGCGGCACCGAGAATATCGCCGAGTGAGGCGCCGGAATCGGTGGAGCCATATTGGGCCACAGCCTCCTTCTCCTCGGCGATTTCGAGCGCCTTGATGGAGACGGCGATCTTGCGAGTCTTGGCATCGACCTGGGTCACGAGCGCATCGAATTTCTCGCCGACGCCGAAGCGATCGGGCCGCTGCTCGGAGCGGTCGCGGGAAAGATCGGAGCGGCGGACGAAGGTGGTGAGGTCGTTGGCTGTGATCTTGGCCTCGAGGCCATTGTCGTTGACGGCGATAACCTCGCAGGTCACGCGCATGCCCTTTTTGAGCTTGTCGCTTGGCGCTCCCGCCACAAACGGGTCGGGAGTGAGCTGCTTGATGCCGAGACTGATGCGCTCTTTCTCGGCGTCGGCCTCGAGCACCACGGCCTTGACCGTATCGCCCTTGTTGAAATCCTTGAGCGCGTCCTCACCGGACTTGGTCCAATCCAAATCCGACAGATGCACCATGCCGTCGATGCTGCCGTCGAGCCCGACGAACAGCCCGAATTCGGTGATGTTGCGAATCGGGCCCTCGATATTGGTGCCGGGCGGATGGCTGGCGGCGAAGGCGACCCACGGATTCTCCTGGGTCTGCTTGAGACCGAGCGAGATGCGGCGCTTTTCGGGATCGACCTCGAGCACCTGAACCTCGACCTCCTGGCTGGTCGAAATGATCTTGCCGGGATGGATGTTCTTTTTGGTCCAGCTCATCTCCGATACGTGGATCAGGCCTTCCACGCCGGGCTCAAGCTCGACGAAGGCGCCGTAATCGGTGATGTTGGTGACCGTTCCCGTGAGGCGCGCGTCGACCGGATATTTGGCGGCGATGCCCTGCCAAGGATCGGCCTCGAGCTGCTTGATGCCGAGACTGATGCGCTGGGTCTCTGGATTGATGCGAATGATCTGAACTTTGACGCTGTCGCCGACGGTGACGATCTCGCTCGGATGGGCCACGCGTCTCCATGCCATGTCGGTGACGTGGAGGAGGCCGTCGATGCCGCCGAGATCGATGAAGGCGCCGTAGTCGGTGATGTTCTTGACCACGCCCTCGATGACCTGCCCCTCTTCGAGCCGGGCCACGATCTCGCTGCGCTTCTCCGCCCGCGTCTCCTCGAGCACCGAGCGGCGCGACACGACGATGTTGCCGCGGCGGCGATCCATCTTCAAGATCTGGAAGGGCTGCGGCATGTTCATCAGCGGTCCGACGTCGCGGATCGGGCGAATGTCGACTTGGCTGCCGGGCAGAAAAGCCACGGCGCCATCGAGGTCGACGGTGAAGCCGCCCTTGACGCGGTTGAAGATCACGCCTTCGACGCGCTCGCCCGCTTTGTATTTCTCTTCAAGCCGCGTCCAGCTCTCTTCGCGGCGCGCCTTCTCGCGCGACAGCACCGCCTCGCCGAGCGAGTTCTCGACGCGCTCGAGATAGACGTCGACTTCGTCACCGACGGAGAGGCCGGCGGGGCGTCCGGAGATGCTGAATTCCTTGAGGGGCACGCGGCCTTCGGTCTTGAGACCGACATCGATCACCGCAACGTCCTTCTCGATCCCGACGATGGTGCCCCTGATCACGCTGCCCTCTTGCAGGGCCGTGGCTGACAGCGACTCCTCGAGCAGGGCCGCGAACTCGTCGTGGCTCGGATGGCTGATGCTTGCTTGCGGCTCGTTCATCTAAACTCCTGCTCGCGCGTCCCTTAACTCGTGAAGCCATATCCCATGCCGGCGCGGAGAATTTCGCGAAGCGCGGGGGCTAGTCTGTTCGCGGCCGTCACGATGCTCTCACCCGGACATCGGCGGAGAGTATCGGAATGGAGCGCTAATGCGAAAGGGGCACGATCCTCTAGGAGGCGCACCCTGCACGCGCAAGCGCAGCATCGATCAAATCGATGGCAGCCTTGAACGCGGCGTCTATATCCAAATTTGTGGTGTCGAGCAAGTACGCGTCGGGGGCTTTTCGCAAAGGGGCCGCATCCCGGCCCGCGTCGCGCTCGTCCCGGCGCCCGATATCGGAGAGCACCTCGGCCTCTGTCACCGCCGCACCTGACTGTTTCAGCTCGATATAACGCCGCCGCGCCCGCTCCTCGGGGGCTGCGGTGACGAAGATTTTGACCTCGGCCTCGGGGCAAATCACGGTGCCGATATCCCGGCCATCGATGACCGCGCCCTCCTTGGCCAGGGCGAAGCTCCGTTGATAGGCGAGAAGCGCCCTGCGCACCTCGGCATGACTGGCCACGAGCGAGGCGGCCTCGCCCAGGCCAGCCTCGCGCAAGGCGGGATCGTCGAGCGTGGCCGGATCGAGCCGTCGCGCGCTTTCCAGCGCGGCCGCTTGATCGGCGGGATCTCCTCCCCGCAAGACCGTGTCGCGGGCGACGGCGCGATAGAGCGCGCCGGTGTCGAGATAGGCAAGCGCGTAGTAAGCCGCGACGCGCCTGCCGATCGTGCCCTTGCCCGAGGCCGCGGGTCCGTCGATGGCGACGATCATCTGAACTCTGCCCCGAGCTTGGTCATCAACGGCACGAAGTCGGGAAAGCTCGTCGCGATCATGGCCGTGTCGTCGACCGTCACCGGCTGCTCGGCCCCCAAGCCGAGGATGAGAAAGGCCATGGCGAGGCGATGGTCCATATGCGTCGCCACCAATCCACCGCCGCGAACCGCGCCCCTCCCGGTCACGATCAGATCGTCGCCCTCGATGCGCGCCTCAACGCCGCAGGCCACCAGACCCGCGAGTGTCGCAGCGAGACGATCGCTCTCCTTCACCCGCAGCTCCGACAATCCCTCCATGCGCGTCTCGCCCTCGGCGAAGGCGGCGATCACCGCCAGCACGGGATATTCGTCGATCATGCTCGGCGCGCGCAGCGGCGGCACGATCACGCCATGCAGCGCGCTGGCCTTGACGCGCAAATCGCCCACCGGCTCGCGGCCGTCGTGGCGGAGATCTATGAGCTCGATGTCGCCGCCCATCTCGCGCACGGTCTCAACCAAGCCGGTGCGCGTCGGATTCATCAGCACGCCCTCGATCACGATGTCCGAGCCCGGGCAGATGAGCGCCGCGGCGACGGCAAAAGCCGCCGAGCTCGGGTCTCCCGGCACGACGACGGAAATGCCTTCGAGCTCCGCATCGCCGCGAATGGTGACGGCGCGGCGCCCACCCGCCTCATCTTTGATGGAGAGTTCGGCGCCAAAATGGGCGAACATGCGCTCGGTGTGGTCGCGCGTGGCCAGAGGCTCGATCACCGTCGTGCGACCGGGAGCGTGCAGGCCCGCAAGCAGCACCGCCGACTTCACCTGGGCCGAGGCCACCGGCAATTCGTAGACAATCGGCACCAGATCTGGAGTGCCCCTGACGGTGAGAGGAAATGTCGTGCGCGTCTCGTCCACGAGGGAAAGCCCCATGCGCTGAAGTGGTTTCAACACGCGCCCCATCGGGCGGCGGCAAAGCGAGGCATCGCCGGTGAAGCAGACGTCCATGTCGTGGCCGGCGACCACGCCCAACATCAAGCGGCTGCCGGTGCCCGAATTGCCGAAGTCGAGAACGCCGGCCGGCGCGCGCAAACCGCCGACGCCCTGGCCCGTCACCTCGATGACGCCGCTGTCGCGTCTGACCTCGGCGCCGAGCGCGGCGATGGCCGCTGCCGTGGCCATGACGTCGTCGGCCTCGAGCAGGCCGGCGATGCGAGTGCGGCCGGTGGCGAGCGCGCCCAGGATCAATGCGCGATGGGAGATCGACTTGTCGCCTGGCACCCTGATCGTGCCGGAGAGCGATCGCGAGGGAGCGGCGGTGAGAGGCTGTGGCATGGTCCTTGGAATTTGGGGTGTTCAGGGCTCTCGATAGCTTTTGACAGCACCAGACAAGCGTGGCAATGGGGGTCGAAACGAGAGCCAATCATCGAGGACCGTCAATGTCGAAACCCGCGAGGGGCACCAAGCGCGTCTGCCAGAGCTGCGGCGCGCGCTTTTACGATCTGGGCCGCACCCCGATCGTCTGCCCCGTCTGTCAGGCCGCCTATCAAGTGACGCCACCCGCGACGCGACGCGGGGAACGTGCGCCGGCGCCCGAGGTTCGGGTGAAGAAAGAGGTGGAGATCGAGACCGTCGTGCCCGATCCCGAAACGATCAGCCTCGAGGAAGTCGATGAGGGCGACGACACGGCGACCGACGAGGATGAGGTGATCGCCGATCTCGGCGACGACGCCGACGAAATCCCCGCGGCCGACGACGACGACACTTTTCTGGAGGAGCCGGAGGGCGACGAGGAGGCGGACGTGTCCGGCATCGTCGGCGGTCCGGAGAAAGACGAAGTCTAGAACCCGACAGACCGGGTCAAACGGCGGCATCGCGCAGGACTTTGACAGCCAGCGTCGCCGCCTCTAAATCTGACGGTTCAGACTGACCGGGGCCATAGCTCAGTTGGGAGAGCGCGTGAATGGCATTCACGAGGTCGGCGGTTCGATCCCGCCTGGCTCCACCATTTTCCGAACATAGATAGCTGAGACCATCTCGGCTCGCCGGCGGTTTGCGGTGAAAGTGGTCCGGGCTCAGCCATGCCCCTTGAACCAAGCCGCCCTTCAACTACCTACTCAGGCAGGGCCAAGACGATCCGGTCGCCCGGGGCCTTATTGGCCGCAATTCGTTCGTGAGGTTCGTCGAAATGTGGACCGATGAATGCCACTCCGGTCTTGCTTTCAGCGGCACGCCCACGCTGCCGCACAGCCTTTTGTTGCAGTCATTGCCCCGGCCGGAGTTGGACCGGTTAGATCCGTATTTGCAGAAGGTCTCCCTCACGCCCAGGCGCTTTCTGCAACATGCCGGAGTCCCGATCGAGCACCTCTACTTTGTCGAAGAAGGACTCGTATCCATCCTCGCCAAGACCGATGAGCGCAACGCCGTCGAGGTGGGTTTGATCGGACGCGAGGGGGCGATCGGAAGCGCCGCAATTCTCGGGACGAGAATTTCGACGCTCAGCCATTTCGTGCAGATCGGCGGCAGCGCCCTGAGGATCGGGATCGACGATCTGGACCGCGCGATGTCTGAGTGTCCGCACCTGCGCGCCCTGTTACACGGCTATTTGCACGCTGCCTTGATGCAGAGCTCGCAGTCCGCCGCCTGCAACCTCAGGCATTTGTTCTTGCAGCGCCTGGCGCGATGGCTCCTGATGGCGCAAGACCGGAGCGGATTGGATGAGCTTCCCATCACGCAAGATCTGCTCGCGCGAAGCCTTGGC
Organism: Methyloceanibacter sp.; assembly: GCA_049678565.1. Lineage (GTDB taxonomy): Bacteria > Pseudomonadota > Alphaproteobacteria > Rhizobiales > Methyloligellaceae > Methyloceanibacter. The sequence continues at coordinate 16,492 of JBAUEK010000019.1, read as the reverse complement.
GTTCACCGCCCTACCGTATCCGGCGCGTTCAAGCTGCTCGAGCGCCGTGGCATCTTTGCCGAGCGTGGCCTGATCCGGATTCTGGATCGCGGCAGCCTAGAGCGGATCGCTTGCCGCTGCCACCACGGCATGAAACTCCGGCGGGAAAGCTGGGAGCGATCGAAGACGAGGCGGAACCTCCTCATAGCGCTATCCGTTCTTGGCGCTCTGGTCGAAGTCGAGCTCTTGGCCGCGTGAGAGGTGCCCGGGAGCAAGCCCAAGCACCACAAGGCTCGTGACGATCCATTTTTCATCTCAAGCACTGTCCTTTCATAGTTCGGAATGCCTCCGCTTGAAGCGGATATGGGCTCAAGGCCCAGGCGTGACAGGGCCATGGAGCGGAGACTCGGTATGGTAGCTGACGCAGTATCGAGCGCCCGGCCGTCAATGGGGCTTTTAGATGTCGTCCAGTCCCCCACCTCATCAGTGCGAGGCAACGGCATGCGGGAGCTTGGACATGGACAATCTCGTTGAAGCGAAAAAATTCATTCAGCGGGCTGCCGACGCCCCATCCGGATGTCGTCAAAGAATATCTCAAGATAGCTGACTGGTTCCTGTGCCAAGAGATGGGGGAGCGAGACGAGGCGTTCAGTCAGGGGACTCGCAAAAAACCAGAAAGGTCGTCAAACCCTGTTTGATGCCGGAGCAATCGTCCAAGAGCTTGCACCGCCTAACGTGGCGGGCTCAAGCATGAGTTGACCGCAGTCTCGCGGGAATGTTGGCCGAGAGTCGCCAAGCGTCGCAAAGTATGAACTGGCGAGACTATTCGTGATTCTTCGAGCCTGAGGATTTCGGGCCGCCCGCGCCGGTGCCGTAGAAATAAATTTTCCCCTTGATACCCATGTGATACCGACCGTCGATTACTCGCCGGAGGGCCGGGGATTTTGCGTCATCTGGTCCAAGACCCCCAGCCCCCCGCGCCAGCCGAGGGCGGCATGTCGTATTTGCATGATGGCTATTTCAGCGCGGGCCTGGATGCGGACCCCGAACTCGCCCAATCGATTCGGGGTGAGCTTCGCCGGCAGCAGGACGGCATCGAGCTGATCGCGTCGGAGAATATCGTCTCGCGCCTGGTGCTCGAGGCGCAAGGCTCGGTCCTGACCAACAAGACGGTCGAGGGTCCGGCTTTCGGCCGCTATTACGGCGGCGCGGAATTCGCCGACAAGATCGAAGCCTTGGCCATCGAGCGCGCCTGCCAGCTGTTCGGGTGCCGCTTCGCCAATGTCCAGCCGCATTCGGGCTCGAACGCCAATGCCGGCGTGTTCTTGGGCCTGTTGCAGCTCGGCGATCGGATCGTCTCGATGGACATTGCCGCGGGCGGCCATATCAGCCACGGCCATCCCGCCACGCTGACGGGGCGCGACTATGCCATCGCCACCTATGGCGTTGCCCGCGAGACCGAATTGATCGACCTCGATGAGATTCGCGGTTTGGCGCTGCGGGCAAAGCCGAGGCTGATCATCGCCGGCGGATCGGCCTATCCCCGCGCCATCGATTTCGCCGGCTTACGCGCGATCGCCGACGAAGCCGGCGCCTACCTGATGGTCGACATGGCCCATTTCGCCGGGCTGGTCGCCACCGGTCTTTATCCCAACCCCTTCCCCCATGCCGATATCGTCACCACCACCACCTATAAATCCTTGCGCGGCGCCAGGGGTGGCGTGGTGCTGTGGAACGACGAGACGCTCGGCAAGAGGATCAACGCCGGTATTTTTCCCGGCGTCCAAGGCTCGGTGCTGCTGCATGGCGTCGCCGGCAAGGCCGCCTGCCTGGGCGAGGCGCTGCGCCCCGAATTCAAGCGCTACAATCAGGCGGTGCTGGACAATGCGCGGGCGCTCGCGCGCAGCTTGACCGAGGCTGGACTCCGCATTGTCTCGGGCGGGACCGACATGGGCCTGATGCTGGCCGATCTCTCCGGCCGGGGCGTCACCGGCGAGGTGGCCGCCGCAGCGCTCGAACGTGCCGGCCTCGCCGTCAACAAGAACCAGATCCCCTTCGATCCGCGTCCGCCGGAAGCGCCCTCAGGCCTTCGCCTCTCCAGCAATGCGGGGACGACGCGCGGCTTCGGCGTGGCGGAGTTCCAGATGATCGGGGCTTGGATCGATCGCGTCCTGCGCGATCCGGACGACACCCGCGCGATCGACGATGTGCGCGGCCAGGTCCTGGCCCTGTGCAGCCGCTACCCGATCTACTGAGCGCGTCAAAGCTTCAGCTTCGAGAAGAAGGCGCGCCGCTCCTCCTGAAGCTCGGCGCGCGCCTCGCTCACCTGCGTCACCAAGGCGGGGTCGGCGGTGCCTGGATGGCCGGATTTGAACGGCGGCGCCGGGTCGTATTGCATCATGAGCGCGATGGCCTCGGCGCGCTCGCGGCCGAACAGCTCGGCGATGAAATAGAGAGCGAAATCGATTCCCGCGGTGATGCCGCCGCTCGTCACCCGGTTGCGGTCTTGCACCACGCGCTCCTGTTGCGGAATGGCGCCGACGAGGGGCAGATGGTCGAGGCTCAGCCAATGGGTCGTGGCGCGGTAGCCCTTGAGCAGGCCGGCGGCGCCGAGCACCAGCGATCCCGTGCACACCGCCGTGACCCAGAGCGCGCCTCGCGCCTGGTCTTGTAAAAATTTCATCGTATCGGGGTCGCCGGCGGCCCCAAGGATGCCGGTCCCGCCGGGAACGCAGAGGATGTCCAATTGCGGGGCCGAGGCGAAGTCGGTGTCGGCGATGAAGGTTAGGCCGAACTCGCTCCTGACCGGCCCCTTTTCCTTAGCGATGACGAAGACCTCAAGCTCGGGCGCGCGCGCGAACACCTCATAGGGCCCGGTAAAATCGAGCTGGGTCATGCCGGGAAACAGAAGGAAGCCTGTCTTCATCGCCGCCGGCATCTTTGCCTGAATGGGTCTTGCGCCGGCGTGACCCTAATGCCCGCCGAGGACGGCGATAACGACATTGGCCTGGCGCAGCGTCGAGATCTGCTTCGGCAGGTCCTGCTCGTAGGGCCCTGGCGCGATGAGGACGGTATCGTCGGCCTTCGCCGCGTGGATGGCTTGCCGGAGGCTCTTGAAGGCGGTCTCCGGCGTGCGGCCGTCATTGGCCTCGCTGCCCAACTTCGAATCGACGTGCCACTGCATGGTGGCACCACACCCGATGCGGCCCGGCCGGGTCAAGCGTTAACCGACAGGGGGTTCGGGCACCGGGTCTGGGGCGTGGTTTGGGCCTCCCTCACGCCCCTGTGACGCATGCTTGAATTGCCTCGGGATTTTCACCATATGCAGGATCGTTCTAAAGAGCTCGGCGCCGCGACGGGTCGAGCCTCGCGTTTTGCCTGGGTGCCGTTCAGGGCCCGAAGCAACGCTACGACATGTCGCAGCCGCTTGAGGTGAAAGGGCTTGGCAGAATGTCGCGCATGACACTCCTTAAAGGGGAGCTTTGGCTGGGAGATGCAGCACCCGAGGGTGCGCTTCCCCGCTTCGTGAGGTCGCCGCAATCCGGCGGGTATCCTCCCTACAATATCGAGCTGTTGGCGGCTGAGGATGGCAGCCCAGGCGTCCTGCGCATCACGCTTGCCGTTGCCGGTTTTGGCCTGGACGAGCTTGCCGTCACGGTCGAGGGCGGAGAGATGACCGTTCGCGGCAGTCAGGCCGAGCAGGAAGAGGCCCGCGACTTTCTCTATCGCGGCATCGCGGCGCGACGGTTCACGCGCAGCTTTGGTCTTGCCGATGGGGTCGAGGTGCGAAAGGCGGAGCTGCGGAACGGGCTGCTCTCGATCGAGCTCGAACGTCCGGCCAAGGACGTAGCGGTCAAGACGGTGCGGATCGTCGACGGCGACAAGACACGCGAGGCGCCAGCGTCAAGGCGCGCCACAGTTTTGGATGCGGAGTAAATTGAATGGACGACCAGGCAAAAGTAGATCCTCAGACGAGCCTTCCCATGAGCCGGACCGAGTTCAAGCAACTCGGCGACGGTGAAGTCGCCTATATCAAGCAGCTCAATACCGATCTCGCCCAGAAGCTGTTTCCGTCGCTGAGCGCCAAGCTCGACGGCATCGATCTCTATGCCGTGCTCGGTGCCGACGGCACCCCCTTGGCGCTGACCGACAGCCGTAACGCCGCCATCGCCAATGCGATCGAGAACGATCTCGTGCCGTTAAGCGTGCATTGACGTTCCCAATTCCCCTCTCCTCGTAGTAGGCTTCAGCGCGATTTGAGAATGGCCGGGCACGTTCGTTTCGGCGCGCAGACGGCTATGGGAAAGTCTTTTCGCTGGAGGGAACGTGATAACCGGAACAAACGGCCTTGGTGGCGCTGGCCGCATTCTCCGCCGTGCCGTGATGGCGGGATTGGCCTTTGTGGGCGTGGCCTTGTGCGGCACGGAATCGGCGCAAGCCGATGCCTTTCTCGACGAAATCGTCGACTTCACCGGCGGTGTGTTCTTCCTCGAGCACAAGCTGCCGGGCATGATCATCGGCGTCGTGAGCAATGGCGACGTCTCGGTGCATGGCTATGGCGAGCGGGCCGGCGAAGGGAGCGAGGCGCCAGACGGCGACACGGTGATGCGGCTTGGCTCCATCACCAAGGCGTTCACCGGCGAGATGCTCGCTTATCTCACTGCCAATGGCACGGTTTCGCTGGCGCAGCCCCTCATCAAATCGGCGCCCGAATTCGCGGGCAAGGAGGATGTCGCGCGCATTCGCCTGATCGACTTGGTCACGCATTCCGGTGGCCTGCCGCGCGAGCTGCCGCATAAGCCGGGGCCCGACAACGACCCCTTCGCGCCAATCACCATCGACGCCTTTGCCGACTGGCTGAAAACGGAGCCGCTGCTCTACGAGCCCGGGCACTCGGTAATGTATTCGAATTTCGGCTTCGATCTCCTCGCCCATGGTCTCGCCAACGCGGCGGACAAGCCCTACCCGGAGCTGCTGCAAGAACACATCACCGGCCCCCTCGGCCTGAAGGACACCGTGTACGCCCTCTCCGAGGAGCAGAAGACGCGGCAGATGCAGGGGCATGGTTTTGGTGGCGAGCCGCTACCGGACGTGCCCACCGGCTCGGTGATCGTCGGTTCCGGCGGGCTCTATTCCAGCGCCAACGACCTACTCACCTGGATGAAATGGCATCTCGACCGCTTCGGCGAGAAGGGAGCGGAAGTGCGCCTGCTCGACCACGGGCTCTATCTCGTGCGTGACGGGCTTGACCGGGTCTCGGGCATGGACGAATCCGGCCATATGGACGCCATGGGTCTCGCCTGGGTCGGCATGATGCCAGAGGGCGACCGGCCCTTCATCCTGCAAAAGGCCGGTGGCCTTCAGGGCATGTTTTGCTACATCGCCTTCGCGCCGGCGCATGGGGTCGCGGTGTTCATCGCCATCAACAAATTCGATTTCCCTGCCGCCATGGCGATGGGCGCCTTGGCCAATGATTTGATCGCGACGCTGGCGCCGCGGTAAGCGGGCTCAGGCGGCGTGGGACGTGGCGCTCTCGGTCAGCACCGCATAGAGGGTGGAGGCGTCCTTCGACGCCCTGAGCTTGTCCACGGCATGGCCCTCGCGCAGCAAGCGCGAGATGCGGGCGAGCGCCTTCAAATGATCGGCGCCGGCGCCATCGGGCGCGAGCAGGAGAAAGACGATGTCGACGGGGTCGCCGTCGACGGCATCGAAATCGATCGGCTCGGCCAGGCGCGCGAAAATGCCAACGATGCGCTTCAGCCCGGCAAATTTGGCATGCGGAATGGCGATGCCCTGACCGAGGCCGGTGGAGCCGAGCCGCTCGCGCTGGAGCAGGGTGTCGAAGATGTAGCGCTCTTGCAGGCCAGTCACGCGCGCCGCGCGCGCCGAAAGCTCTTGCAGGAGCTGCTTCTTGGTCTTGGCCTTGAGCGCGGGAATCACCGCCTCGGGGCTGATGAGATCAGCTAGGTGCATTGTGCTAAACCCGTCCGATAAGGGGCGCCGAGCGGAACCAACCGCTAGCGGCGCGTGCGCTTCCGCTTCGTCGCCGGATCGATCCAGCCAATATTGCCGTCGGCACGGCGGTAGACCACATTGATTTCACCGTGGCTCGCATTGTGGAACACAATGAAGGGCTGGTCCGACAGATCCATCTGCATCACGGCGTCGCTGACCGCCATCTCGTGGACGACAGTCTCGGCCTCGGCAATGATGATCGGGTTGTCCTCATCGCTCTCCTCCTGTCCTTCCTGCGGCGATTGCAGCACATAGGACGTTGCGGGGGTCTCCTTGCGCGGCGTCTGCCCGCCGCCATGCCGGTTAAGCCTTCCCTTGTAGCGCCGGACCCGCTTTTCCAGCCGCTCGCAGGCGCGGTCGGCGCTCTGATAGGCATCCGGCGCCACCCCATGGGCTTCGAGGCTCAGGCCTTGCCACAAATGGATGGTGCAGTTGGTACGAAACTCCCCGTGTTCTTTCTCGATGCGCACATGCCCGGTGGGGGCACGCCCAATATATTTCTCAACGGTGGTCGAAATGCGGTCTTGGACGTAGTCGCGCAAGGCCTCGCCGACGTCCATATTCTTTCCGGTAACTTGTATCGTCATCGCGCGCGGTAGACCCGTTTTCCCTGTCCCCCGGGACGCATGACGACACTCTGCATGGGGGTAGACATCCTACCAAGCCTAGCTTCAGAACAGCTGGCCTCCCACCCGCGGGCCGGGAGGCTAGACCGCTCCCCCGATGGTGTCAAATCCAATCAAATCCGCATTGCGCCACTGCAAATTTTCTTCGGTTGCAGAGGTTCTTGGCATCAATTCAGGCACTCTGGCCAGCTCCGATTCGCTTCTGACGCCGGCGCTGGACCGAGGAGGGAATGCGCAGCGCCTCGCGATATTTCGCCACCGTGCGCCGGGCGATATCGACACCGTCCAGCTTGAGCCTCTCGACGATCTTGTCATCCGACAGCACGTTGCTCGCGGCCTCGGCCTCGATCATCTCCTTGATGCGGTGACGCACGGATTCGGAGGAATGCGCGTCGCCGTCGCCGGCCGCCTGGATCGAGGAGGTGAAGAAATATTTGAGCTCGAACAGGCCGCGATTGGTCGCCATGTATTTATTGGCGGTGACCCGGCTCACGGTCGATTCATGCATCGAGATGGCGTCGGCCACGGTCTTCAGGTTCAGGGGCTTGAGGTGCCGCACGCCATGGGTGAAGAAGCCGTCCTGCTGGCGCACGATCTCTTGCGCAACTTTGAGGATGGTGCGGGCGCGCTGGTCGAGGCTCTTGACCAGCCAATTGGCGGTCTGCATGCAATCGACGAGATAGGTCTTGTCCTCTTTCGTCATCGGCGTCTTGGTCACGCAAGCGTAATAGGCCTGGTTGACCAGCACGCGCGGCAAGGTCTCGCTGTTCAGCTCGACATGCCAATCGCCATCCGGCAGGGGGCGGATCAGAACATCGGGCACGATCGGCTGCGCCGGGCTAGCCCCATATTTCAGCCCCGGCTTCGGGTTCAGCCGCTTCACCTCCTGGATCATGTCGCACAGATCCTCGTCGGAGACGGAGCAGGCCCGCTTCAGCGCAGGCAGATCATGGGCGGCGAGCAGATTAAGATTTTCGATCAACCCCGCCATGACGGGGTCGTAGCGATCGCGCTCTCTTAGTTGCAGCGTCAGGCACTCGCGTAGATCGCGGGCGAACACGCCGCAGGGCTCGAAGCCCTGCATCACGGCCAAGGTCTCCTCGACCAGATCGAGCGGCGCGCCGAGACGCTCGGCCAGGGCCTCGAGCTCGCCCTGGAGGTAGCCAGCCTCGTCCGTCATGTCGATGAGATGATGTCCGATCAGCCGCTTGGCGGGATCGGCGAAGGCGAAGGCGAGCTGATCGGAGAGATGGTCCTTGAGCGTCCGCTGCTCGGCCACATAGGCTTCGAGATTCGGCGCTTCCCCGCCCTCGAGCCGCTGGCCGCCGGCGAGGCCGGTCCAACCGGAATCCTTGAGCGCGCTCGGGTTAGCGCCATCGGCATCGGCGAAATGATACTGCGGCTCGGTGTCGAGATCGTCCGTGCGCAACATTTTGTCGTCGGCCTGGAGATCGAGCCATTCGCCCTCGCCGTCCGAGCTATCCGCCTCCTGGGCCGGACCGTCGCCGCTATCGCTCTCGTCCTTGAACGGGCTTACCGGCTCGGACGCCTCGCCATTGACGGGTCCACTCGCCTCGTCGGGCTCCTCGTGCTCGAGCAGCGGGTTGCGTTCGAGCTCGGAGTCGACGAAAGCGGCGAGCTCCATGTTGGAGAGCTGCAACAACTTGATCGCCTGCTGCAGCTGCGGCGTCATCACCAGGCCCTGGCTTTGGCGAAGCTCAAGCTTTGTGGTGATGGCCATATTGTCTTCCGGACGTCAGTCGAAAACGACCGACCTAAATCTTGAACTGGTCGCCGAGATAGACGCGCCGCACGTCCTCGTTATTGATGACCTCGGTCGCGGTGCCGTGGGTCAGCACCATGCCGTCATGGATGATATAGGCGCGCCCCACAAGGTCGAGGGTCTCCCGCACATTGTGGTCGGTGATGAGGACGCCGATCCCTCTCTGGGTGAGATGGCGCACCAACGCGCGAATATCGTTGACGGCGATCGGATCGATGCCGGCGAAGGGCTCGTCCAACAGCATGAAGGAGGGCCGGCTCGCAAGCGCCCGCGCGATTTCGACGCGCCGCCGCTCGCCGCCGGAGAGGCGAATGGCGGGGGACTTTCTAAGCTTGGTGATGCGGAACTCTTCGAGCAGCGCATCGAGCTGGACCTGACGCTCGGCCTTGTCGGGCTCGACCGTCTCCAGCACGGCGAGAATGTTCTCCTCGACCGTGAGGCCGCGAAAGATCGAAGCTTCCTGCGGCAGATAGCCGATGCCGAGCCGCGCGCGGCGATACATCGGCATCTTGGTCACGTCCCGCCCATCGATCTTGATCGAGCCTTCATCAACCGGGATCAGTCCGGTGATCATGTAGAACACGGTGGTCTTGCCCGCGCCGTTGGGGCCGAGCAGCCCGACGGCTTCGCCGCGAGAGACTTCAAGGCTGACGCCGCGGACCACGACGCGCTTCTTGAAAGCCTTGACCACCGAGTGAACCGTGAGCCAGCCGGCGAACGGGTTCGGCGGAGCCTCCGGCCCCTCGGCGGGATCTGCGGCGATGGCGACACCCTGCTCGGCTGCCGCCTCACGACCTGGGAACGACAGCAATTTACCCATTGCCCTTTCGCTCACTCAGTTGAGCCGGCGGCGGTTACGCATGGATGGAGGACCCAGACCGGCCTAACGCTGGACCGGAACAAGCGGCAATGCCTCCGAGTCCGAAGGCGGGGTCGCAGGCAATGCGGGCATTGCGGGTGTGGCGGCCTCGGGTTTGTCATTGCTGGCGCCTTTGTCGTCCGCCTTGTCCTTGCCGGTCTTGTCATTGTCGGTTTTGTCGTCGCCGGACTTGGCGTCCTGCTTTGGCATGAACAGGGCGCGAATACGGCCTCCGGCGGCGGTATTGCCCTGGTTCTCGAACCGGCTTTCACCGGTCTTCAGATCGATGATGAGCCGATCCCCCTTTAGCACATTCTTGCCTTGCATTAACACCACATTGCCGCCGACGGTGATCATCTGGGTCGGCACATCGTAAAGGGCCCATTCGCTCGTGGTGGTCTGGTCCTCGTCGGTGACGATGATGACGTCGCCCCTCGCCTCGATCTTGCTGATCTGGTTGCCACTGCCGCCGATTCCCGCGCCTCCGGCCGGCTTCGGGTCGGCGGACGCCACGGCGCCCGCATCGGGGGTTGCCGGCGCCGCTGCTTGGCTGATGCCAGAGCCGGCGCTGCCGGAATAGTGAACGTCGAGCTCGTGGGCCTTGAGCGTGGTTTTGCCCTGCACCGCCTTCACGCTGCCTTTGAAGGTCGCGTATTTCTTTGCGTCGTGTACGACCAGCACGTCGGATTCGATATCGATCGGCTCGTCGGAGTTCTGGGAGAACCCGCCAAAGCTATTGGTCAGACCCTGCGCCCCGGCCGGCATGGCGGCGAGAAGCATGAGGCTCACCAGGGCCGCGGCGCGCATGGCGCCGTGCCCGCGCCGGGAAAGGGTCGGACGCTGGCTCATTGGGGCGTCTCGGCCGTGGGCATCGGCACCACGGCCTGCGGCGCCACGCGCGCGGGCTCGGCCGGAGCCTTGATCTGGACGGCCGCGGCGCCCGGGGTACCAGCAACTGGCTTGTCCTTCGCTTCCTTCTTGATGTGAACCCGAACCTTGCCGCGGAACAGGAGCGTATTGTCGGCGGAGCGCAAGGTGAGCGCGTTGGCGCGCACCGTTCCGCTCGGCAAGTCGAAGGCGACCGGCTGATGCGAGCGCAGGATCTGGTTCTTCATGTCGAGGCTCGCATGAGTGAGCTTGCCGGTGATGCCGGAGCTCGTATTGAGGCGGATGTCGTCCTGCATCACGAGCCGCTCTTTTTCGGTGTCGAACAGGCCGCGCGTGGCCTGCATGCGCGACCAACCCTTCTGCTCGGTCGTCAGCTCGGCCTTGATCGCGTGCAGATTGACAAGTTTTGGATTCTTCATGTCCTGATCGGCGTAGTCGGCACTGACGACGTAGGCGCCCTTCTTCTTGTCGACGCCTTTCAGCGTCGGGTTCACCATGCGCAATTTGCCGTCGGTGACCTCGATGCCGCTGACGCTGGCGGTGACACCGCCAACGGTGACGTTCATGCGCGAGGAGATGAAATAAGCGGCGAAAATCACAAGCGCCAAAACCGGCAGCGACTTGCGGAGAATGACAACCATGCGGCTGTGATTGGTCGCGCTCAGAAAAGCGCGCTCGTTCTCCGCCGCCGTGCGCACGCGATACCGGTGGCCGCTCGGTGCCAATTGCGCCTCAAACGTCACGGAATGGATCCTCCGAGGCCGGCTTGGCCCCCTGACACAATAGGCGCAAGACTTTGATCACATTGCGACGCCAAGACGGGCCTGAAGGACGGGCTTGAACGGCCTGCCGCCTCGTTCCCGGACCCGAGCCCTAATGGGCGAAGGGGTCGATGTCGGCCCAGCCGCGAAGATCGAGCTCCACCCGGGTCGGGAGAAAGGCGATGCAGGCGCGGGCCAAGCCCTCGCGCCCCTCGCGCGTCAGCATGGCGTCGAGTTTCTCTCTCAGCGCATGCAGATGCAAGACGTCGCTGGCGGCATAATTGAGCTGGTCCGGGGTCAGCTGGTCGGCGCCCCAATCGGAGGATTGCTGCTGCTTGGAGATCTCGATCCCCAATAGCTCCCGGCAAAGATCCTTGAGCCCGTGCCGGTCGGTGAAGGTGCGGGCGAGGCGGGAGGCGATCTTGGTGCAATAGACCGGACGCGGCATCACCCCCAAACTGTGTTTGAGCACCGCCATGTCGAAGCGGCCAAAGTGAAAGATCTTGAGCACGCTCTCATCGGTCAGGAGCCGCGTGAGCTCGGGCGCGTCGTAGCTCCGGTCGAATTGGACCAGTTCGGCGTTGCCGTCGCCCTTGGACAGCTGCACCAGGCAGAGCCGGTCGCGATAAGGGTTGAGGCCCAGCGTCTCGGTGTCGATGGCGACGGCGTTGCCCCATTGCCGGCCGGCCGGCAAGTCGTTCTTGTGCAGCTCGACCGTCATCGTTCACTCATGCGGCTTGAACAGAGCGGCCGGCGCGCGCATTCGAGCGCCGGCGCCGAGCCGAAATCGTAATATGGTGCCCAGGAGAAGACTCGAACTTCCACGCCCTTTCGGGCACTAGCACCTGAAGCTAGCGCGTCTACCAGTTCCGCCACCTGGGCTTGAGGTCCTTGAGGTACGATCGGGGCTCACCAAAGTCAATCGGCCGCGGGTTCAACCGCGTCGACACGCTTTCGTCGACGAAGCCTTCACAGAGTTCGACCGGGTCGTGTATTGCTGCGTCTCCTGTCGGCCCAGACGAGGTTTGGGCGGGAGGGATCATGCAGGACAGATCGTGGGCATTTCCTTAAACAACCGCACCCTCGTCACCCTTTATGGCGGCTCGGGCTTTATCGGCCGCAACGTGGTCCGGTTATTGGCCAAGACCGGGGCGCGGATGCGGGTGGCCGTGCGCCGGCCGGATCTTGCCGGCCATTTGCAGCCGCTGGGCGGGGTCGGCCAGATCAACGCCGTGCAGGCCAATGTCCGCTACCCGGATTCGCTCAGGGCCGCGGCCGAGGGCGCCGACGCGGTGATCAATCTCGTCGGCATTCTCGCAGCCTCGGGGCGGCAGACCTTCAAGGCGGTGCAGGATGAAGGCGCCCGCCATGTGGCGGAGGCCGCGCGCGCCGCGGGGGCGAAGGTGTTCGTGCAGCTGTCGGCGATCGGGGCCGATTCCGCCTCGCCCTCGATCTACGCCCGCACCAAGGCCGCGGGCGAGAGGGCGGTGCAGGAGGTATTGCCGGAGGCCGTGATCGTTCGTCCCTCGGTGGTATTCGGACCCGAAGACCAGTTCTTCAACCGCTTCGCCGCGCTGGCAAGGATCTCCCCGGCCCTGCCTCTGATCGGCGGCGGCAGGACGCGATTTCAGCCCGTGTACGTCGGCGACGTGGCCAAGGCGGTGCTGGCTGGCCTCACCGGCAAGGCCCGAGCGGGCACCGTGTACGAGCTTGGCGGCCCCGAGATCATGACCATGGAGGAGGTGATGACCCGGGTGCTGGCTTACACCATGCGGCGGAAATGGCTCGTGCCTCTACCCTTCCCGCTGGCCAAGCTGCAAGGGGCCATCCTGCAATGGCTGCCGAACCCGCCGCTCACCCTCGATCAGGTGCGCCTGCTGGAAACCGACAATGTGGTGAGCGAGGCGGCGCTGCGAGACGGCAGGACGCTTGCAGGCCTCGAGATCGAGCCGGTCGCGGTTGAAGCCGTGGTCCCGGATTATCTCGAGCAATACCGGCCCAAGGGCCAGTTCTCGCATTATCAGCCCTGAGCTTCTGCCTAGGTGTAGAGTAACACCAGGAGGAAGCCGCCGAGCGCCATGCGGTAGAGCACGAAGGGCAACAGGCTCACGCGCTTCAGCATCGCCATGAGGAAGGCGATCGCGGCGAGGCCGGCGAGAAAGGTGAGCCCGGCGCAGTAGACGGTGTCCATGCCGATGCTCTCGCCACCGCGCAGCGCCTCGACCAGTTTCAGCGCGCCGGCGGCGCCGATGGCGGGGATGCCGAGCAGGAAGGAGAAGCGCGCGCAGTCCGGCCGGGCAAAGCCGAGGAAGCGCCCGGCCGTGATGGTGATGCCCGAACGGCTGGTGCCCGGGATCAGCGCCAGCGCCTGCGCCACGCCGATGAACAGCGCGCCCTTGAGGGTCATGTCCTCCATGGTCTTGGTCTGCTTGCCCACCTTGTCGGCGACGAGCATCAGCAGACCGTAGAAGATCGTGTTCCAGGCAACGACCGAAACATTTCGCTCCAGGTCCGGAACCTTCAGCGTCTCGAGCACGAGACCGAAGGCGACGGCGGGGATGGTGCCGAGCAGGATATAGAGCGCGAGCCTGCCTTCAGGGGTGACGTTGCCCTGGACGAGCTGGACCGTCCCCGTGATCAGCCGCCCCACATCCCGCCAGAAATAGATGAGAATGGCGAGCAGCGTGCCAAGATGGACCATGACGTCGGTAAACTGGCCCTGATCGGGCCAGCCGGTGAGCGCCGGTACCAGAATGAGATGTCCGGAGGACGAAATCGGGAGGAATTCCGTGATCCCCTGCACCAGGGCAAGCACGATGATTTGTTCAATCGACATTGATTCCCTCGGCCCCGTCGATGGCCGCTTGTTCGGCGCGCGTGCAGGTTCTATACCGAGCCTGATCCCCGCGCGATTCTTTTCGCGGCGTTGATTACCGCCCAACGGGTCGATGGCGACACTCCTACATTACCCACTCTGTCCGTTTTCCCGCTCGATCCGCCTGGCGCTGGCGGAATGCGGCATCGAGGCGACGCTCACCGAAGAGTGGCCCTGGGAATGGCGTCAGGGTTTTCTCGAATTGAACCCGGCCGGATCGCTGCCGGTGCTGATCAGCGATGACGACGGCCCGATTGCCGGCGCCTACCCCATTTCCGAATATCTGGACGAGACCGCAGGTGGCGAGCGTGAGTCCCGCGGCTTCAAGCTCTTCCCCGGTGAAGCTCCGGCCAGGGCCGAGACCAGGCGGCTCGTGGACTGGTTCCACCGCAAATTCAACGAGGAGGTGACGGCCTATCTCGTGGATGAGAAGGTGTATCGGCGCTACGGCCCCAATGGAGGCTCGCCCAATATCGAGGCGATCCGGGCGGGCCACGAGAATTTGCGCTATCATCTCGCTTATCTCAGCCATCTCGCCGAGACGCGGCCCTGGCTCGCGGGCGAGACGCTGAGTTTCGCGGACCTCGCCGCGGCGGCGCATCTGTCGGCGCTCGACTATCTCGGCGAGGTGCCTTGGGAAGATTACGAGCCGGCCAAGAGCTGGTACGCGCTGCTCAAGTCGCGGCCGTCGTTCCGGCCCTTGCTTGCCGATCGAGTCGCTGGCTTCATCCCGTCGGGGACATATGCCGATCTCGACTTCTGAGATTCTGAGTGTCAGGCCGCCGCGTCATGGCGGCGCGGTCGCGTTGAAGGAAACCATCGCGCAAGCGGCGATGGAGCTCGGCTTCGACGCCGTGCGCTTCACCAGCGCCGATGCGCCTCCCGGCGCGGGTGAGGGACTGGATGCGTTTCTCGCGCGCGGCCGTCACGGCGACATGGCGTGGCTCGCCGCCAATGCGGAACGCCGCAAGGACCCGCGCACGCTTTGGCCGGAGGCGCGGAGCATCGTCATGCTCGGCTTGAGCTACGGGCCCGCGCGCGACCCGCTCGCGGTGCTGGCGGAGCGGTCGCGCGGCGCCATCTCCGTCTATGCCCAAGGCGAGGATTATCACGACCTGATCAAGTCGAAGCTGAAAGCGCTCGCCGCGCGGGTGCAGGCGCTCTGCCCCGGCGAGGTCAAAATCTTCGTCGACACCGCCCCGGTGATGGAGAAGCCGCTCGCGGCCAAGGCCGGGCTCGGCTGGCAGGGCAAGCACACCAATCTCGTCTCCCGCGATTTGGGCTCATGGCTGTTTCTCGGCTCGATCTTCACCACGGCCGAGATCGACGCCGATCCGCCCGAGGCCGATCATTGCGGCGCCTGCCGCCGCTGCCTCGATATTTGCCCGACCGACGCCTTCGTCGCGCCCTACCAGCTCGATGCGCGGGCCTGCATCTCCTACCTCACCATCGAGCATAAGGGGCATATCGCGCACCGATTTCGCGCGGCCATGGGCAACCGCATCTTCGGCTGCGACGATTGCCTCGCCGTGTGTCCGTGGAACAAATTCGCCGCCGTCGCGCGCGAGGCCAGGCTCAGCGTGCGCGAGGGCAGCGACAATCCCCCTTTGGCCGAGCTGCTCACCCTCGACGATGCGGCGTTTCGCGCGCGCTTCCGCGCCACGCCGATCAAGCGCACCGGCCGCGACCGCTTCTTGCGCAATGTGCTGATCGCCGCCGGCAATTCGGACGATGCGGTGCTGGTGCCGCAGATCGAGACCCACCTCGCCGACCCCTCGCCGCTGGTGCGGGCCATGGCGGTTTGGGCGCTGTCACGGCTCGCGCCCGAACGCTTCCGCACGCTTCGCGCCGCCCATGCCGGGGCTGAAGCCGATGAAGACGTCGCCAATGAATGGGCGGGGACGGGTCAGTGAGCCGGCTCTTCTGCTTCGGCCTCGGTTATTCGGCCGAGACTCTGGCGAGGCGCCTTGCCGCCAAAGGCTGGGAGATTGCCGGCACCGCGCGCGATGCCGCCAAGGTCGAGCGGCTCCGCGCGAAAAACTATGAGGCGATCCGCTTCGCCGGCGAGCCCGGCAATGCCGCGCTGGCGGATGTGCTTGCGGGCACCACCCATCTCCTGCTGTCGATCCCGCCGGGTGCCGACGGCGATCCGGTGCTGCGTCATTACCGCGACCTGATCGCCGGCCTCTCCACGCTCGATTGGATCGGCTATCTCTCCACCGTCGGCGTCTATGGCAACCAGTCGGGCGAGGTCGTGGACGAGGCCACCGCGCCAATGCCGAATAGCGAGCGGACCAAGGCGCGCGTCGTGGCCGAGTGCGGCTGGCTTGCGCTCGGCGAAGAGATCGAGCGCCCGGTGCAAGTGTTCCGCCTCGCCGGCATCTATGGTCCGGGACGGAGCGCGCTCGACAAGATCCAAGCCGGCACAGCCCGGCGCATCGTCAAGCCGGGCCAGGTGTTCAACCGCATCCATGTTGGGGATATCGCCAGCGTGCTCGAAGCCTCGATCGCACGGCCGCGGGCCGGCGCCATCTACAATGTCGCCGACGACGAGCCGGCGGCGCCGGAAGACGTCATTAGCCACGCCGCCGAGCTCTTGGGAGTGGCGCCGCCGCCGATGGTGCCGTTCGAGGAGGCCGAGCTCACGCCGATGGCGCGAAGCTTCTATGGCAACAGCCGCCGCATCGACAACGCGCTGATCAAATC
>JBAUEK010000018.1:0-5390 GCA_049678565.1 Methyloceanibacter sp. | reverse complement strand
CCTGATCGACGCTGAAATGGCTCGGATGCTCAGTGTAGCGAAGTGCGTCGATGATCCAGACATCGAGCTTCTCCAGCAGCATCAGCGATTCCTCGGGAAAGTCGCTGGCATCGGGTGAATAGGCGATACCGCCGAAACGGAAGCCGAGCGTCTCCCCGGGCCCGTGGCGTTGCCGGAAGGGCAAGGCCTCGACCACGCCTCCGGGCCCTTGAATTCTGACCGGCTCGCCTGGCCTGATGGTGTGGCTTTCGAGGATTGGCGGGTATTCGCTTTCGCGCGGGCTTTGGAAGCAATAGGTGAAGCGCTGCTCAAGCGAGTTGCCCGTCGCCTCGTCGTGATAGACCGCGACGCGCCGGCGCCCGTTATAGAACACCATGCGCAAATCATCGATGCCGTGGGTATGGTCGGCATGATCATGGGTGAACAGCACGCCATCGAGCCACCCGACCTCGACGTCGAGCAGCTGCTCGCGAAGGTCCGGCGCGGTGTCGACGAGCACATTCGTGGTCCCCTCCCCGACCGTTCGCTGGACGAGGATCGAGCACCGCCGCCGCCGGTTCTTTGGGTTCGACGGGTCGCACGCGCCCCAATGATTGCCGACCCGGGGTACCCCACCAGATGTGCCGCAGCCCAATATCGTGACCGTCAGCGTCATGAAGCGGCAGACGAAGCCTTGAGCGCCGAGGCCGGCACTTTCTGGAACAGGCGGAAGAAATTCGCACTGGTGATTTCGGCCATTTCCTCCTCGCTTGTGCCCCGGATGGCGGCAAGCCGCGCGGCGGTGTGCACCACATTGGCCGGCTCGTTGGTCCGGCCCCGCAAGGGCTCGGGCGCGAGATAGGGTGCGTCGGTCTCGACCAGCAGCCGGTCGAGCGGCACCTCCTTGGCGATATCGCGCAAGGACCCGGAGTTCTTGAAGGTCACCACCCCCGAAAACGAGACATAGCCGCCGAGCGCCAGCCCACGCCGCGCAAGCTCAGGCCCGCTGGTGTAGCAATGGAGCACGAAGGGAAAGGCCCCCCTCGCCGTCTCCTCCTCCAGGATGCGCGCCACGTCGTCGTCAGCCTCCCGTGCATGAATCACGAGCGGGAGCCCCGTCTCTCGCGCCGCTTCGATATGGGTGCGAAAGCCCCTCTCCTGATCCGCGCGCGGGGAATGGTCGTAATGATAGTCGAGCCCGGCCTCGCCGATGGCGACGACCTTGGGATGCTTGGCACGCGCGATGAGATCCTCGGCGGTGATTTCGGGCTCCTCCGCCGCGTGATGCGGATGGGTGCCGACCGAACAATAGATTTGGTCATGCGCCTCGGCGATGGCGAGCACCTCGTCGAAGCGCCGCACCCTGGTGGAGATGGTGACCATCAGGCCGATTCCGGCCGCCTGCGCCCGCGCCAGCACCGCCTCCCGCTCGCCGGCGAGATCGGGAAAATCGAGATGGCAGTGGCTATCGATCAGCATCACGGAAAGATGAAACATCCATGTTGTTCAGGCTGCTAGGCTTGATAAGCGCCAAACGTGGCAGCCCTATGTGGAGCATATGGGCCGAGGAGACAATAAGGGGCTTCGCCAGGTGGCCGCGTCGCCTCGCGGCCGTCAGAGGTAACGAAAGAAGATGCCAACAAGCATTTCCTGTGCTCGCCGCTCGCATCTGATCGCGGCTGCCGCGGCCGCGCTGCTCTGCCTTGCCGCGGTCCCGGCCGAGGCTGGATGCAGTAAGAGCGTTGTCATGTACAACGCTTCTTGGTGTCCGTATTGCCGCCAAGTCAGGGCCATCCTGGCGCGCAACCACATCAAATACAGCATCCAGGACGCGACAACCCCGCGCGTCCAGGCGGCGATGCGGAGACGATTTGGCGACACGGCCGTCCCGCGCACGGTGATCGGCGGCGTCCTGGTCGAGGGGGTCGACGAGGCGCGCATCAAGCAGCTCTGCCGCCGCTAGCAAACAACCGCGCGGGTTTCGTCACACCGCCGGCGTCTCGGGCGCAAGCGTCTCTTCCTCGACATGGCGCGGAAACACCCCTTGCGGCGGCGGTAATTTGGTCCCCGGCTTGAGCCGCCCGCCCGGTCCCAGATCCGAGAAATTTCGCGCATCCCGGGGCACCCCAAGCTGATCGAGCAGTTTTTCCGCGCCCAACGGCACCACCGGCTGCACCAGGATCGCGATCTGGCGCAGCACCTCCGCCGTGACATAGAGAATGGTCCCCATGCGCTTGGGATTGGTCTTCTTATGGGCCCAGGGCTCCTCTCCGGCGAAATAGCGATTGGCGTCGGCAATCACCGCCCAGATGAGCTCAAGCGCGCGATGGATGGCAAAATCGTCGATGGCCTCCGTCACGCGCGCCAAGCACCCGTCGGCCGCGGCGAGGATGGTCGCATCGGCTTCGGTCAGATCGCCAGGCTCCGGGACCACGCCCCCGCAATTCTTGGCGATCATCGACAGCGAGCGCTGCGCCAGATTGCCGAGATCGTTGGCGAGGTCGGCGTTGACGCGCTGCATGATGGCGTCGCGGCTGTAATTGCCGTCCTGGCCGAACGGCACCTCGCGCAACAGGAAATAGCGGAGCTGATCGACGCCGAAATCGTTCGCGAGCACGAAGGGATCGACCACGTTGCCGACAGACTTCGACATCTTCTCCCCGCGATTGTAGAGAAAGCCGTGCCCGAACACGCGCGCCGGGAGCTCGATCCCCGCCGACATCAGGAAGGCCGGCCAATAGACCGCGTGAAAGCGGATGATGTCCTTGCCGATGATATGCACATCCGCCGGCCAGTAGCGCTTGAATTTGGCCGAGTCGATATCGGGGAAGCCAGCGCCCGTGAGGTAATTGGTGAGCGCGTCCACCCACACATACATGATGTGTCTGGGATCGCCGGGAACGGGGATGCCCCAATCGAAGGTGGTGCGCGAGACCGAGAGGTCCTGCAAGCCCCCGCGCACGAAGCTCGTGACCTCATTGGCCCGCGTCTCGGGTCCGATGAAGTCCGGATGCGCCTCGTAATAAGCGAGCAGCTTCTCCTGATAGGCCGAGAGCCGGAAGAAATAGCTCTCCTCCTCGACCCATTCGACCGGGGTGCCTTGCGGCGAAAGCTTCTGCCCGTCCGCCCCGTCGGTCAGCTCGCTCGCATCGTAATAAGCTTCGTCCCGCACCGAGTACCAGCCGGCATATTTGTCGAGATAGATGTCACCATGTTCCTGCATGCGGCGCCAAATCTCGGTGCAGGCGCGCTTGTGGCGCTCCTCCCGCGTGGTGACGAAATCGTCATTGGAGCAGTGAAGCGCCGCCACCATGTCGCGGAAGCGCGGCGTGTTGCGGTCGGCAAGCTCGGCCGGGGCGATGCCCTGCTTCCGTGCCGTCTGCAGCATCTTGAGGCCGTGCTCGTCGGTACCGGTGAGAAACAGCACGTCCATGCCCTGGAGCCGCCGGAAGCGCGCGAGCGCGTCGGTGGCGACCGCCTCATAGGCGTGGCCGATATGGGGCACGTCATTGGGGTAGGAAATCGCCGTGGTGATGTAATAGGGCCGCTTCTCTGCCATGGCGGAGGAATAGCCTTGGCCCCGTGCCCCGGCAAGCACGCAAGCGCAACTGCCTAAACCGGATTGGCCCGCGCCACACGTTGCAGCCGCAGAAAGGTCTCGAGCACGAGCACCGAGCGGTCGAGGTTCAGGCTGGTCACGTCGGCCTTGGCGAGACCAATCGCCTCCCAAGCCTCGACCCATGGCGACAGGTTCGAGCGGTCGAGCAAGCGGCTGGCGAGCTTGACTTCCGCCCCGATCCCATCCTCGCCGGTGGCGCCGATGCGAATCAACCGCTCCAACAGGCCGAGCAGCAGCGAAAAGAACAGCTCGAAGCGCTCGCTGTCGGCAGCCCCACCGAGGCGCTCAGCGAGCTTATGCAGCGCCGGGCCGTCGAGCTCCGGCAATTTGCCCAACGCCGCGACGATATCGCGGTAGAGCGCGATGCCGTCACTCGTCGCCAGCTCGAGCGCGCGCCGGACGCTGCCCTGGCTGAGCTCGAGCGCGGTCAGAAGCGTCTCCGCCTCGATATCGTGATCGTCTCGCGCCAGCGCTGCTCGCACCGCGCGTTCCAGATCCTCGGCCGGCAACGCGGTCACACGCAGCGTCCGGCAACGGGAGCGAATGGTGACGGGAATTTGGCCCTCGGCCGCCGCCACCAAGAGAAACAGCGTCTTCTGCGGGGGTTCTTCCAGCGCCTTCAACAGGGCGTTGGCGGCATTCTGGTTGAGGTCGTCGGCGCGATCGACGACGACCACACGCCACCCCCCCTCGCCCGCGCTATGACCGAGAAAGGCACGCAAGCGCCGCACCTCGTCGACGCCGATCCATTGCGAATAGCGCTTGGTCTTCTCCACCCAGGAGCGCCGGAGCAGGAGGAAGTTAGGATGGGACCGCGCCGCCACCTTGCGGAACACGGGATTCTCGCTGGCGATGGTCGAGACCGGCGGAAGATGCCCCCTCGCGTCGTCGCCGAGGGCGAGCATTTCACGCGCCAAATGATAGGCGAAGGTCGCCTTGCCGACGCCTTCGGGGCCGACAAGCAGCCAGGCGTGATGCAGCCTGCCGCTGTTCAACGCCTCCTTGAATTCGGAGCGTGCCGCGTCGTGGCCGATCAGGCCATCGACCTCGCGCGGCGCCGAAAAGCCTTCGAGGCGATCGGGCTCCTCGATTTCGGTGCGGGACTTGCGCGCCGTCGCCCTGCTCATGGGCGCAAGCGTGCCGCCACGGCCTCCCAGACATCCTCGGCCACCAGAGCCTCGGGCTTGGTCGCATCGATCACGACGCAGCGATTGGGCTCCTCCTCGGCAATGTCGAGAAAGGCTTTGCGGACGCTTTGATGTTGAGCCCGCTGCTGACTTTCGAAGCGGTCTGGTGTCCCGCCGCCGGTTCTTCGCGCCGCGCGCGCGAGACCCTCCTCCACCGGAATATCGAGCATGACGGTCAAGTTTGGCAGCAGCCCCTTGAGCGTCAGCCGCTCGAGCGCACTGATGAGCGGCGCCGCCACGCCGCCGGTAACGCCCTGATAGGCGCGCGTGGAATCGAGAAAGCGGTCGCAGATCACCCATTTGCCTTGCGCCAGCGCGCCGCCGATGACGCTATCGACATGGTCCTGCCGCGCCACCGAGAACAGCAGCGCCTCGGCGAACGGACCAAACGGGCGGGCATGGCCGGAGAGCAGGACCTCGCGGATTTCTTCCGCCGCCGGCGACCCGCCCGGCTCGCGGGTGGCGATGACCTGACGGCCGGCCTGAGACAGCCGGCCGGCGAGGATCGACACTTGCGTGGACTTGCCGGCCCCCTCGCCGCCCTCGAAGGTGATCAGCTTGCCGCTCTCGACCGTCTCGTGCCGCATCTTGGCTCTCGAAATGTC
>JBAUEK010000017.1:0-20673 GCA_049678565.1 Methyloceanibacter sp. | reverse complement strand
AGATACGATCGGGCAAATCGCCGGTGGCCTCGATCGAGGCCGGCTATACGCGGGCGATGACCACGATCGTCGACTCCAATGTGACGACGCTGATCTCGACCCTCGTCCTGTTTTGGCTGGGCTCCGGGGCGGTGCGTGGATTTGCCGTGACGCTGACCATCGGCATCATCGCCTCGATGTTCACCGCCGTGACCGTGACGCGGCTGATGGTTTCTTACTGGCTGCGCTGGACCCGGCCGGCCACGGTTCCGATTTAGGGGAATAAACGTTCATGTTCACGGGCCTTCACTTCATCCCACCGAACACCCGGATCGGCTTTGTCCGATTGCGCACCATCAGTTGGGTCATATCGGCCCTGCTGACGGTTGTGCCGATCTTTCTCGTCTGGCACGTGGGGCTCAATTTCGGCATCGACTTCGTGGGTGGAACCTTGATCGAGGTCCAGACCAAGGAGAGCACCGCCAATCTTGGGGAGATTCGCGCCAAGCTCACCGGCCTCGATCTGGGCGAGGTGCAGATCCAGGAGTTTGGCGCGCCGAACGACGTGCTGATCCGGGTCTCGGCTCAGCCCACGGAGCAGCTGCAGCAGGCGTCCATCGCCAAGGTCAAGCAGGCGCTCGGCGACACCGTCGAGTACCGGCGCGTCGAGGTGGTCGGACCCACGGTCTCGGGCGAGCTCATCGCCGGCGGCACCATCGCCGTGGTGGTCGCCATGATCGCGATCCTGTTCTACATCTGGTTCCGCTTCGAATGGCAGTTCGCGGTCGCCGCCATCGCCTCGCTCGTGCATGACGTGACCGGCACCATCGGCCTCTACTCGGCGCTTCAGCTCGAATTCAATCTGTCGAGCATCGCCGCGATCCTCACCATCATCGGCTATTCGCTCAACGACAAGGTGGTGATCTTCGACCGGATTCGCGAAAATTTGCGCAAATACAAGAAGATGCCGCTGTCCGAGCTGCTCGATCTCTCGATCAACGAGACCCTGTCGCGCACGGTCCTCACTCATGTGACGACCTTCCTCGCCATGATGCCTTTCGTCATCGTCGGCGGCGAGGCGATCTTCGGTTTCGCCCTGGCCATGGTCTGGGGCATCGTCATCGGCGCCTATTCTTCGATCTATGTGGCGGCGCCGCTGCAACTGATCCTCGGCGTCAAGCGGGACGGCACCATGACCTCCTCGCCCGCCAGGTCGAAAGAGAGAGCCGCGGCGCGCGCTTGAAGCCAGGCGCGCCCGCTCCCTTGAGGAATGGGAAAGCCTTGGACGAACGCGAGCAAGAGGCCGCGGCCCGCAAGATCGCGCGCGAGGGCGATCCGGACCGCTACGCCGCCGCCTTGTTCGCGCCGCGTGAGGCCAGGGCCAACCTCTTCGCCCTCTACGCCTTGAACGTCGAGCTTGCCCGTATCGGCGAGAAGGTGAGCGAGCCGCCGCTCGGCGAGATCCGCTTGCAATGGTGGCGCGATTCCCTTGACCGCGCCGCGGGCGGGGAGAGCACCGATCATCCAGTCGCCGATGCATTCGGGCGCGCGATGCGGCAATGCGGGTTGTCGCCTGAGGCCGTGGCCGGGCTGATCGATGCTAGGCGCTTCGACATGTCGGTTAAGATCATGCCGGACACGGCCGGACTTGAGACCTATCTCGACCACACCGCGGCGGCGCTCTTTTTGCTCGCCGCCGAGATCATGTGCGCCCCTGCGCGAAGCGCGATCGAGCTCCCGGCTCTGGAGCCTGCCGCTCTAGAGTCAGCGGCGAGAGCGGCAGGTATCGCCTATGGTCTCACCGGATTGATGCGGGCCCTGCCGGTGCATGCGGCGAGGGGGCGGATCGATCTGCCCGCGGACGCGCTCCTCTGTCACGGCGTGACGCAGGCACAAATCCTAGCCGGCACGACGAGCGACGGGCTCGCCGACCTGCTGGCGGAGTTACGGCGGCGGGCGAGGGCTGCCCTCGGCCAGGCGCTGGACCATCTGGCCACGCTGACGCCACGGCAGCGAACCGCCTTCCTGCCGCTGGCTTTGGTCGCGCCCTATCTTGCCGCCATGGAGACCGGCGATCCCTTGCGACGGATCGCGGAGATCAACCCGCTACATCGCCTGTGGCGGCTCGCAACCTACCGCTTCCGCAATTAGGATTGGCCGGCGTGGCTAGGCCGCGGCAATGGATGCGTTGCGGAGAAGCCAGTGGTCGAGATCGGCGAGGGCGCGAGCACTCAGCGCTTGCTTGCGCGCCAGCGTCTTGCTCCCCCGCACCCCCTTCACGCGCCGCGGCTCGCCCGCGGGCAGCGGGGGAAACAGGCCAAAATTGACATTCATGGGCTGGAAGCTGCGCGAGCCAGGGTCGGCTTCAACGCTCAGATGGCCGCCGGTGATGTGGTTGAGCAGCGCGCCCAGGCCGGTCGTCGGCGGTGGTGGCGAGAGCGCCGTGCCGAGGCGCTCGGCCGCGGCGAAGCGGCCGGCCAGCAGCCCGATCGCCGCGGATTCCACATAGCCCTCGACGCCGGTAATCTGCCCGGCAAAGCGCAGGCGCGGATCGGCTTTGAGCCGCAGGCTTTGATCCAGCAGCACCGGACTGTTGAGGAAGGTGTTGCGGTGAAGACCGCCAAGCCGCGCGAACTCGGCCTGCTCGAGGCCCGGAATCATGCGGAAGATGCGCACCTGCTCACCATGTTTGAGCTTGGTTTGGAACCCAACCATGTTCCACAGCGTGCCGAGGGCGTTGTCCTGCCTGAGCTGCACCACCGCGTGCAGCCGCCCACCCGATTGATGCGGATTGGTCAGGCCCACCGGCTTCATCGGGCCGTAAGAGAGGGTCTCCCGGCCGCGCTCGGCCATCACTTCGATGGGCAGGCAGCCCTCGAAATAGGGCGTCGAGGTCTCCCACTCCTTGGACGTGGCCTTCTCGCCCGCGAGCAGCGCGTCGATGAAGCCGGCATATTGCGTGTGGTCGAGCGGGCAGTTGATGTAGTCGGCGTTGCCGCCGCCAGGACCTATCTTGTCGTAGCGCGATTGCAGCCAGCACACGCCCATGTCGATCGAGTGGCGATGAACGATGGGCGCGATGGCGTCGAAAAAGGCGAGCTCGGCTTCTCCGGTCAGAGATTGAACCGCGCGCGCAAGCGCAGGCGAGGTGAGGGGACCCGTCGCCACGATGACGCTGTCCCAGTCAGCCGGAGGCAGGCCGTCGACCTCCTCGCGCACGATGCAAACCAAAGGATGGCTTGCAAGGGCTTGGCTCACCTCTCCGGCAAAACCGTCTCGATCGACGGCCAGGGCGCCGCCGGCCGGGAGCTTGTGCCGGTCGGCCGCGGTCAGGATCAAGGAGTCGGCGCGGCGCATCTCCTCGTGCAACAGCCCGACGGCGTTGTTGGCAAAATCGTCGGAGCGGAAGGAGTTGGAGCAGACGAGCTCGGCCAGAGCATCCGTTCGATGCGCCTCGGTCTGGCGCAAGGGGCGCATTTCGTGCAGCAGAACCGGCACGCCCGCCGAGGCGAGCTGCCAGGCGGCCTCGCTGCCGGCAAGGCCGCCGCCGACGATATGAACGTCCTCACGCATAAGCGTAGCTAGCCCTCTTGGCCCGGCGGTTCAACGGCGCGCGCATAGAACGTAAGAGGAATCCGCTCGCGCGCCGGGAACGTAAAAGCTGCCTCTGTTGCCCCCAAACGACAGGACCAGTCAAATCGGCGCCAACGGCCTTGATCTGGTCTCTCTGGTAGTGACAA
Source organism: Methyloceanibacter sp. (assembly GCA_049678565.1). Taxonomy (GTDB): domain Bacteria; phylum Pseudomonadota; class Alphaproteobacteria; order Rhizobiales; family Methyloligellaceae; genus Methyloceanibacter. The sequence goes on along the minus strand of JBAUEK010000017.1, from coordinate 16,954 downwards.
GCTATTGAACGGAATTGAGGGAATCAAAATTCGGCTGATTTTTCAATGGGACAGAGGCCATTACGCGTTCTGTTGAGTTTGCTGCTCGCGGCGGTGAGCCTCGCCGGCTGCACGCATGAGCGTAGCGGTCCGCCGCAGAAGCATTTCGCCGAGTTCAGCGTGGCGCCACCCAAGGGCAACGTCGTCGAGGTCTGTCGCGCTTACACTTGCGCCACCAAGACAACCTTCTACTTCCACAAGAAGGACATCAACGAGATCGCGCTTTTGATGCGCAAGACGAAACGGGCTGACACGCCTTTCGAGGAGCGCCGCGCCGTCGCTTACGCCATCAGCCTTATCGAGAAGAAGGTCGCGGTCAAGCTTGGCATCAAGGACCGGCCCGGCATGGAGTTCAAGGCCACCGGCGATCCGAGCCAACAAGACTGCGTGGACGAAGCCACCAACACCACGAGCTATCTCCTCGTGTTGCAATCGAACGGCTTGATCAAGCACCACACGGTCCAGATTCCTTTTTCCAAGGGCAATCTGTTGAAAGCTACGCTCGAGGGCGATCCCGTTAAATATTGGCCGCACTGGACTGCCGTGCTCGCGGAGAACAAGACTGGCCAGAAATACGCCGTCGATTCCTGGATCTATGGCAATGGCGAGAATCCCGCCGTGGTGAAGGTCGAAGATTGGTACATCAAGGATCTCGCCAGCCTGCCAGATGCGACCTACTAAGCCCCGGTTACCGACGCTCACCTCCCCGAAATTGGCCTATTTGTTGCGATTTCCCTCTAACGGATGGCCCTTTCGCCCGGCGCAACCTCGTGCGTCCCGGGCATCCAGGATTTGGGCAAAATTGTGAAATCGATGTTTCAAAATGGTTCACTTCGCCTATAATTTGGACGGAAGCCGAATCGGCTTGGCGTGAAATGTAGGCTTCCACTCTATCGAGCCGGTGGACCGCCGGCAGTGCGGACATCCACCGCTCGTCAACACCAAAGGGGGGTGAAATGTCCTTGAACACAGCCTTAGTTATTAGCCTTGGTATTTTAGCCGCCGTCGCTACGTGGCTCTTCCTTGGGCCGCTTGGCGGGGCGTTGCAGATTTGGGCCGCCTTCATCGCATGGGGTTGCTTCTTCCATTGCGGTGGCAAGGAGCCTGGTCTGCAATCGGCGATTCTCGGCAACGTCGCTGGAGCAATCATCGCCGGCATTACGCTTATCGTCGTAACCCAGACCGGCGTCGCCGACACTCTTGGTCTGCCAATTTGGGCTGGCATCTGCGTCGGCCTCGGCGTGGCCGCGATTGTCCTGCTTGCCAATGTCCCGCTCTTTTCCGCGATTCCGGCACAGGTCTATGGCTTCGCTTCCGTCGCCGCGCTGACCCTTCTCACCAACGCTGCTGGTAACTTGACCTCGGCCTCGCTGGCAAATCCCGTCATCGTCATCATCCTTTCGATGATCGTTGGCGCCATCTTCGGTTACGTATCGGAGAAGGTCGTGGGCATGCTGATGGGCGCTGGCGGTCGAGCTGCGGCGAAAGCCTAGAGATGGCGTCGAGACCCTAGACCTCGCACCAACACATTTCGCGAGCGGGCCCGCTTCATTGCGGCCCGCCCGCCTTTGCGCGATCAATGACACGGCGTGGCGTTAAGGAAAACGTCACGCCGTTCTTGTTTGATGGCCCTCATTCGGCAGGGGAGGGATTCGCATGAACGGACCGGGTTACAACTACGGCGCCGAAAGCGTGAAATATGGCGTGAGCTTCGGCACGGCGCTTGCCATTGCCATCTCCTACACCACCAACCAGTCGATCCTCTGGGCCATTATCCATGGGATCTTCAGCTGGCTCTATGTGATCTATTTCGCCCTGTTTCATTGAGCCTGGCGTCAAGCGTGTCGCGTCTTGCCCAGCCGCGACGCGCGTCCCTCGCGATCATGATCGCGGATTTTCCCATTATCAGGATTGCGCCGTTAGCCATGCGGCAGACGATCGTTTCGCCACAGGGTGCGGCATGTAATGGCACGCGTCAGGCGCGCTCTCGAGGGCCTGCAAGGGTCCGTTGAGGTTACCGCCGCGCTCCTGAGGTCATGTTGGCAATAGACCGTTTGCCACGGCAACAAAGCGCGGTCCGGCCGGACTTGCGTGCGGCCCGACGCGGGCGCAAGGTCGGGCGGCATTACCGGAGTTGGAGCGGGCGTACCATGTCCTGTGTTGTTGTTGGTTGGACTGGCAGGTGCCCAGATCCTCGGGCTCGCGCCAGGCTTGTGTCGCATCTGCAGCGCTTAGCCGAAATCAGCGACGGCTATTTGCGCAAAAGCGTTCCGGCGCTCTCGGTCGTGGCCAATGGAGCGCGCGATAACAGCCAGCGCGCCCGCGCCAATATCGAGCATGTCAGCCGGGCGATTTCGGGCCAGATCCTGGTATCCAGCGGGGTTGCGTCGGATCAGAACGCGTTCTTGGCTGGCGCCCGCGCGGCCGAGCTCACCACCATCGATCACCCCGAGCACGATCGCGCCTCGATGACGTGGCTTCGGGGCGACGCATGCCTCAGTGGCATCGATTTCAGGCTGTTCGATCCGGACCAACTCCACCCCGGCGCCGACCGCCTGAGCTTCGTCTTTCTCGAAGCGCCGGCAGCGCCATTCCTCGATGGCAGGCTCGTCCAGGTCGATTGTAAGCACCACGAGGCCGAGACCATCCGCTCTGCCGACATCTATCTCGGCGGGCCCAATCTCCATCTCCATTCCTACCTCGAGGATTGGATCGACCTTCTCTTCTCCTGGGTGAAGTTCTTCTTCGTCGGCGATCTGTGGTGGCGGCGCTTCGAAGAAATGCAATCCTATGAGGACTATCGGGCCGTGTTCTCGGATGTGCAGATGAGGCTTGGAACCGAACGCGCCGAGAAGGCGACCTTCGATGCCATCCTCGCCACCTTCGCCCAGCACGCGGAGCATCTGAGCGGAACGGTCGCGGCGGTGGGGCAGCGTTAGATGCCAGGTTACTGCGGGATCACCCAGTTGGACCCGTCGGCCTGCGCCACCTCGGTCCGGCAAAGCGTCACATCCTCGCTCTGACTTTTCCCATCCTTGCTGACGCTCTGGGTCACCTCGCGACAGGTCGTGCCGTCTGGTCTCTGATAGGGCTCGGATTTGGGCACGACCCAGCCTGATGCGGTGACCGTATTGGTCTTGGGGTCCGTGCGCTTCCACGGCACTTTCTTCGGCGGCGCTTGCCGCACGACCGGCTGCTCGGCCGCGAGCTCGCTTGCGAGCGCAAGCTGGCGGCGCTCCTCCTCATCGAGCGATCGTCCGATGGCGCCGCCGACGATGCCGCCGGCGACCGCACCCATGACGGCCCCGGCAACTGGATTGAAGCCCGTGCGCCTGGCGATGAGACCGCCGGTGACGCCGCCGGCGACGGCGCCGATTCCGGTGCCTGCCTGCTGCCGTGAGCCCGGCGCGCCGCATCCGGCAATCAGGCTGCAAGCGCCGATGAGCACGAAGAGCGCTCTTTGCCAGGACGAGGATTTCACAGCTACTCCTTTCGGACCGGACGCCTTACTGAAAGATGCCACGACGGTTGCGCCGCGCTTCGTCGGAGGCCTCTCGATATTGCGGTGTTGCATCGGTGGCGAGCCGCGCGGCCCCATTGGTGAGAGCCGCGAGCGCGAGATCGACGCTGCCGACGAAACAAATATGGCGTTCGCCCGCAGCCATGCAGCGGATCTGCGAGCCCTGTTCCTCGATGAATTTGGCGAGCTGATCGCGATAGGGCGAGCCGAGCCCCTTGATGCCGGCAAGTGCGACCGTCTCGCCCTCGATCTTCAGAGTTCCGGTGTCGATCACCCGCTCGACCGTGCCGCTCAACTCCAGCGATGGCGGCGGCGGGAGCGGCATCGGCTCGGGTGCCACCACATTATCCGGTTCCTCATAGGCTGGCTCAGGCTCCTCCAGCGCCGGCGCGGGCTCACGCGCGACGACGGTGGTGGTCTCCGCCGCCCTTGGTTCCGGGGCGAGGGCAGCCAACTTTGCCTCTGGCTTGGGTGCGCCCTGCGGCAGGCTCGCGGTGGTCTCCTGCGCCGGCGGGGCAGCCGCCTCTCCGGCGGCGGTCGCCTCCTCGGGCGTCAGCCAGGACGTCTTGATCTGCTCGGAGATGTAGCCGCCGACCACATTGGCGACGATGTCCGTGATCAGGACGCCGCCAATGCTGACCACAGAGACGATTCCGGCCCATTTCCAGCGTTGATCGGTGGCCATGGAAATTCGGTCGAACGACCCCCCCGGTCGAAGGCGAGCAACAGCTAAAATCTACCACCATCTGGGAGCACTGAGAACATGGCGGTAATTTGGCCAGTCCGGCCGAAACGTTGATCTGGCGCGGTAAAAAAGTCCAGAACTCGGCCAAGCGCTTGGCTAGAAGCGGCCCTCATCGGGAATTTTGAGCGGGGTTCCGCAGGTCTTGCAATGGACCGCATCCACCTCGTGGCGCTGGAGCCCGCAACTGGGACAGGGAAAGCGCACCTTGTGCGGGCGAAGCAGCACCTGCACCAGGCGCAAGAACAGCGTCACCCCGAAAATCATGATGATCACGGAGGTCACCCGCCCGAGCGTGCCCGTAAGCGTGACGTCGCCGAAGCCCGTGGTGGTCAGCGCGGTGACGGTGAAATAGAGGGCGTCGACGTAATTGGTGATCGCCGGATTGCGCCAATGCTGGGTCTCGTAAACGAACCCCGTCATGATGAACAGAAACACGCCGAGATTCACCACGGCTTTGATCGCTTCCTCGTTGCGGCGGAAGAAGGCGCTGTCGGCGCGGAGACTGGCCACGAGCTGATAGGTGTGCAGAAGCCTGAGCGTGCGGAGGATGCGCAAGAAGCCCAAACCTTCACCGACAACCGGAGCCAGGAATGAGACTATCGCCGCCACGTCGGCCCAAGTCGCGACGTGGGTGAATTCACGCGCGGGATGCTCGCTCACATAGAGACGGGCAAGAAAATCTGCAAGAATCATAACACCGAAGACGGCATCGAGCGCTTCGATCGCCGGAGAGCGCGGCGTGAAGGAGGTTGTGACGATGAACAGGATGGTGATGGCATCGAAAGCGACCAGGGCGTAGCGGAAGCGATGCGCGGTAATGCTCCGGCCGAAATAAAGCAGCCTCAGCCGCTCCCGAAACGATGACGTCTCGGGCGCTGCCTCCGCCGTCGGCCGCGACGCCGATGCGGACGCCTTCTTGGCGGTGTCACCTGACTTTGCTTTGGTGGTGTCTCTTGCGGCCATCGCTTCAGTATAATGTCGGCGGTTCGCTCACTACCGCTCAAATCGGCGCCAGTCTATCTTGAACCGAGGGGGCGCGGACTCGGCGTTTGGTTCAACTTCTGCATCGGGTCAAGGAGAATGAAATGGCGGATCTGACACTCTACCACGCCGCGCCTTCGCGCTCCTCGATCACGCGCTGGATGCTCGAGGAGGTCGGCGAGCCCTACGACATCCATTTGTTGAAGCTGACCGAGGGCGATCAGCTCAAGCCCGACTATCTCGCCATCAATCCCATGGGCAAGGTGCCGGCGCTCCGCCATGGCGATGTGGTGATCACCGAGGCCGCCGCTATCTGCGCCTATCTCGCCGATGAATTTCCGCAGGCCGGCTTGAGCGTGCCGATCGGCGATCCCCGTCGCGGGCCCTATCTTCAATGGCTGTTCTTCGGTCCGAGTTGTGTCGAGCCTGCGATCACCGACCGCGCCTTTCCGCGACAGGAGCAGCCGCGCCGCGGCGCGCTCGGTTATGGGGATTTCGACACGGTGATGAAGGTCCTGACGATGGGCATCGAACCGGGCCCTTACCTCATGGGTGAGCAATTTACCGCCGCCGATGTGGTCCTCGGCTCCACCATGCGCTGGGGCATGATGTTCAAGCTGCTGCCGGAGCAACCAGAATTCACCGCCTATGTCGACCGCCTCGTGGCGCGACCGGCGTTCAACCAGGCCTTCGCCCTCGACCAGGAGCTGAACGCGGCCTAGCGGCAACAAGACGCTAACCAGGCCGTCGCGATCCAAATTGGCCCGCCACAATTCGTGGTAGTGTCGCCGACCAGCGCCAGGGCGCGACGTGCGATCCTGGACCAGCAAGAAAGAGCGGCACATGGCACAAGCTTCAGGCGGCGAGGCGACCGTTGTTGACTCCAACAAACTTCAGCGCGGCGAGGTTTGGGGCGAGACCGACCCAGCCGTGCATTGGGCCGGCGCCTTCGCCGTCTATGGCGGTCACGGCACGACCGCGTCATCGACCATCGTCTACGAGATCGAGCCCGGCAAACGGCTCGGCTGGCACACCGACGCCACCGAGGAGACGCAGTACATCATTGCCGGCACCGGTAAGCTCTATCTGGAAGATGGATCGACCCAGCCGGTCGGGCCCGGCAGCGTCTTCGTCCTGCCGACGCCGCTCCGCCACGATTTGGAGAATATCGGCAAGGAGACGCTTCGTGCCGTCGCCTTCTTCGCCGCGGCGATGTTCACCCAGGATTTCGACCAGGTGATGCTGCCGCCCAAGAGCCACATCCTCGGCACGCCCAATCGCGACGGCTAACGCGTCACTTGGCCGGCTCGCGGCCGAAGGCCTTGCGCAACTCGTCCTTCGCCTGCTCCAGTCGGGCCCGGTCGGCATCGGACAGGTTCTTGCCGGCGCGGTTGATGTAGAAGGTGAGCATCGACATCGCCGAGCGGAAGGGGTCCGCTTTCCGCCGGCGGCTCGCCTCGGCCGAGCGCTTGAGCGACGCGGCGATCTCCTTCGGATCCTCGAGCGCGAACACGCCCCGCTGTAGCGTGAGCGCATGCGAATGCTCGGTGATGTTTTGCGACCAGCGCTGCGTCGGCTTCTGCGCCATCGACCGGAGCTCCTAGGGACGCGCGACAGCGAACCATCGCAGGAACAGCGCCGTACCGAAACCCCAGGCGCCATTGACGAGCAGTGCCGCCAGGAAGCGCGGCCACAGGTCCGGGATCGGTTGGCCCTTGATCGGCGGCACTACGAAGAAGGCGACGAGCGTGAGCGCCAAGGCCCCGGCGACCATCCAGGCTGTCCAATAGGCCGGGCCGCGCAAGGCTCCGAAGACCGGCGCCAGCGCCGCGCCCCAAAGCCCACCCCAGAACGCCTTGGAGATCACCGACGGCACGCCCAAGGGCGGGATCGGATCGAGTGGCCAGGCCGGGCGCGCCCAGGGGATGAGCCCGACTTGATTGAGGACATACCAGAGGCTCTGATGGAAGATCAGGGTGGCGAGAAAGCCGGCAATGAGGCCCGCGAGCGCGAGCTTCCATAGCGGCAAGGTCGGTCGTGTCAGCATCGAGGTCATGCCGCATGATGCCGGGGCGATGGCTTGAGGCGCAACCCATGCGCGCGAGGCACACGAGATGTTGAAGATCATCTCCGGCGGCCAGACCGGTGTCGACCGCGCCGCGCTCGATGTCGCCATTGAGCGCGGGCTCGCCTATGGCGGCTGGTGCCCGAAGGGCGGTTGGGCCGAGGACATGCCCGATCCCCCGGGGCTGCTCGCCATCTATGGTGGCTTGCGCGAAACGCCCGAGGCGGACCCCGCCCAACGCAGCGAATGGAATGTGCGCGACAGCGACCGGATGCTGGTGCTGGTCGACGGCGCCGGTCTACCGGTGTCGAAAGGAACAACCTTCGCGCTTCACTGCGCCGATGGCCTGGGCCGCCCCTATCTCGTCGCCGACCTGTCGGAACACGATGCGGGCTCGCAGGCCGCGGCCTGGCTCAGCGACCGGCACGATCCAATGACGCTCGGCATTGGCGGCCCGCGCGAAAGCGAAGCGCCGGGCATCTATCTCAAGGCGCGTGACTTCTTGCGCGCTCTGTTCGATCGGATGTGACTGCGCCCGTCCGACTCATGCTACCGTCCGGCCGTTGATTCCGAGAGGGGGGAGGGAGCCATGCTGACAGCACTCATCATCGCGCTTGTGATCGGCGCCATCGCCGGCTGGCTTGCCGGCCTTTTGGTGCAGGGAACGGGCTTCGGCCTCATGGGGGATATCGTCGTCGGCATTTTGGGGGCGTTGCTCGCCGCCTTCCTGTTTCCCATGCTCGGCATCGCGCTCGCGCTCGGTGGCGGCCTGCTGGGCGCGATCATCCTCGCCTTCATCGGCGCCGTGATCCTGCTCGTGATCGTGCGGGTGATCAAACAGATCGCGGCTTAGCGCGCGCCGCCGCGAATCCGCGGCGACGGCCTGCCAAAGAAGCCAGGACTGGCGGGGGGCGCGCAGCGGTCCCCCTTGCAATCGGCGTTTCCGGCCATATCTTTAAGCGGTCCGCGAAATCCCGTCCTAAGGGGAAAAGCAATGGTGAAGTGGCTTCTGATTGCATTGATGCCAATTGCCCTTGCCGGCTGCGTGACCGGGCAGGAATCGGCCCTGCCGCTCGCCCTCGGCCCGAGCGATACCGCGCAAGCGTCCTGCCTGCGTTACGCCGGCGCGCCGGCCTATGGCGATTGCAACGCGCCAGCCGCGCTTTCGGACCAGCCAGAGACCGAATAATTCCGCATCGGATTTCTACGTAGCCCCTTCCGGCGGCAGGTCTTGCTCAAGCTCTGCGCGTGAGGCGCCCCATTCTGTCGCATCGGAAAGCGTGGCATAGTCTTGGCCGCCGGGCTTCCGATCCCGCGCCTAGGGAGGGTGATTCAAATGCCGAACTCGATGAAGCTGCCGCCGTCTTCACGCCTGCTTTGTCTCGTCGCGATCGCCGTAGGCAGCCTCATTGCCGCGGGCCCAGCCTCGGCCGAGCCGCAGGAGCTGAAAATGATCGAACGCGCCACGACCGACGCCGTCACCGACACCGGTGCCACGGGCGACAGCGCCGGCGACATCCTCACCTTCGCCAACGACGTGTTCGACGCCGACGACAAGAACAAGCTCGGCACCAATCAGGGCATCTGCTTCCGCACCGTGGTGGGGAAGGCGTGGGAGTGCTTCTGGACGTTGACCCTGGACAAGGGCCAGATCACCGTCGAGGGACCGTTCTACGACGCCGGCGATTCGATGCTCGCGGTGACCGGCGGCACCGGCGACTATGCCGGGGCCCAGGGCGAGATGGCTCTGAGCGCGATCGGCACCGACGGCAAGGCCTACAGCTTCATCTACAGGCTCAAATAGCGCGCCGCCGGCTCCGGTCTATTTGACCAGAGCCTCGCGTTCTTTGAGCAGCGTGTCGAGCTTCGCCTGTTGATCGGCGATGCGATCGGCGTTGCGCTCTTCGTCCGCAGCGCCGGAAAAGGCCGCCGCCTGCTCCACCAATTGGCGCAGATTGTCTTCGACGATCTGGATGCGTCTTTCGATTTCGGCGAGGTCTGCGGGATCGGCCAAGGCTTACCTCCTGGGTTTATGTGTCGGTTTCACCTTACGAGGAGGCGGCTGCCCGGGACAAGCCCGGCCATAGCGAGGCGTAAGCCTCACTCGGCGATTGGAGTTGCGAGACGCGCTAAAAAGGGTGAAACATCGGCGCAAGTTCGACCGTAGACGGACAATCGTGGTTAAGGCGCAAAGGGCAACACATGCAAATCATCCACCGGGTCTTCCTTGCCGCGTCTCTTCTCGCGGCGCCGAGTTTGGCCTTGGCCGACGCCTATCACGACCTGGCGCGCGAGCCGCATGGCATCGAGGCCCCCGATCCAAAACCCGCCCCGCCACCGGCACCACCGTCGAACAAGATCACCATCTACACGGCCAAGACGATCGTGACGCAGGATCCCGGCACGCCGACGGCCGAGGCCGTGGCGGTGATCGACGGCAAGATCCTCGGGGTGGGCACGCTGGATGAGGTCCAGGGCTGGGTCACCAACCAGGAAGTCGAGATCGACCGGCAGTTCCAGGACGCGGTGATCGTGCCGGGCTTTATCGAAGCGCATATGCATCCGCAGATCACGGGCGTGCTTTGGCTCGGGGTCTATGTCGGCCGCTTCGACCGGACCTCGCCCGACGGCACGCTGGTCAAGGGGCTGGAGACCAAGCAGGCCGTGCTCGCACGGCTGAAGGAGGCGGCGGCAAAAATGCCGGCGGGAGGCAATTGGCTGGTCGCCTGGGGCTATCAGCCGGAGTTTTACGACAACTCGCCGCTGACGCGTGCCGATCTCGATCCGATCTCCAACGATCATCCGATGCTGATCGAGAATTTGTCGATGCATATCTACTACGCCAACAGCAAGGCGTTCGAGATTGCCGGCATCGGCGACGACACCACCATCGTCGGGATCGTCAAGAAGGATGGCAAGCCGACCGGCGAGATCGAGGAGATCACGGCGGCTCTTGCCTTCGCCGCGAAGCTGCCGCCGCTCGACGCCAAAACCATGCTCAAGGCCACCTGGGACGCGGCCGCGCTCGCGCATCGCGTTGGCGTCACCACCTTCGCCGATCTGTCCTTCGGTAGCTTTCCAGGAGGTTACCAAGCCTATCAGGCGGCGGAAGCCGACCCCAACTTCCCGGTGCGGACCGTTCTCAATCCGATCATCCAAATCTTCCAAAAGCCGGAGATCGTGGCCAAGGGTGGGCTCGATCTCCTCACCGAGTGGCATAAGGCCGACACCGACCGGCTCAGCTTCGGCGGCGTCAAGTTCGTCGTCGACGGCTCGATCCAGGGCTATACCGGGCTGTTTCAATGGCCCAATTATTACAAGACCTTCGCCAATGGCATCGCCAACATCTCGCAAGACGACCTCACCAAGTGGGTGACCGAGGTGCATAAGCGCGGGTTCCAGGCCGTGATCCACACCAACGCCGATGGAGCCACCGAAATGGCGCTCGCCGCGGTCACCGAGGCGGAGCGGCAATATCCGCAATTGGCCACGCGGCATCGGCTCGAGCACAATCAATACGTGACGCAGAGCCAGCTGCTCAGGATGAAGGAGCTGGGCATGGCCACCAATCTGTTCACCAACCACATCTATTATTGGGGCGATCTGCACTACTCGACCTTCGTCGGACCGGACCGGGCCGAGGACATTGACCCGGCGGGCAGCGCCCAGCGCCTGGGCATCCCCTTCAGCATGCATTCGGACGCCTCGGTCACGCCGGTCGATCCGCTGTTGTGCATGTGGACGGCGAGCGCGCGCAAGACCATGTCGGGCCGCGTCCTCGGCGAGGCCGAACGCATCACCGTGCCGCAAGCCCTGCATGCGGTGACCCTCGGCGCGGCCTATCTGCTCGGGCAAGACGACAAGAAGGGCTCGATCAAAACCGGCAAGCTCGCCGATTTCACCGTGCTTGACCGCAACCCGCTCGATGTGACCTCGCCTGATGAGCTGAAAGACATCAAGGTGCTGGGAACGGTCATGGGCGGCAAAGCCTTTCCGGCGGGTCCCCTCAATGCCAGCGCGCCGGCGCCTGCCGGCAAAGCGCCATAGCCGGGAAGAGGGGTCACGACGCCTCTTGTGACCCTGATGTTCCCGAGGAGATGCCCCACACGGCGATGAACATGGCGGCGATCAGCGGCCCGATGACGAAGCCATTGAGCCCGAAAATGGCGATACCGCCCAACGTGGAGATCAGCACCACATAATCCGGCATCCTGGTGTCCTTGCCGACGAGATAGGGACGCAGCACGTTGTCCACGAGTCCGATGACGCCCGCGCCGAACGCGATCAACACGATGCCCTGCCACACAGCGCCCGTTGCCAGGAGGTACAGCGCCACCGGCAGCCAGACGACGGCGGCGCCGACCGCTGGCAGCAAGGACAGAAACGCCATCACCACGCCCCACAGCACCGGGGCGTGGATGCCAAGCAGCCAGAACATCACCCCGCCGAGGGCGCCCTGGACGACGGCCACGAGGATTGTGCCCTTAACCATGGCGCGAACGACGATGGTGAATTTACTGAACAGTGCGCGCTTTTGCTCAGGCGCCAGCGGAACCGCGGCCTTGATGCGCTCGGACAGCGCCCCGCCGTCGCGCAGCAGGAAGAACAGCAGATAGAGCATGATGAAGGCGCTGATGATCAGGTTCGCCGTGCCCTGGCCGACGACGACGGCCTGGGTAGCGAAGAACTGACTCCCCTCCTTCAGAATGGCGGTCAGACTCGCCTGCACGTCGCTGACATTGGTTACGCCGAGCCCGTCGAGAATGCCGGTTGCCCAGCCGGGCATGGCGTCCAGGAATTCCTGAAGGAAGCGGCCGAAGTCGAGCTCCCCCGACTGCACCCGCTCGTAGAGATTGCTTGCCTCCTTGGCCAAGGACGCTGCCGTCAGCGCCAAGGGCAGGAGGACGATCGCCACGATGAACAGCAGGGTCACGAGGGCCGCGAGGTTGCGTCGCCCCGACATGGCGCCCAAGAGGCGCCGCTGCGCCGGCGCGAATACGGTCGCCAGAATGGTAGCCCACAGGATCGCGCCGGAGAACGGCCAGAGGATCCAGACGAAAGCGAGCGACACTACGACGACCAGCACCAGAAAAGCCTTGTCCTGAAGCGTGCTGTGGCGCGTGTCCTTGCTCATCGCTGTCTTCGGTCCCTCTCTTCCGTCGGCGCGGATCATAGCGGCGGCTGGCAGCGGTCAGGCAAGAAAGTTTTGCGGGTGTTGGCGGGCCGGAAGAGGTCCGCGCCACCTGCATCCTCATGGGCGAAGGACGGGCGGTAGTTTAAGGGAGCGGGAAGGGGCTTGCGCGGCATCGTCGCAGGACTGGCCGGTCGCGCGCATCTTCGCCGCCGCCGACAAGGCGACCGGCACCACCGTGCTCGCCGATCTCTACGCCAAGATGCGTGCCGCGCCTGATGCCCCCGGGCTAGACGCCGGCTGGCGTCAGAGCGCGTCCTTCGCCGCCTTCACCGGGCGCACCTTCAGCATCTTGCGGGCCGGTTTTGCCTTGAACACGGTCGGCTCCTTGGTGAAGGGGTTGATGCCCTTGCGCGCTTTGGTAGCCGGCTTCTTGACCACGATGAACTTGGCGAAGCCTGGCAGCAGGAACTCTCCGGTCTTCTTCATTTCCTTGTAGCCGACGGCGCTCAGGTGCTCGATCACGGCCTTCACGTCCTTCTTCGTCAGCGAGAGCTCGTCGGCGATTTTCTGGATCAGTTCAGATTTCGACATCATAGGATTGGTACCTTCCGAAAATAGAGAGAGCCGCGGCTCACCTGAGCTTTGGCCGCGGCCCACAAGCCATGACGCATGGCCGATTCGGGCCGGATTGTCAGCAGCTTAAGCCAAGGATGCTGTTGGTATCCGCGACCGCACCTTACGCCTTCCCGAACCGCCCGTAGCGATAGGGCGTGGGATCGACGATGGGGGTGTCGCCCATGACCAAATCCGCCATCAGCTGGCCGGCACCGGGGCCGATGCCGAAGCCGTGGCCGGAAAAGCCGCTGGCAATGTAGAAGCCGGGGAGGGACGGGACGCCGGAGATGACGGGAACCCCGTCGGGCGTCGCGTCGACGACACCAGCCCAGCGCTCGGCGATCTGCATGCGGCCGAAGGCGGGGAAGCTGCGCACGAGGTTCCGCTCCCCCTCATCCAGAATGGAACGCGAGGGCGCGGGGTCGAGCGTGCGCACCGTCTCGAACGGCGTCTCGGCGTCGAGCGCCCAACGCCTCGGGATCCGCCACTCCTCCAGGAAGCTCCGGTCGACACGGAGGCGCAATTCGTGCCACTGGGTAATCAGGGCAGGGAGGAAGTCGAACAACAGCCTGAAGCTGTCGGGCGTCAGCGGGGCGACATTGGCGTTCCGCCGCGCGATCGAGTAGCCGCCGTCGAGCCGCTGACGGAAGGCGAAATCGTCGGCGCCGGCGATACGGTCGGGCGCGCCGGCGACCGGACCGGTGCGCATCACCGAGGCCACCAGCTTGAGTTGGGGCAGCGCCACCCCGAGATTGCCGCAGAACAGCCGCGACCAGGCGCCGCCGGCGAGCACCACCTGGCGGCAGCGTATCGGCCCGCGTTCCGTGACCACGCCGCTTACCCGCCCCGCGGATGTCTCCAGCCCGCGCACGGCGCAAGTCTCAAACATCGCGGTGCCTTGGGCGAAGGCGGCATTGGCGATGGCGGAGGTGGCCTTCTCCGGCTCGGCGCCGCCGTCGCTTGGCGTGTAGAGCGCGGCCGGCCAGCGGCGGGCGGAGCCTCGCAGCAGCCGGTCGATCTCATCCGCTCCGATCAGGCACGAGTCGATCTGATACGATGCGGCTCGCGCCAGCCAATCCTCGTGCCTGGCCGCCTCCTTCGCCGTCTCGCACAGATAGACGATGCCGGTCTGGCGAAACCCGGTCTCGGCCCCGGTCCGCGCCGTCATCGCCGCCCACAGGCGCAAGGACTCGACCGCGAGCGGAATTTCGGCCAGATCGCGCCCCATCTTGCGGCACCAGCCCCAATTGCGGCTCGACTGCTCGCCCGCGATCCGGCCCTTCTCGCACAGCGCCACCGACACGCCGCGCTCGGCCAGACAGAGCGCGGTGGCGGCCCCAACGATGCCACCGCCGATGACGACCACATCGACCTCGGCCGGAAGCGCGGCGGTGGTGCGAACGGGATCGACGCGCGGCGCCATCGGCCCCTACCGGCTGAAGGCCATATAGCGCATGATCTTCCAGCTGCCGTCGGCCTGGCGGCGGAAGAGATCGAGGCCCGGCTCGACCGAAATCTCATCCGTCTCGCCGCCGCCGGTCATGGTCAGCGTCCACACCAGGCGTACCACCGCGACATCGCCGAAGACGAGGATCTCCTTGATGTCGGCGGCATAGTGATAGCCGCGGGCATCGTCGCCGAGCACGCGCCGCAGCCGGGCGCAGATGTCGGCATGATGCTGCTCCGGCAGGCCGCGGAAATCGGCGACGAGGCCCGGCTCGAACAGGTCGCAGATCGTGTCGGCGCGGCGCGCATTGAAATCGGCGGTCCAGGCCATGAGCGCGGCCCTGATCTCCGCTGGCGCCGCGTCATCCTCGGCCGCGGCTGCCGGCACCCAGGCACCGAGGACGCAAGCGCCGAGGACGCTGGCCAAGACCAGAGCCTGGAGCGGCCGGGCCAGGATACCGACAAGCATGCAGTCCTGCTCCCTCCGTCCAGGCATACGCGTGACGGCCAGACATGGCGATGCCTCACCGCGGCGCATGATGCGGCCGGAGCCGGTCAAAGAGCAAGGACTAGCGGGGCACCGAGCGGCCGCGTCCGTTGTTTAAATGGGCAGCCTCTCGGCGCCCCGCTCTAGCGGCGATATTTTACGGCCCATGCCACCGCGCCTTACCTCTGTTTCCGCATCGCTTGAGCCTTTCGGCCCCGCCAGGCGGAGTTGACCTGGGCATCGCAGCCCAGGCGACGGCGGATTAGGACCCCTGAGGCTGGTCCGTTAGCCGGCGCGCGGGCGAAGGGCCGGGGCGAGCCGCACAACCCTCGTTGTTCGCGCGCACCTCAGGCGCCGCGTCCCTCGTCCCAAGACAACAGACGGTCTGCAGCTCGCGTCCTCATGGACGAGGGATGGGCGGAGTTTAAGCGAGGCGCGAAGCCCGGGGATAGATTTGTGACGCCCCGGCGCAGTGCTCCGTTAACGCATTCCGGGCAGGCTGCGCGCAGGACAAGCAAAACGATGAGGACTCCCATGATGACCAATCGGATCTGCGCCGTCGCAGCGGCGGCCGCTCTCGCCATCTTCGGTGCCGCCGCGCCAGCAAGTGCGGCGCCGTTCGACGGCAGCTGGAACATGGCCTTGGTGACCACCAGCGGCCATTGCGGCGTGATCAAGATGGGCGTGGCCGTCAACCGCGGCCACATCTCCTCGACCAGCGGACGCTTCGTCATGCACAAGATTTTCTTGAACGGGCTGATTTCCGGCACAGGCCAGACCACGATCAATGGCGTGGCCGGCCCGCGTCTGGCCAAGGGCGTCGGCCACTTCACGCGCGCCAAGGGCAGCGGTAAATGGAACGGCACCGGGCCTTCGGGCGTCTGCTCGGGCTATTGGGTCGCCACCCGCGGCTGACGCGGAGTTTCTTTAATTGCGCTACCGCTTCGCTGCTTGAGCGCTACCGCTTTGCTACTTGAGCGCATGTTTGCGCTACCGGCCTTCTTCTTTGTGCTCCCGCCCTTCGCGCTACCTGAGCACTGGGCCGACTTGAGCGCTGCGCTTCAACGCGTCATCGCCGGGCTTGACCCGGCGATCCATTCCAGTGGCCTCTCCCCCAGCCAGGGCGGGACGGGTGAGGGGGATTTTTTTCGACGCGGCCGAGACGCTGACCCCTCACCGATCCGGCCACGCGCTCAAACAGCGGAGCGGTAGCGCAGCGAAAACGCCGGATCGTGCTCTCCCACCAGGGGAGAGCGGGGCGTTCGCTGCACCACTCCGTCATTCCGGCACGAGCCGGACTTCGGGGCGGCGGGCTTCCCGTGCGTGCCTGAGCAGGGCAAGTTCAAGGGTGAGCTGATCTACTCGATCCGCCCGATTTAGGCGCAGCCCTCATCCCAAGGCGCAGACGGTCTGCAGCCTCGTGTGCTCATGGACGCGGAAGGGGGAGTGTGAGGTCGCCGCGAAGGGGAAAAGTACGGGCATGACGAGCAGGAGGGTGTGCTATCGATTGACTTCAATCGGAGATTGAAGAAGAAATTGTTGGGGTAGTTGCTCGAGGGTATGCGCAATGACGCTGGATAAACTCGCTAATGTCCGAACGCAGGACTTGCACACCGTTTCCGGAGACGATCTGAGACTCCTCCCAGGGATGACGTCGTGGTTCAATCCTCTCCTGCTCCTCAAACTATTGAAGCCGGTCATCATCAGCCAGATTTTTGGAGAATATGCCGATCGCCGGTTGATCCATGCCGCGCTTGATCCGGAACCGGACAAAGAGGTGATCATACCAGCTTGCTTGAAGGCTGACTCATTGGGGATTCCCGCGGACGGGGAACGCTGATTCTCTTGTGGCGAAGTGGGAGGTGATTCGCCATGAGACGAGCGCTTGCGTTGCGGGAGGATTATTCCGGGAGTGATTTGCG
>JBAUEK010000016.1:0-4430 GCA_049678565.1 Methyloceanibacter sp. | reverse complement strand
CCAGCGCGGCGATGATGGCGGTGAGCCGCCGCAAATCCTCGGGGCGCGACTGACGATGCTCGGCGTCCTTGATCAGGGTCAGCTCGATGTCGGGGCCCGTGAGCAGATCGATGAGGTCGAGCGCATGGCGCCAGGGAACGTCGGGATCGCGCATGCCCTGAAGGATGCGCACCGGGCAGCCCGGGTCGAATGGGGTGAGCAGATGCGACCGGCCTTCTTCGATCAGGCGCTTGGTGATCGGGTAGGGATCGTCGTAGTCGGAGGGAACATAGGTGACGCCCTTGGTCTCGATCTCGGTCCGCGCCTCGAACGGAAGCTCGCGCCACATCAGGGCCTCGGTCATGTCGAAGGCCGGCGCGATCAGAACCAAGCCGGCAAGCTCGTCGCTTCGGCCCTGCTTGGCCAGATGCCGCGCCAGCAGCAGAGCGATCCAGCCGCCCATGGAGGAGCCGATGACGATGCGGGGCGCGTTGCCCATGAGCTCCCACACCGCGAGCGACTGTTCGAGCCAATCGCCGATGCAGGCGTCGAGCAGCTTGCCGCTGGAGCGGCCGTGGGCGGAATAGTCGAAGCGCATCATGGCCAGGCCTTCGGCGCTTGCCCAATCGGCTATGGTGGCGGCCTTGGTGCTCGCCATGTCGGAGAGGAAGCCCGGAAACCAGATCAATTGCGGCCCGGGGCTGCGAGCCTCGCTCAGGCGATAGGCGATGCGCCGCGCGCCGGCGCCAACCTCCAGGAATTGCGGTTCTTGCTCGTCCATCCTAAGACCTTTTGGCGCCAACAGCGGAGCCCAAGCCCCTCTTCATGGTGACCATACTTCAGGTCGTGCCGCGCCTCGATGCTGGAGGCAGCGAATTGGCGACCATCGAAATCGCGGCGGCCTTGACCCGCGCCGGGGCGACAGCGCTGGTCGCCACCGAAGGCGGCCGGATGGCGCCGGAGATCGCGGCCGCGGGTGGCGAGATCGTGAATTTGCCGGTCGCGAGCAAGAGCCCGCTCACCATCCTCGCCAATGTCGGCCGCCTCACCCGGCTGATCGAAGAGCGCGGCGTCGATCTCCTCCATGCGCGGAGCCGCGCGCCGGCCTGGAGCGCGTTCCTTGCGGCGCGGCGCCAAAGGCGGCCCTTCGTCACCACCTATCACGGCGCCTATGGCCAGATGGGACCGCTCAAGGCCGCTTATAACAGCGTCATGTCGAAGGGCGATCGCGTCATCGCCAATTCGCGCTTCACCGCAAGCGTGATCGCGGAACGGGACCCAAGCGCCTCGGACCGCATCCGCATCATCTATCGCGGCGTCGACGACAAGGCGTTCGATCCTGCCGCGGTCGGGCCCGAGGCCGCGGACAGGCTCAGGACCGCTTGGGGCGTGGCGCCAGGGACCAAGATCGTGCTGCATGCGGCGCGCCTCACCAGCATCAAGGGGCAACGCGACTTGATCGCGGCGGCGGCACGGCTGCAAGCGCAAGGCGCGCTAGACGATGCCGTCATCATCCTCGCCGGCGACGCCGCGGGTCAGGCCTATCGCGACGAGCTGGCCGGGCTGATCGAGGGTCACGGGCTCAAAGATAAAGTGCGGCTCGCCGGTCATTGCCGGGAGATGGCCGCGGCCTATCGCGCGGCGCAAGTCGCGCTGACCATCTCCACCGTGCCGGAGACTTTTGGCCGTACCAGCGCCGAGGCCCAGGCCATGGGCTGCCCGGTGATCGTGCCCGCTCTCGGCGCGCTACCGGAGACGATCGTCTCGCCGGAGCAGGACGCAGCCGGGTTCACCGGATGGCTGGTGCCGCCACGCGACGTGGGGGCGCTGGCGGAGCGCATCGCCAAGGCGCTCGCGCTTGGCCCGGCGCAAAGGGCCGAGATCGGCGCCCGCGCCCGGGCCCATGTGGCGAGGCAGTTCGCGCTCTCGCAGATGCAGGCGATGACGCTCGCCGTCTACGACGAGCTGCTCGGCACCGATCTCGAGGCGAGGTTCAAACGCGCGCGATGCTAGATTTGGCCTTACCAGCAGATCTTGGCGCCGGAAGTGCACACCACCGGAGATACCACGCCCTTCCAGCAAATCGTGTGGGAGGTGTCGGTGACGACGTCGGGCGGCAGAAACAGATTCGGCGAAACCGAGCTGCGCCAATAAGGGTGCGGCTTCGGCCGCTCAGGCGTTTGGACCACGGGGCCGCTCACGCCATTTTCGAGTTTCCACTTGTCGATCGCATCGCTCAGCGTGGTGAGCGCACCTTCGATGGCGTTGGATTTGATCATGGCGTCGGACGTGCCGGAGAAGGAGAAGCAGTGTGTCTGCTGGGCTGAAACCGAAATCGGCAGCGAGCAACACGCGGCCATGACCATGGCAAACACTCCGTTTCGGCGCATCGATTCCCCCTCCGGCGATGTGCCGACACCATGCCAAATTTGTCCGAAAAGCACAAAGCTTTGGACCTGAGGCAAAGCTTACACAGTGCCAACATGATTCGACGTCGTGCGCTCGTCTTGACTTGCCAGCGTGGCCGCCGATCCTATAGAAACCACTGGCTCGACTACTCGCGAGGTCCATATGGCCTCACTGACAGTCGGGCTTAAGACTATCGCGCCACGAAAGAGGAGAACGACACATCGCAAGACGGCCGATGAAACTCGCCCCTCACAAGGGGGGCCCGCGTATCAACGAGGGCATAGACACTCCGAACATCCAACTCATCGATGCTACCGGCAACAATGTCGGCGTGGTTGCCATCGCCGACGCATTGGCGCGTGCGGTCGAGGCGGGACTCGATCTGGTCGAGATCGCGCCCAATTCCGAGCCGCCGGTGTGCAAGATCCTGGATTTCGGCAAGTATAAATATCAAGCGCAAAAAAAGGCGGCCGAGGCGCGCAAGAAGCAGCGCACCGTCGAGATCAAAGAGATCAAGATGCGGCCGAACATCGACATTCACGACTATGAGGTGAAGATGCGCTCGATCGTGCGGTTCTTCGAGGAGGGCGACAAGGTGAAGGTTACCTTGCGTTTCCGCGGCCGCGAGATGGCGCATATGGAGCTCGGCACCAGGCTACTCGATCGCGTCAAGCACGACACCACGACAATCGCCAAGGTGGAATCGGAGCCGAGGCTCGAGGGCCGGCAAATGGTAATGGTGCTGGCGCCGCGCTAGGCTTTTTGGGGTTCAGCGCCCTTGCCACAGCCTGGCAATCCACCCTATAAGGCGCCTTCGTTAGGAGCCGCCCGGCGGGGCATGCCGTGGCGGCTTCCATGCTTTCAGTAATCGCAACGTTTGAGGCTCCGTCACGGACATCCGGGACCGCGGGCCGCCTAAAGAGGAAGCCAAATGCCCAAGATGAAGACCAAGAGCGGTGCCAAGAAGCGCTTCAAGGTCACGGCCACAGGCAAGGTCAAGTGCCAAGCCTCGCGCAAGCGTCACGGCATGATCAATCGTACCACCAAGTTCATCCGCAATGCGCGGGGCACGATGGTCCTGTCCGACGAAGACGCCAAGATCGTGAAGCAGAATTTCCTGCCCTACAGCCGCTAGGCTTTAGGCGAGACTTTTTCAGGAGGCACCCAAATGTCACGAGTGAAACGCGGCGTCGTCGCCCATGCCCGCCACCGCAAGGTGCTGAAGGCAGCCAAGGGCTATTACGGCCGCCGCAAGAACACCATCCGCATCGCCAAGCAGGCCGTCGACAAGGCCGGTCAATACGCCTATCGCGACCGCAAGGTGAAGAAACGCACTTTCAGGGCGCTGTGGATCCAACGCATCAATGCCGCGACGCGCCTGCACGGCTTGACCTATGGCCGGTTCATCGACGGGTTGAACAAGGCCGGCATCGAGCTCGACCGCAAGGTGCTCGCGGACATGGCCGTGCATGAGCCGCAGACCTTTCAGAGCCTAGTCGAGGCCGCATCGGCTGCGGCCAAGGCGTAAGCCCGTCTCAGGGTCTTGCGGGCCGGGGAGCCGGACGCCATGACGCCGCCAGAGATAGAGACCCCTGCATCCGAGGCCCCGACGCTTGAGGGGCTTGAGGGCGAATTGCTCGGCGCCGTCGCCGCTGCGTCCGACTTGGCCAAGCTCGAAGAGGTGCGCGTCGCGGCCCTCGGCCGCAAGGGGCGCGTCTCGGAGCTGATGCAGAGGCTTGGGCAACTCCCGCCCGAAGCACGCAGGGATTTCGGCCAAGCCGTCAACAAGCTCAAGGATCGGGTCGCAGTGGCGCTTGAAGCCAAGCGCGAGACGCTGGCTGGCGCCGCCCTCGGCCAGCGGCTTGCGGCTGAGCGCGCCGACATCAGTTTGCCGGTGCGAGTCGGGCCCCTGCAGGAGGGGCGCATCCACCCCGTCAGCCAGGTCGCCGACGAGATCACCGAGATCTTCGCCGATATGGGCTTCGCCATCGCCGAAGGCCCGGACATCGAGACCGACTTCAACAATTTCACCGCGCTCAACA
>JBAUEK010000015.1:0-10275 GCA_049678565.1 Methyloceanibacter sp. | reverse complement strand
GAAGAATTCCTGCGTGAGGCGCGCGCCATGTTTGCGCGGACACGGTCGCTGGAAGAGATCGTCGACCGCGCCTACGAGAAGCTCCTCGCCGCCGTCGGCACGCGCCTGACCGCTCCCGCCGAAATCCGGCAATAGCCTACTGAGCTACTGCGTCGCAGCGGCGGTGGCCGGCATCTTGTTGCTGCAATCCGCTTCGCCCCGCTGCCAGCGCTTGATGTCGAACTCCATCTTGGCGGCTTGCTCGGGCGTCATCTTGCGGTTCTCGGTGCTGATCACCGTCGAAGGACCCGACTGCGTGAAGTCGATGATGTAAGTGGTGAGGCCGGCCCGTCCGAGATTCGCGCGCTGATGCACGGTAATCTTCACCTTGGTGCCGCCGGGGCTGACATCGGCGCGATAGACGTGGTTCGGCAGCAGCGGATCGACGGGATTGAACCAGCAACGCTTGATGTTGCCCCCCATCACCACATAGGCGTCGAGCGGCTTCGCCCTGGTGAGGGAAACACCCGTCGACCGGGTCGACCCGGTGGCGGGCTCGCTGCTGTCGGTCGCTGCGACACTGGCGCCACCGCTGCCAAAGCTGCCAATGCTACCGAGGCTGCAGCCCGGGAGCAGTGCAGCAAGCAGAAGCAATACCATGCTCGACCGAACCCTGAGCGACAAGGCCAACCCCGCATCTGTTAAAGAGCTAATCGCGGAAATTCACATATTGCAGGGGCAGCTCCACCGAAAGCCCCTTGATGTGTTGAATCACCGCTTGCAGATCGTCCCGCTTCTTCGCCGTGACCCTGAGTTCGTCGCCCTGGACCGAGACCTGGACCTTGAATTTCCCGTCCTTGATCTCTTTGACGAGTCTCTTGGCCAGCTCCCGATCGATACCTTGCCGGATCAGAGCCTTTTGCCTGACGGCCTGGCCGGCGGCCTTTTCCGGAGTCTTGTAGTCGAGAATGCCCGCCTCGATCTTGCGCCGGGCCAGATGCCCCTGCAGCAATTCGTGCATCTGCTTGAGCTTGAGGTCGTCGTCGGCGTTGAGCGTGATTTCGGACTCCTTCCGCTCGATACGGGATTGAGAGCCCTTAAAGTCGTAGCGCTGGCTCATCTCGCGCACCATATTGGCGAGCGCATTATCAATTTCAGCGAGATCGGTCTTGGACACAACGTCGAAGGACGGCACGGCCTCTTGCTCCCTCGTTCTCCGTAAGGGGTCAACCTACCACCGATCGAGCCCAAACGCTCAAGCGTTGACCCTCCCCTCGTGGTCCTTGGACTCTTAGGCTGGATGCCCCGGTGGGGTCTGCTCAGCTCGCGACGCGAACATTGGCCGCAGCCGCTCCACGCTCGGCTGCCCGCGCCTGTTCGAGCTTCATCCGCTCGACATCGCGCTCCTCCATCAGCTCGATCTTTTTCAACTCCTCGAGCGATTCCTCGAGGCTCGCCCGCGCGACCGCCAGCTTGGTCTCAAGGCCCACGGCGGAAGCGAGGAGGTTGTCCCGCCGCTGAATGGCCGCCTTGGCGAAGGTCGGATAGGCATAATGGCTGGAATCGGAGACGCCCGACCGCTCTTGCTCAATAGCGATCTGACGGTCGAGATCGAGCGCCATCTGGTTGAAGTCGGCGATCATACTTTCGATCTCTGCGAGTTGGCGGCGTTTCTCCTCCACCTCGAAGCGCTTCAACCGGCTCAATGCGTCCCGTGACTTCATGGTTCGATACCCTCAACATTCTCGGACCTGAGGACGGAGAGTTTCAATATCTGTGCCACGCGCCTTGGCGCCGTAGCCCCCACCCCTCGGAAAGCGATCTTGGGCATGAGGCGTTAAGGGGCGGTAAACCATGCCCCTCGCATTTGACGAATAGCCGAAACCCGCGCGCAAGCTCTTAGTGCTCGCCACCAGCTTAGCTTTTGTTAACTATTGGCCACTAATTTGTTGATTCGCATTAACCATTCACTTTTGCGGCGAGTGGTTCAGCGCCAGTGTGCCAGTGGGGATGAGTAGGGATCTGCCTGGAAGACGGGGGAATTAGGGATGCGAGTGCTTCTCATCGAGGACGATAGCGCTACGGCACAGAGCATCGAATTGATGCTCCAATCCGAGGGCTTCAACGTCTACACAACCGACCTTGGCGAAGAGGGTGTCGACCTCGGTAAGCTCTATGACTACGACATTATTCTGCTGGACTTGAACCTTCCCGACATGAGCGGTTACGAGGTGCTCAAGACCCTGCGCGTGAGCAAGGTCCAGACCCCGATCCTGATCCTGTCTGGTCTCGCCGGCATCGAGGACAAGGTCAGAGGCCTGGGCTTCGGCGCCGACGACTACATGACCAAGCCCTTCCACAAGGACGAGCTGGTCGCGCGCATTCACGCGATCGTTCGCCGCTCCAAGGGCCACGCCCAGTCGGTAATCCAGACCGGCGGGCTCAAAGTCAATCTCGATACCAAGACCGTGGATGTGAACGGCCAGCGCGTGCATCTGACCGGCAAGGAATATCAGATGCTGGAGCTTCTCTCGCTGCGCAAGGGCACCACGCTGACCAAGGAGATGTTCCTGAACCATCTCTATGGCGGCATGGACGAGCCGGAGCTGAAGATCATCGACGTCTTCATCTGCAAGCTGCGCAAGAAGCTCGCGGCCGCGACCGGCGGTAAGCACTATATCGAGACGGTCTGGGGACGCGGCTACGTGTTGCGCAATCCGGAAGACGAGTCCGAGGCGGCGGCCTAAGGCCTTCGCCGCCTCGCTTTATCTTGCCCGCGCGGCGCATCTGGTCCTGATGCGTCGCATCTCTTGCGCGCAAGGTCCGGGCCTCAAGCGGCCCTAAGCTCAACCTCATTCTCACGCGCCTCAACCGTCACGGTCATCCCGGCCGCCGCGGCGATACGGCTCGCATAATAGGGCTGGATCGAGTGGGCATCGAGCATCACGCCGTTGCCGCCGGCGAGCAGGCCCGTGACCTGCTCGGCCAGCCGCGCGGGCTCGCCCTTGGCGCGCACGCTGAAGGCGATATCCGGCCCTTCACCCATGATCTCCACATTCACGGTGCCGCCTCTGGGCAGGGCGACGACCCCAAGCGCCACCAAGTTCAGCAGCAATTTGACCTTGTTCTTCGGCAACGTCAGAGGCGGTCCCTGCCAGGCCAGGCTATGTTTGCCATGCACGAAGTCACGCGCGACCCGTTCGGCGTCGCGAAGATCGATCTCGGCGCCCGCCGACCCCGCAGCGCCAAAGGCAAGCCGCGCGAATTGCAGCTTGGCCGAGGCCTGCCGGGCGCTCTTGCGGATCAAATCCATGGTCTGCTCGCGCATGGCCTCGTCCTGCTCCTCGTCGAGCATTTCGAGCCCATTGGCGATGGCGCCAACCGGACTGATGACGTCGTGACAGATGCGGCTCGAGATCAGCGCCACAAGCTCAAGATCGCCGATATCCATCGGCTCGGTCATGGTTGTCCCCCTTTCGACAAAAACTTGCTCGTCCCGGAAATGACGCGGGGCCGCACTCGCAAAATCTGCTAGACGAGGCGCCGAGGGGTTCGCTGCGATGCCGCACCGATTCCCGCAAGGAACGAATCAAACTCAAGTGAGCATCTTGCCTTGTCAGGCCCAAGACAGACAACTCAAACACAACAGACGACTCAAAGACACATGAGCGCGGTGAGCCCCGATTTCGATTTCGCCCGCGCGGCAAGCGTATTGACCGACGCGGCCGCCCGCGCCGGTGCGGCGATCATGCGGATTTATCACGAGGGACCCGAAGTCGAGTTCAAGGCGGATGCGAGCCCCGTCACCTGCGCCGACCGGGAGTCGGAAGTCATCCTCCTCGATGCTTTGCAGCGTCTCGCACCGGAGATCGCGGTGGTCTCCGAGGAATCAGCCGACCGGCCGGCGGAGCTTGGCCACCGCTTCTTCCTTGTCGATCCGCTCGACGGCACCAAGGAGTTCATCGGCAAGCGCAGCGACTTCACCGTGAATGTGGCCCTGATCGAAGACGGCACCCCGCGTTTCGGCCTCGTCTACGCCCCGGCCCACGGGCTGCTGGCGCTGACGCTCGATGATGGCAAGGCGGTCGAGGCCAAGCTCGATGCGAGCGAGCACGGCGCGGAGCTCGGCCAGCTCGATTGCCGACCTCTGTGCGTGCGCAAGCCTTCAGCCGAAGGCCTGGTCGCGGTGGTCAGCCACTCCCATCTCGACCCGGCCACGGAGGCCTTTCTGGCCAAGCTCACCATCGCGAGCCGATCGAGCGCGGGCTCCTCGTTGAAGTTTCTCCTGGTGGCGCGCGGCGAGGCCGACGTCTACCCGCGCTTCGGCCCCACCATGGAATGGGATACGGCCGCGGGCCAGGCGGTGCTTGTGGCGGCCGGCGGCAGTGTGGTCGAGACCGACGGAACGCCGCTCCGCTACGGCAGGACCGGAACCGGGTTGCTCAATCCGAGCTTCATCGCCTGGGGAGCTCAGGCCGAGGACTGATCTTCGAGCGCGGCCTTGGCCAACCCTTGCGCGTGATCGCGGACATCCACCGGCCAGAGCCGACATGAAAGGGTGGCTGCTTCTTGGCTCCCGCGCACGCGGTCCTTGTGCAACTCCTCCGGAGCCGCGGCGAAGCAGAGCCCGAGCGCGGCGCCGAGAATCATCGCCGACAGGAAGAGCACGGCGAAGATGCCCGCGATGGATTCTTTCATGCCTAGCCTTTCGCGGCTCGGGAATTCTCCAGGCGCCTCGCCTGAATTTCTCCATCCTACAAAGGGGCACTTGGCCGCTTTGCGTGAATCACGATGGCTCACATGATCGGGAAGAGACGAGATCGCCCGCGCCTAGCCATAGTTTAGTAACTGTTTCGGCAAATCATGGAGGCTGCGAGCCACGCCTCGAGTCGGCCCTTCGGCCGGGCTTTGGCTTGCCACGGGGATGAATATGCAAATCGAACGCGCCTCAACCGCCGCTCGCGGCGCGCCTGCGGGCATCGCGCTCGCCGCTACGCTCTTCTTTGCCTTCTCGGCCTTCGCCGGGGAGCCCATTGCAGCGTCCGAGACGATCAGATTAGCCCAAGCCAACGACGCGCCCATGGTGATCACGCCGCATCCGCAGGGAGGGCAGATGCCTCCCTCGCCCGCTTACGATCCCGGCTACGGCGCCGGCGGCCCGGGCAGGCCCTATGAGCCTGTGCCGAACGGTGGCGCCCTGCCACCGGGTGACGGCGCCAATATGCCGCCCCCGCCTAATGAGAGGGGCACCTTTTCCATGGGGGAGATCAAGGAGACCGGCCATAAATTCTTCGGCAGCGTCTCCATGGGTCTCGCCAAGGTGATCGAATACAGCTTCCAGCGCGCAGGCAGGCCCAATGGCTATATTCTGGGCGAGGAGGCCGGCGGCGCTATCATCGCCGGCCTGCGCTACGGCGAAGGCACGCTCTTCACCAAGGACGCAGGCGAACACCGGGTCTATTGGCAGGGCCCCTCGGTCGGTTACGACCTCGGCGCCGAGGGCTCCAAGACCATGGTGCTCGTCTATGATTTGCGCAGCCCGGGCGAGATCTACAGCGCCTTCGCCGGCGTTGACGGCTCGGCCTATTTGATCGGTGGCGTCGGCGTCACATTCTTGGCCGACAGCCACATTATTCTGGCCCCGATCCGGTCCGGCCTTGGGCTGCGGCTTGGCGCCAATATCGGCTACTTAAAATATACCCGCGAGCCGACCTGGAATCCGTTCTAGATTGGGGCTAATGAAGTCTTAACGAGGGAGATCGCGGAAGGCCCCCTGCTCGCCCGAAGGCCGGCCCCGCCGGCCGCATCGCCCCGACTCCTGATGGCGCCAATCGAGGAGCGCTCGTTCTGATGATCGACGTGGGTATCTACCTAGCGCTCGGCTTTCTGGTCGCGAGCCTGCTCGCGCTGATGCTCACCCGCCCGTTTTGGCGCCGCGCCGTCCGCCTCACCACGCGGGAGCTCGAGGCGACGATGCCGATGTCCATCGCCGACATCCAAGCCGACAAGGACCAGCTCAGGGCGGAATTCGCGATCGAGCTTCGCCGGGTCGAGGTCGCTCTGGAACGGGCGAAGGACAAGGCGGCGCGTGAACTGGTGGAGGCGAACAAACGCCGGGTCGAGATCGCCGAGATCAACACCACGCTCGAGGCGGTAAAGGGACGCCTGCAGGAGAAAGAGAACGCGAACCGCGTGCTCGAGCAGACGATCCGCCGCCGCTTGCCCGAATTGGAGAGCCGGCTCAGAGCAGCCAAGGATGCTATGGCCGAGCTCGAATCCGCCAATGCCGAGCTTCGCAACACCCTCGGCTCACAAGGAGAGGCGCTGAAACTTGCCCGCTCCACCGTCAACACCCAGCGCGGCGACATCGATCAGCTGCGCGGGGCCTTGGGCGACGATGCGTCCTCGCGCCGATCGGCAAAGTCCGAATCCGCGCTGGCCAAGGAAAACCGGAAGCTGAGCGCCCAACTCTCCGCGCTCAAGGAGGAACTGACGCGAGGAAGGATCGGCGGCAAGGAGAACGAGCTGTTGCGTCAAGAGCTCGGCCGGGTGGCGAGCCAAGTTCTCACCGTGGCGAAGGCGCATGGTACCGCCCTGCCCGATTTTGTCGCGGCCGAGATCGTGAGCGCCCCCGTCGAGGAAGTCGCGAGCGAGCCGGCAACGATCGGCAATGGCAGCAACGAGCGCACCGGGGCGGTTCCGGTCGCCGACGAACCACACGGCGAAGCGGCGCAAAAGTCATTGGCCACCCGTTCCGATCAGGCCGAAGGCCAAACGCCCGAGACGGTCGAGGAAGACCCCAAGGCCCAAGGCAAGCTCGCGCGGATTCTGTCGGCGCGAAAAGCGCGGCGGCGTGGCAGCCGAGGCGGGGGCCGCACTGGCAGCTTGAGCGAACGGCTGAAAGACGTCTCGGCCGAAGCTTCCGACAGCTGACCCGGACGCTAAGCGTCCGTCTGCACGAAACCGCGGGAACCGTTTTCAAGTCTGAGCGCGGTCAGCCGATCGGTGAACACCGCGCCGGTGTCGATGCCGATGCGGTTGGGGCGGACATCCGGCAATGTCGTCGGCGTGTGCCCATGCACCACGATCTTGCCGAAATCCTCGCTCGTGCGCAGGAACTCCGCCCGGATCCAAACGAGATCATGTGGATCCTGCGCCTCCATCGGCACGCCGGGCCGGATGCCGGCATGGACGAACAGATAGTCGCCAAAGGACACGCTGAGTTCGAGCGCGTCGTAGAAACGGCGATGGTCGTCAGGAAGAGCATCGAGGAGTGCGTCTCGCCAGGCCTCCGGCCGCGCTCGCTCCCGGCTCAGCCTCTCGATGTCGACGCCATAGGATTTGAACGTCGGTTCGGCGCCATTGGCGAGCCACTGGCCGAGCCAGGAAGGATCGTCGATGAAGTCGAGCATGACCGCCTCGTGATTGCCCTTGAGGAAGTGGGCATCGAACCCCTGCGGCAAACCCTTCAGTAAGAAATCGACCACGCCCCGGCTGTCGGGCCCGCGATCGATATAGTCGCCGACAAAGACGAGGGCTCGCTGCTCGACGCCGTCGCTGCGCGCGGCATCGGTCTCGATCCGCTCAAGCAGCGCGGCAAGCAGATCGGCCCGGCCGTGGATGTCGCCGATCGCGTAGAGGAGCTGTCCTAGCGGCAGGGAGGGAGAATGCAAGGCGGGCAAATCCACTTGAGCGGTGCGTTGCGAAGGGAAATCCCGAACCCGAACGCGGTGTCGAATTTCGTGCCGGCTTTAGCTGTTCTGGGTCTTGCCCAGAATCTCATTGTAGAGCTTGGCGGGAAAGGCGAACACCGTCGTCACGCATTTTGCTTTGAGTCCGATGAAGAGCACCATGTCGCCGCCCCGAAGCTTGTCATCCTCGGTGATGACGTAAAGCTCGTCGGCGTTGAGCGGCGGCAACCCCTTTAGATCCCGGGCGCGCGACTGAAAATCCTCGAGCTCGCCCCCCGCGAGGTGGTCGAACTTAGCGTGGACCTGCTTGATAGCGACGAGGATCTCGCTCAGCGGCTTGCAGATCACCGGCGCCGGAGCTGGCCCCTCTCCATTGTAATAAGTGGTGCCATGCTCCTGGACGAGGGGAGCGACCTTCTCCGAGAAGCTTTGGAATCCGGCAAAGCCGATCAGCGAGAGACCAAGAACGGCTCCCGCCGCGACCTTCAGCCAAATGGGCATGGCAAGCGTCTCCCGCCGAGAGCATCCAAAGGGTAGCCGCCGCACTCGATCAGCGATTTGAGCGCGAGACACGCTCCGGCTTGCCGAGCCTCAAGGCTCGGGATCACCCTCGGAAACTGAATAGTGCGCCGGGACCAAGGCCACTGGCAACACCAATCAGTCTGTGCCTGGGCATTTTACCGGCCGCGCTCAGGCGTATCGACGAGCAAGTCGAGCCGGCTAGCCGAAATCAGGCGGGCCGCGGCCGGTCGTCTTCCCGGACGCCGCGACCCTAGCTAAATTGCCGTGTCGACCTCGCACACCACCGTGTCCCTGTGCCCGCAGTCGGGCATCTTCCAGGCGATGATGTCTTCCGTCCCATCGGGGTTCTTGCGCACGATGGGCACGGGGCAAGCGGCTCGCCAGAAGCGCCAAGTGGAATTCTTATGGCTCGCGTCGAATTGGGGCCCGAGCTGCATTGCCGTCCGCCGGCAAGCCGCTTGAGTGAACGCCATCGGCGCTGCGCCCTTGTCGACATCGGCATCGTAAAGGAACATTTCTTGCCGCCGGCACACCATCATCGAGTGTTCCGTCGCCCACTGCCGGTCTTCCCATCCGGTGAAAGCGGCGTTCTGGTCTGGAGGTCCGGCAATGACTGTTTTGCAGACGATCAGCACGATGGCGGCTGGCATGGCTACGGTCATGGCTCATGCCCTCCGCTGGATTGACACGCCATTGGCGCCGGGGCTGGCAACGGAAGGAGCACGCTCGCGATGACGGCGGAAAATGAGCTTTGGCATCGGTAGGGTCCTCTATTTGAGTCGCTCTAACCCTCCCAGCGTCCCGATTGGGACAGGCGCTTCTCCCTGCTCCGGCGACCTGTTGGAATCCCTCCACGGCCGTCTGGTAATGTTGCAACGCGAAAAGCCCGATTGGTCGCAGGCTAGGCGCGGCGAATACCTTACGCTTTATCGGATGGTGCAATGCAATATAAGCGTTCGCAATTGCTAACTGAAGACGTCGCGTGAAACGCCGGCGGCCAATGCACTCAGGCAACACCGATGGGATAATTGGCACCTTCCGTGCCAATTGCTCCCGAGCATTGCCTCATCTTGAAGCAAAAAACGCCCGCTGCAAGCGTCCTGAGCCGCTATCCCCAGCCACGTCGCGGCCGGGATGAGGCGAACTGCACGCGCCAGGGCGCGTTTCCTCGTCCGCCGCATCGACGAAGAGACGTCCGATGATGAAGAGAGAAATACCTCGAAGTGAAACCAATCGCGATCTGCCCCCCGGACTCAAAACCAGACAAGCGAGCACGGAGAAGTAAACGCCATGTGGCGCGTGCGTGGCGCTGTCGGCGACAAGACCAATCAGGTTGTCATTCTTTACTAATCAGGTTGTCATTCCTTGCCCTCGATGCTTCAAGAGGTAAGCGTCACCAGCCCCGTCCCTCGTTGTATCGATTCATCGCCACCCAGAGATACGTAAAGGTGAACAACAGTGTGAGCGCCGCAGCCTTGATCGAGGCGGCGTCGGCACCTGGCCCGAAGGCCAACCAGCAGCAACTCCAGTTCCAGCAGCAACTCCAGTTCCAGCAACAGCACCAAGGGCGTGAATGGTGTGGACGGCAACTCCGGCAGCAATCCCAGCAGCTCCAGCAGCAACAAAGGCAGCACGAAGGGCGTCTCCGGTATGGACTTAGGCAGTGGCCGGTAACGGAAATCCATAAGCCTGCACCACGCGGCACATTAGACGTTTGCGCACATTGAGGACCCGGAGGACTGGCCCTCCGGTCTTGCGCAATCCTAATGTATTATTTTGCCAGCCAAATCACAGCGGGCGAGTACTTCCCAAGCCTCGCTTTCGGTTCCAAACCGCTTGACCGTGGATGGTCGCTGCCTTGTGCAAACAATAACTGGGGACAAGGGCGAGAAACAGCAGACCGGACACCCGGCGACTTGTGCTGTTCTATGAGCCGTCGCGCCCGTTTAAACTAAGTGGCGCCCCGTAGGGGTTTCGAACCCCTGTTTCCGGCGTGAGAGGCCAGCGTCCTAGGCCACTAGACGAACGGGGCGAACCGATCGGGCCAAGCGAGCTGAAAGCTATAGCTTGGGCGCCCGAAGCG
>JBAUEK010000014.1:0-2537 GCA_049678565.1 Methyloceanibacter sp. | reverse complement strand
CCGAGCCCCGATGATAGAGCTCCTCGGCCAAGGCGCTGCCGCGCTCGACCGGCGTGCCCATGGCGTATTGATTGTTCTCGATCACGTAGATGACCGGGAGCTTCCACAGCGAGGCGATGTTGAAGCTTTCATAGACCTGGCCCTGATTGGCCGCGCCCTCGCCGAAATAGGTGATGCAGACGCGGTCATTGCCGCGATATTTGTTGGCGAAAGCGAGGCCGGTGCCGAGCGGCGCCGGCGCACCGACGATGCCGTGCCCGCCATAGAAGTTCTTGGCCACCGAGAACATATGCATCGACCCGCCTTTGCCCTTGGAATAGCCGTGCCGGCGCCCGGTCAGCTCGGCCATCACGCCTTTGGGGTCCATGCCTGAGGCCAGCATGTGGCCGTGATCGCGATAGGCGGTGATGATCTGGTCCCCCTCCTCGCGCGCCATCTGCATGCCGGTGACCACGGCTTCCTGGCCGATATAGAGATGGCAGAAGCCGCCGATCAGTCCCATGCCGTAAAGCTGGCCCGCCTTTTCCTCGAAGCGGCGGATGAGCAGCATTTGGCGATAGGCTTCGAGCTCCTGTTCGGGCGTGAGGCTCGGGGCGCTGCCATGCTCCGTGACGAGGGCCGAAGGCAGCGCCTCGGATGGGGCGATCGTCGGGGTGGAGTCGGGCGCTTCGCTGGGCTTGGCCTCGTCTGTAGGCGTGATCAAATTCTCGCTCCTCGTTAGCCCCGCAACTCCACGCGGACGCTAACACGAGTTTGGATTCGGCCGAAAGGTAGCGTCAGGTCGAGGCTAAGCCTGACTCAGGGCTTGGACGCGGAGCCAGGCGGCGTTTCCGCCGGCGGACGGCGCTTCAGCAGGATGAGGTCGTCCGGATGGGCGAGGTTCAAAATGGCGCGGGCGCGCTCGTCGAGCATGTCCGGATCGAGGCTTTCGGGCCTGAGCAGGGCCACGTCGCGCTCCAGGCGCTGCCGCACTTCCGCCAGGCCCGCGAGCTCGCCTCCAAGCACGGCTTTCCGCTTCTCGAGTACCGCGCGGGACTCCAGGCCGTGGTCACCGGACTGGAGGTGGTAGACGAAATAGCCACCGACCGCGCAGGCGAGCAGCGGAAAGAGAAGAGATTGCAGACGCATTCTGATTGGTCCCGTGGGCGCGTGCTTGCTGGATCGCCCGATCAAGCCGGGCAATGACGACGCAGCGGAGAGAATCGCGCGCCGAGGGTTAATCGCCGGTTAGCGGCCGCGATTTAGCACCGAGCGGCCGGCGTAGCGGGCGGCCTTGCCGAGCTCTTCCTCGATGCGGAGGAGCTGATTGTATTTGGCGACGCGATCGGATCTCGCCAGCGACCCCGTCTTGATCTGCCCGCAATTGGTGGCGACGGCGAGGTCGGCGATGGTCGTGTCCTCCGTCTCGCCGGAGCGGTGCGACATCACCGCGGCATAGCCCGCATCCTGGGCCATCTGCACCGCGGCGAGCGTCTCACTCAAGGTGCCGATCTGGTTGACCTTGACCAGAATGGCGTTGGCGATGCCTTCGTCGATGCCCCGCTTGAGCCGCGCCACATTGGTGACGAACAGATCGTCGCCGACGAGCTGGCAGCGGCTGCCCAGAGCCTCGGTCAAAGCGCGCCAGCCGTTCCAGTCGTCCTCGGACATGCCATCCTCGATGGAATAGATGGGATAGTTGGCGACGAGCTCGGCATAGGTGGCGACCATCTCTTCGGGCTTGAGCGTCCGACCCTCGCCCTTGAGCTCGTATTTGCCGCCGGCGTAAAGCTCGGTGGCGGCGACGTCGAGGGCGATAAACACATCTTCGCCAGGCGTGTAGCCCGCGGCCTTGATCGCGGCCATGACGAAGTCGAGCGCTTCCCGGGTCGAAGCGAGATTTGGCGCAAAGCCGCCCTCATCGCCGACATTGGTGTTGTGGCCGGCGGCCTTCAGCGCAGCTTTCAGCGCGTGGAAGATCTCGACGCCCGTGCGCAGGGCCTCGGCGAAGTTCGGCGCGCCGACCGGCGCGATCATGAACTCCTGGAAGTCGATCGGATTGTCGGCATGCATGCCGCCATTCAGGATGTTCATCATCGGTACCGGCAACAGCGTCGCCCCGGCGCCGCCGACATAGCGGTAGAGCGGCTCGCTCTTGTCTCGCGCCGCGGCCTTGGCGGTCGCCAGCGAAACTCCGAGAATGGCGTTGGCGCCGAGCCGCTTCTTGTTCTCGGTGCCGTCGAGCTTGCAGAGGCGCGCGTCGATGCCGCGCTGGTCGCCGGCGTCGACACCGGTCAGCGATTTTCGGATCTCGCCGTTTACCGCCTCGACCGCCTTGCGTACGCCCTTGCCGCCATAGCGTGTGCCGCCGTCGCGGAGCTCGTGCGCCTCATGCGCTCCCGTGGAAGCGCCGGAGGGCACCGCGGCGCGGCCGAAGGCGCCATTGGTCAGCACCACATCCACCTCCACGGTGGGGTTGCCGCGGCTGTCGAGAATTTCCCGGCCAACGATCGTAGCAATAGCGGTCATGGGCTCGATTCCGCCTTTGTGGGGGGCAA
>JBAUEK010000013.1:0-3022 GCA_049678565.1 Methyloceanibacter sp. | reverse complement strand
TGCCATCAACCGCTTCATCGAGGAGACCAACCAGATGCCCAAGCCCTTCACCTGGACCGCCAATCCTGACAAAATCATCGCCGCCGTCAGGCGAGGGCATCAAGTGTTGGATTCAATCCACTAGGATATCCTCATCGTGGCCAATCTCGGCCCGATGGAGAATCGAAGGAGGCATCATGCGTAAGTATCTCGTTGCGGCCGTTCTGGTCGCCGCCTTCGCTACCCCGGCCCTTGCCGAGCAATTCTATGTAGCGTTCGATCCGGCGAGCCATAAATGCACGATGATGCATGACATTCCGGGCGGCAGCATGAAAAACATGGGCGGCCCCTATGCCACGGAAGCAGAGGCCAACGCAGCCATGGCCGGCATGGAAGCCTGCGCGAACTAGCAGCGAATTAAGCTGAATTGTGAGCGTCCGTCCGTTGAGGGCGGGCGCTCGCTGCTGTTCGGAACAGACCCGCCGACAAAACCGTTTCTGCTATGCTGCCGTCGCGGGGGCGGACATTTCACCCAAGAGGAACAGTCGATGATGAGTTGGGGTAAGGCCGAGAAAAAAGCGGGCCGGTATTTGAAGGAGCTCGATACCGACGATGTTCGCGACCAGCTCGACGCCATGCGCGCCTATCTGAAGGATCTGACCAGCTCGTTCGGCAAGGTGGCCAACCGCCAATGGGGCCGCGCGCGGGGCCAGGCCGTGGATCGGGCGGAAGAGGCCGAGGACCTGATGAAGGACCATCTCGCCGCGTCGCTGGTCGTGGCGCTGGGCGTCGGCGTGCTTGTGGGTTATTTGATCCGCCGCGGCTCGGAGTAGCGTTGTGCCTTCAAACGTCCAACCAGGCATCCCCCAGCGAGGGGTGCGTCTATTTGAGAGGACATGAAGCCACCCCATAGACTTTCGGCATTGGCCCTGCCCCTCGATTTGGAGCCGATGGAGGCGAAGCTCGTCGACCATCTCCCCGAGGGCGAGGATTGGCAGTTCGAGCCGAAATGGGACGGCTTCAGATGTCTCGCCTTCCGCGCCGGCTCTGAGATCGACCTCAAGGCCAAATCCGGCAAGCCGCTGGCACGCTATTTCCCGGAGCTCGTCGAGACGCTGGCCACCCTGCCCCAGACTTGCTTCGTCCTCGACGGCGAGCTTGCGATTGTCAGGGGCGACACATTCTCCTTCGACGCGCTTCTCCAACGTCTCCATCCGGCCGAGACGCGCATCGTCAAGTTGTCGGGAGAGACGCCCGCGATCTTCATCCTGTTCGATATGCTGCTCGACGCCGCGGGCAAGAGCCTGATCGAAACGCCACTGACGGAGCGGCGCGGAGCGCTTGAGGATTTCTTCGCCGCGGCCGGCGAGCACCCATTGCTGAAGCTCTCGCCCTACACTTTGGCGGTCAGGCACGCACGCGACTGGCTGCATCACGGCGGCACGGCGCTCGACGGTGTCGTGGCCAAGCGGCGCGACGGTCCCTACCTCCCGGGCGAGCGCGCCATGCTCAAGGTCAAGCAGATCAGGACTGCCGATTGCGTGGTGGGCGGCTTCCGTTGCCGTAGCGGCAGCAAGGAAGTCGGATCGCTGCTGCTCGGCCTCTATAATGACCAGGGTAAGCTCGACCATGTCGGCTTCACCGCCACCATCAGCAACAAGGAGCGGGCCGAGCTCACCGCGCGGCTCGAAGCGCTGGCCTCGCCGCCGGGGTTCAGCGGAAAGGCGCCCGGAGGGAAAAGCCGCTGGAGCACCGAGCGCTCCGAGACTTGGCAGCCGGTGAAGCCCGAGCTCGTGGTCGAGGTTGCCTACGACCAAGTCACCGGCAATCGCTTCCGGCACGGCACCAAGCTTGTCCGCTGGCGGCCGGACAAGAGCCCCAATCAATGCACGCTGGAGCAGATCGCTCAGACGGCAGCGCCGGCCAAGCTGGTGCGACGCATGCTCGACAGCTGACGGCGCCGCCTATCCATTGGCCACCGCGCTTCGGCGGCGTCGGCGTGTCTTGCGCACGGGCTCCGGCGCCGGCGCCCGCCGCAGGCCCACGCCTTTGACCAGGGCATAGATCGCGGGGATGACGATGAGCGTGAGCAGAGTCGAGGACACCATGCCACCAATCATCGGCACGGCAATCCGCTGCATGACCTCGGCGCCGGTGCCGTGGCTCCACATGATCGGCAACAGACCGGCCATGATGGCGGCCACGGTCATCATCTTCGGCCGAACGCGGTCTACCGCACCGGACATGACCGCCTCGTAGAGATCGGCGGCGGTGAAGGGACGCCCCTCACGCTCGCGTTTCGCCTCCAGATCCTTCAGCGCGTGGTCGAGGTAGATCAGCATGACCACGCCGGTCTCCGCCGCCACGCCGGCGAGCGCGATAAACCCGACCACGACGGCGACCGACAAATTGAAGCCGAGCCACCACATCAGCCAAAAGCCACCGACCAGCGCGAAGGGCACGGAGAGCATGACGATCAGGGTCTCGGTGATGCGCCTGAAGTTCAGATAGAGCAGAAGAAAGATGATGAGGATGGTCACGGGCACGACGATCTTCAGCCGGGCCTTGGCGCGCTCGAGATATTCGAACTGGCCGCTCCAGGTGACGTAATAGCCAGGGGGAAACTCGACCTCGGCCGCCACGGCCTTTTGCGCGTCGGCGACATAGCTGCCGATGTCGCGGCCGCGAAAATCGACGAAGACGTAGAGCACGAGCTGCGCATCCTCGGTGCGGATGCTGGATGGTCCTTGCGCCCGGCTGATATTGGCGACCTCGCCAAGCGGCACCGTGCCGCCATCGGGGGTCGGGATCAGAACTTGGGTCGCGATGGTCTCCGGGTCGTCGCGGTAGTCGCGGGGGTAACGGATACTGACGCTATAGCGCTCCCTGCCCTCCACCGTGGTCGTCACCGGCTCAGCGCCGAGCGCCATGGCGACCACGTCCTGAACATCGCCCACCATCAGGCCATAACGGGCGAGCTGCGATCGATTGGGATCGACGTTGAGGTAATAGCCGCTCATGGCGCGCTCGGCATAGGCGCTGG
>JBAUEK010000012.1:0-1763 GCA_049678565.1 Methyloceanibacter sp. | reverse complement strand
AGACGGAACAGGTTCGATTCTGGATCGTCGACTACTTCTCGCCTCTAGCGGTGCGTTATAGCGAGAAAATGCGTGCCCGCTTCATGCGCAATACCCCGTTCCGGTTTGCGCCAGAGGATTGGTACGGATTTTTCGACCGGAATGGCTGGCAGGTACGGGAGATTCGGTACCTGGCGGAGGAAGCCGAGCGGCTTGGCCGGCCTCTGCCCCTGTCATTCTTCTTGAAGGTCCGGGTGAGCCTGGCACGGGCTTTCCTGTCACGCGCCCGCCGGCGGCAAATGAAGCGGTTTGCCGCCTATGGGCTTCTGATCCCAAAGTGACCTACCACTACGCGAAGCGGTTGTTGCCGCGCTCAAGTGATGGCAGCATGCGCCCATGATCACCAAGAAAGCGACCACCAAGGCAAAGTCTGCCGGAACGCGGCGGAAGCGCGAGGTCTTCGTCGAAGGCCATAAGCGCAAATTCCTGGTCGTCGTCGATGAGACGCCCGAATGCGAAAGCGCGCTCGCCTTCGCCGCGAGCCGGGCGGAGCGGACCAAGGGCCAGCTGGCGCTGCTCTATGTCATCGAGCCTGGGGCCGAGTTTCAGCACTGGCTGGGCGTGGAGGAGATCGCGCGCGAGGAAGGCAACAGCAAAGCCCGCGCCGTGTTCCGCCTCTTCGGCCGCAAGCTGAAAGCCATGGGCTTTGACGATTTGGTGCCGGAGGAGATTATTCGCGAGGGCGCCATGGCCGATGAGATCACGGGCTTGATCGAGGAGGATCAGGATATCGGCGTGCTCGTGCTCGGCGCCTCCAAGGACCCTTCGGGGCCAGGGCCGCTGGTCTCCACCCTTGCCGGCGGCAGATTGGCCGGCACCTTCCCGGTGCCCATCACCCTGGTGCCTGGCCATCTCAGCACCGAGGAAATCCTGGCTCTGGCCTAGAGACTTTCGCTGAGTGGTAGGGGCTTGAGGCCCGCGAGCTTAAGTGCCCGGCAGACAACCAGGCCTGTGACAAAAGTCCGTACTTCGTCAGGGTTGGTGACGTCCTGGTTGGGGCCGGTGCCTACGCCTATTAGGGGCTTCGCGGCAACTGGCAGGTCCCTCCACATCGGTTAGGATGAATGAAAGACTTCCACGATATAGAAGGCATTTGCTGAAGCAGCGTTTAAGTTGTCTGATTGCTTCAAGTCAGTCTGGAAACAGTCAGCCTTCCTCAGGAGTTATAGGGTGAGCTTTCGGCTCAAGACGCTGGTTCAGACGATAGCGAACCATCCGTGGTCCAGCCTTCAGGATGGACTCCTGCTGACGATGGTCATGGTTGTCTCGATACTGCTCGCTCTCGAGTACAATCTCTTTCGTTTTGTGGCCGAGTTGTCCGACTCACAGCGTAGGATATCGCTGGCGGAGGCGATACTTCTCACCATCGTTCTGGCACTTTGCATCCTCGCCTTCGTCACGCGTCGTCTGCACGAGGAGCGGCGCAATATTGCAGGCCAGGCGGCGGCGAAACGCCAGCTGCGACAGTTCAGACTGCAGGCGTCGCAGGACTTCCTGACGGAACTGGCGAATCGTCGTTCGATGGTCGACGCGTTAACGACAGCGACTGCTTCGCTGTCTCCCGGCGGTCCGAAGCATGCATTTTTCCTGATCGACTTAAACGACTTCAAGCGACTCAATGATCTTCACGGCCATGCCTTCGGGGATCGCGTCTTGCAGGTTGTCGCTCAACGTCTTCGGAAAGTCACTCGGGCAGGCGATCTCCTGGCCCGGCTGGGTGGTGA
>JBAUEK010000011.1:0-6892 GCA_049678565.1 Methyloceanibacter sp. | reverse complement strand
GATCTCCTGCTGGGTGCGGTTGCGCTCGCTCCACGGCTTGAGCTTGAGGAAGGTCGTGCCTTGCGAGACCGTCGGTCTGCCCGACACCACGAAATAGCGCTCGGCCTCGGGGATCTTGCTGAAGATCGTCTCCAGCCGCTTGGCGTAAGTGTCGGTGTAGTCGATGGTGGAACCTTCCGGCGCCACGATCACCCCGACGAGAAAGCCCTGGTCCTCGGTTGGCGCCAGCTCGGATTTGAGCAGGTTGAAGAGAAAGAAGCTCGAGCCGGCAACGCAAAGCCCGATGAGGAGAACGAGGGGACGGACCTTGAGCGCGGTACGGATCAGCACCCGGTAGCCCGAGGTGAGCCCGCGCAATCCCGTTTCGATGATGCGATAGAAGAACCCGTGCTTCTCATCGCGATGAAGCAGCTTCGAGCACATCATGGGCGTGAGCGTGAGCGCGACGAAGCCAGACACGATCACGGCGCCGGCCAGGGTCCAGGCGAACTCGGTGAATAGCCTGCCGGTGGTGCCGGCCATGAACCCGATCGGCGCGTAGACCGCGGCAAGCGTAAGGGTCATCGCCAGCACGGCGAAGCCGATCTCCTTGCTGCCGACCAGCGCCGCCTCGACTGGCGGGTCGCCGTCCTCGACGTGGCGGTAAATATTTTCCAGCATGACGATGGCGTCGTCGACGACGAGACCGATGGCGAGCACGAGGGCGAGCAGCGTCAGGGTGTTGATGGAAAAGTTGAGGAGGTACATCAGCGCGAAGGCGCCGATGAGCGAAACCGGAATGGTGACGAGTGGAATCAGCGTGGCCCGGACCGAGCGCAGGAATAGAAAGATGATCAGGACCACGAGCACGATGGCCTCGGCGATCGTGGTGTAGACGTTCTTGACCGACTCGCGGATGAAGATCGACTTGTCGTGGGCGACCTCGACCTTCATGCCGTCTGGCAGCGAAGCGAGGATGCCCGGCAACGCGGCCGCGACCTCGTTGGACACATCGAGGGGATTCGCGGTGGCCTGCTTCACCACCCCGAGCGCGATCGCCGGCAATCCGTTGGAGCGAACGATGCGCCGCTCATTCAACGGCCCAAGTTCGGCATAACCGACGTCGGAGAGCCGCACGAGATAGCCTTTGACGTCCTTTAGGATCAGATTGTCGAACTGCGCCGGAGTCTTGAGGTCGGTCTCCGACAGAACGGTAAATTCGCGCTGCAGGCTCTCGATGCGGCCGGCGGGGACGTCGACATTCTGCCGCCGAAGCGCGAGCTCGACGTCTTGCGGCGTGAGGTTGTAGGCGGCGAGCCGCTCCGGATCGAGCCAGATGCGCATCGAATATTCGCGCTCGCCGAACAGCCTGACCTCGGCCACGCCGGGCAGCGTTTGCAGCTGATCCTTGACGTAGCGGTCGGCGTAGTCGGTGATTTCGAGCGCGGAATGCTTAGTGCTGTGGAAGGCGATATAGAGGATAGGCTGCGCGTCCGCCTCGATCTTCTGGATCACTGGCTCTTCGATTTCATCGGGCAGACGCCCGCGCACGCGCCCGACGCGGTCGCGCACATCGGCGGCGGCGTCGTCGGGGTCGCGCTCGAGGTTGAACCTGATGCTGATCTGGCTCTGTTCCTCGCGGCTGATCGAGGTGATGTAGTCGATGCCCTCGATGCCCGACAACGAATCCTCGAGCACCTTGGTGACCTGGGTCTCGACGATGGGCGCGCTCGCACCCTGATAGGTGGTGGCCACGGTCACCACCGGCGGGTCGATATTCGGATATTCCCGGACCGTCAGCCGGCTGTAGCCGACGAGACCGA
This sequence comes from Methyloceanibacter sp., assembly GCA_049678565.1. GTDB lineage: Bacteria > Pseudomonadota > Alphaproteobacteria > Rhizobiales > Methyloligellaceae > Methyloceanibacter. The sequence goes on along the minus strand of JBAUEK010000011.1, from coordinate 5,090 downwards.
CCAGCACGACGACGAGGCTCATCACCGTGGCGAAGACGGGGCGATGAATCGAGATCTCGGAAAGCTTCACGCCTTCGGCTCCTGGGCCGGGACCACGGTGACGGCGGCACCGTCGCGGATCTTGAGCTGGCCGGCGGTGACCACGAGCTCGCCGGCGCTCACGCCTTCCACCAGCTCGACCCGGCCCGCGCGTCTGGTGCCGATAGAGACCTTGGCCAGCTGCACCTTGCCGTCGACGACCTTGAACACGTATTGGTCGGTGCCCTTGGGCACGATCGCCGCCTCCGGCACGGTCAGAGCATCGGGCTTGACCTCGTGGATCAAGGTCACGCGGGCGAACTGGCCCGGCCTCAGCTTCTGGTCCTTATTGGGCACGCGCGCCCGAATGAAGATGGAGCGCCCCTCGATATCGACGCGGGGGTCGATGGCGTAGACCTCGCCCTCGAAGGTCTCGCCTGGAAACGCATCCACCTTGATCTCGATCGCCTGGCCGTGATGCACGGTCGATAGGTATTTCTCGGGCATCTTGAAATCGACCTTGATCTCCTCGATGGCATCCAAGCCGACCAAGGGCTGTCCAGGCGTGATGTATTCCCCGAGGCTCACCTGGCGCAGGCCGACGATGCCGGCGAAGGGCGCCGCGATCCTCGTCTTCTCGATGCGGGCCTTGGCCAACTCGGTGGCGGCGTTGGTGACGGCGAGATTGCTCTCGGCCTCGTCCTTGGAACTGGCACTGGCAAATTCGCGCGAGAACAGCTCGCTCACGCGTTGGTTGCTCTGCTCGGCCAGACGCTGCTTGGCCTCGGCCTCGTGCAACTCGGCTTGATAGACGGAATCGTCGAGGGTGATGAGCGGCGCGCCGCTAGCGACGGGCCTGCCTTCCTTGAAATGGATGCCGCTGATCCTGCCGGCGATCTCCGACGTGATCACCACGGACTCATCCGACCTGAGGCTGCCGACCGCCGTCACCTGCTCGGTCAAGGGCCCTCGCCTCACCTCGGCCGCCTCCACCGGCACCGTCTTGGCCGGCTCCTCCGTGGCCACGACCGGCTTGATCGGCGATGGCTGCAGCTGCGGCGGCGGGGTGGCGGTGTCGGCCACCTGCTCACGCTGGTGCCAGAACACGGGGACGCTGACCATCAGCGCGAGCAGCACGCCCACCAGCAGGAGGCGTGACTGGAGGGAGAGACCCCGTCTGCGGCGTGCGTCTGGCATCGGGCGACGACCTGTACCTTCGTCCAAAATATCCGCTGCCCATGCGGCCAAAACCGGGCCGTTGGGCGACAGTTGCTATCGCGGTTAAAGATGCGCGGTGAGACCAAGGGCGGGGCGGATCGCGGTCCCTTGCGTCTCAACCGGTAATCTACACCAGTTTCGGCGCGAAGAGAGCCTTGGGCGGAGCGTTTGTTTGCGCGGGATCGGCCGGGCACAGCGATGGCGCCCTGGCGCGTCGCCTGGCTTGATCCGCGCCCCGCCGATCATGGGGTCACAAAGCATCAGGGCGGCCCAAGGACCGCCCTGATGTCAATCGTTGGTGCCGACCGCCTATGGATTTGGCGGCGTCTCCGGTGCCGGCGCTTCGGGAGCCGGAGCCTCGGGCGCGGGCGCCTCTGGGGCCGGTGCCTCTGGCGCAGGCGCCTCTGGGGCCGGAGCCTCAGGCGCAGGCGCTTCCGGAGCGGCTGGAGCCTCAGGCGCGGGCGCGGGCTCGACTGGAGCCGGTGCAGGCGCTGGTTCCGGGGCTGGTTCCGGTGCCGGCGCTGGTGCCGGTGCTTCGGCCGCGGGTGGTGCGGCTGGAGGTGCCTCCTCTTTGTGCCCGTACATAAAGTAGGCAGCAATGACGAGGGCGAGAACGATCGCGCCCAGGATCACTGCGAGAAACGTCCTCCCGCCAGCCTGGTTGTCGTTTGCCATGAAATTGAACTCCCTCGAGGTCATGTGGTTAGACGGAGCGCAGACTAACGAGGAAAAGGCTCGCGGTCGAGGCGTGGTCCGACGAAAATACGGCGATTTCGGGCCTCTATACACAGGCTGGAGCGGGTTTTGCCCCCACCCGTGCCCAAGGACTATGGACTGGCCGCGGCGGGTCGCGGCGCGAATCGGTTGAACACCGGCGTCAGCGCCAGGGCGAAGAGGAAGTTCAGCACCACGGAATAGAGCGCCGCATATCCCGGCAGGGTCACGCCCCATATCGACAAGGGATAGACCGAGCTGACAAATCCTTGCGCCGCCGCCATATAGCTGCCGCTGCCAAGTCCAACCGCCCATCCGATCAACAGCGCGCGGGCATTGGCGGAGCGGGTGTAAAGGCCGAGCACGATGGCGGGCAGAAGCTGGATGATCCAGATGCCGCCGAGCAACTGAAGCTGGATCGCGTAGCTGTGCGGGATGGCCAGAATGAAGACGACGGCGCCGATCTTCACCACCAGCGAGACGATCTTCGCCATCTGCGCTTCTTGCGCCTCGGTGCAGTCGGGACGCAGATATTCCTTGTAGAGATTGCGCGTGAACAGATTGGCGCAGGCGATCGACATGATCGCCGCGGGCACCAGCGCGCCGATGGCGATACCGGCGAAGGCCACCCCCACGAACCAGGAAGAAAACGACGACAGGAACAGCGCCGGCACCGCGTAGTTCGGGCCATAGCGAGCGAAGCCCGAAGCGTGCACCGGATCCTGGCCGACACCGGCGGCGATGGCCATGTAGCCGAGAAGCGCGATCAGCCCGAGGACGAAGGAATAGGCCGGCAGCATCGCAGCATTGCGCTTGATCACTTTGCCGCTGGAGGCGCTCAGGATGCCCGTCATCGCATGCGGATACAGAAACAGCGCCATGGCCGAGCCGAGGGCCAGGGTTACATAGGCGCTGTACATTCCGAGGCTCGACCCTTGCGGCGGCGTCAGCAGCAGCTTCTCCGGCGGCACCTTGGCGAAGATGGCGCCATAGCCGCCAAGCTTGGCCGGAATGATGACGATGGCCGCGATCACGGTGATGAAAATCAGCAAATCCTTGACCACCGCGATCAGCGCCGGCGCCCGGAGGCCGCTCTTATAGGTAAAGGCGGCGAGGATGAGAAAGGCGATGATCAGCGGCAGATGCCCGACGAGGCCCTCGGTCGGAAAGCCGAGCGCGCCGATCACCACCTCCATGCCGACGAGCTGGAGCGCGATATAGGGCATGGTGGCGATCACGCCCGTCACCGCCATGGCGAGCGCGAGCAGGCGGCTGTCGAATCGGTCACGCACAAAATCGGCGGCGGTGACATGGCCGCGGGCATGCGCCACCGCCCACAGGCGCGGGAAGATCATATAGAGGAAGGGATAGATGAGGATGGTGTAGGGCACGGCGAAGAAGCCCATGGCCCCCATGCCGTAGACGAGCGCCGGCACGGCGATGAAGGTGTAGGCGGTATAGAGATCGCCACCGAGCAGGAACCAGGTGACCATGGTGCCGAAGCGGCGGCCGCCGAGACCCCATTCATGCAGCAGATTGAGGTCGCCCTGGCGCCAGCGGGCCGCGATGAAACCGAGCCAGGTGATGAAGACGAAGAGCGCGACGAAGATGATCGTGGCGGTCGCGTTCACAAACGAAGCCCCCCGTGGCGCTCTCTAAGCCCGGCGCGCAAGTCCGATTTCGATGAGGTAGATGAGCAGAACTAGGACTGCGGCGATGAGGATCCAGGCGAGCTGGTACCAATAGAAGAAGGGAACGCCGGCGAGTTCGGGCTCGATCCGATTGTAGGACGGCACCCAAAGCATCGCCGCGAAGGGAATGAGCAGCAACAGCCGCGGCAAATAGCGGCGCCGGCTGCCTCGTGGCTTTTCAGTCTCCATCCCGCTCCCCTCCCCGGACCCCTGGATTGGCGCGAACTTAGCCAAAGCTTTGAGGTTTCGCGATTCTCTATTTTCGACTAGTGATGCGCCAGCGCCGGTCCGGACCGGCGCCGTTCGCCGATCCAATTGGCGTCCTTTCTGTTTGACCTCGGCGATCGCCCAACCCTATGGTCGCCACGAGGAGCCCGTAGCTCAGCCTGTAGAGCATCTGACTTTTAATCAGAGGGTCATGGGTTCGAATCCCGTCGGGCTCACCAACAATCCCAAAGACTTAGCCGGTCAGCGTCCATTCGCCTCCACGGGTGCCGTTGAGGCAACGCCAGACGGAGAATGACAGGCCTCAACCAAGGGGATTGGACGGCGTGCGGTGCTTCGGCTCGGAGGGACTGCCGCGCTTCTTACTCTTCGGCGTACCTACAGGTGAGCTTGTTGTCGAAGCCGCCGCATACCGCCAAATTGCCGGTGAGCCGGTCGACGCGCCACACGTTGCCCCCTTGCATTGGGGGACTGATCTCATACCGGCCGACAAACATGAGCCCCACGATTATGAGGACGGCGGCCAATAGGATGCTGACAGGAAGCATTATATCTTGGGTTCAGGCTATCTGGCCCCGGGAGCGGCGACAAGCCTGAGAACGGCGAGGCCTGTTGCACTAAAGGCACAGCATCGAGGACCGACGGTTCCTTGAGGATTTTTGCTGCTCAAATGGCACCTCGTACAATCCGCACCCTCGGCCCAATACCGGGACGCAAGATTCCTTCTTGCCGCAAATGTCTTTCCAGCATTGCACCGGGGTAAAAAAATTCAGCATCAATCTCTCGAGGTGCAAATTAATCGCACTCTTCAACAGGACGAGCTCGTCCGGTATCGCGCTTTCCTTCAAGAACTCGGCTGCGTCCCGAATGTTGTCAAAGCGAAGGAAACGTCCATCGGCAATATCTTCGGGCGTGGCCTTCGATCGATGGGAATGTTCGCCGATGAAGATCACTTGCTGCGCAACGGAACGAGCCGCCTGATAGACTCTGCGATAGATCCGATCCGATCCTGCATTGTCACTGATGTTGCCTATGACGACACGCTTACGGGGTGCGCCGAACGTCGCCAGCATGTCGAGGGCGAGATGGAGGCTGTGGTACGGCGCCTTGGCCGTGTCGACGATGAACACCGGACCGCCGCCGACGCGGTGGACCGAACATCGCCCGAACAGAGCCGGGAAGCTGGCAATCTGCGCGACAATCACATCGGGCGCGACCCCGAGT
>JBAUEK010000010.1:0-5549 GCA_049678565.1 Methyloceanibacter sp. | reverse complement strand
AGACCAACATCATGACCGTCCTTGCCACGCGCGGTCTCGACACCCACACCGTGATTTCGGAGCGCAACGACCCACGCCTCCAGCGCCATCGTCCGCGCGTGGAGTTGATGCGGCGCCTCGTCTATCGACATGCCGACGTGGTGACCGCCAACAGCAAGGGCGCGCTCGCCGCGCTTGAGCCGTTCGTGCCGGGCGACAAGCTCGCCTTTCTGCCCAATCCTTTGATGGGTTCCTCCACGGATGAGGTGGCTGAATACGCCGCCCCGACCGTGGTCACGGTCGGACGACTGGTCGAGCAGAAGGGCCTGGACGTGCTCCTCGCCGCCTGGGCCAAGGCCGCCGCGGCGCTGCCGGGCTGGCGGCTCGCGATTGTCGGTGGAGGCCCGCTGGAGGTAGAGCTGAAGGCGCGCGCGGCCAAGCTCGGGATTGACGGCGGTATTGACTGGATGGGTCATGTTGCCGATCCCTTTCCCTTGCTTCGGGGCCCAGAGTTCTTCGTCATGACCTCGCGTTTCGAAGGCACGCCGAACGCCCTGATCGAGGCCATGGCGTGCGGGCTGCCGGCAATCGTGTCGGACGCCTCTCCCGGCCCGTGCGAGCTGATTGGCACCGGGAACGGCGCTGCCGGCATGATCGTTCCGGTCGAGGACGCGAGCGCCACGGCAGAAGCCATCATTCGCCTGGCGCGCGACGAGACCTTGCGCCGGCGGTTCGGGGCACTAGCGCGCGAGCGCGCCAGCGCTCATGACGCCGACCGGGCGATCGAGGTCTGGCTTCGCCTTCTGCGCTGCGAGTGAGCGGTGCGCATCGTCTTCGTCATTCCCAGTCTGGGCCCGGGCGGCGCCGAACGCGTAGCCACTCTGTTGGTCAACGCCTGGTCCGGTAAGGGCCACGAGGTCGTGCTGGCAACGTTCGATGCGCCAGGCGCCGAGCCGTTCTTTGCCTTGGATACTCGGGTCGAGCTGAGGGGCCTTTCGGCTTCGGACACGTCACGTGGCTTGGTAGCCAGGCTCGGCATCAACGCAGCCCGACTGACGCGCCTGCGAGCGGTGTTGCGTGAGGTCCGCCCCGACTTTGTCGTCGCCTTTATGACGGAAGCCAATGCCGTCGCCATCTGGGCGGCGAGGGGGCTCCGCCTCCCGGTCGTTGTCTCCGAGCGCAACCAGCCGGACCGGCCGGGGCTCGGGTGGCTCCACAAGCTGGCGCGCCGGCTGTCCTATCCGCTGGCCAGCGCCATGGTGGTGCAAACCGAAGACATCGCCTCATGGGCGAGGGCTCGGTTCCGCATTCCGGTTCACATCGTCCCCAATCCGGTGCGGCTTGAGACGGGCGGTGCCCACCCCGAGCAGAATGGTGTCCGCTGGCTCACATCCATCGGCCGTCTCACCCATCAAAAGGGATACGACGTCCTGATCCGGAGTTTCGCGGCGCTCGCGGGCAAGTATCCGGATTGGCGACTCGCGATTTATGGGGAGGGGCCTGACCGGGTACAGTTGGAGCGGCTACGGGCCGAGAGCGGATGCGCGGACAGGATTGTGCTGCCGGGTCTTGTCAGCGACAGCGCCGAGGTCTTGCGCAAGGCGAGCCTGTTTGTGTTGCCGTCGCGGTTTGAGGGGTATCCCAACGCTCTGCTCGAGGCGCTCGCCTGTGGGTTGCCGGTGATTGCTACCTCCTGCCCCGGCGGCACCGTCGAGATCCTTGAAAATGGGCGCTACGGCATGCTCGTCACCGCCGACGACGGTGCCGCCATGGTAGAGGCGCTCGATGCCATGCTGTCGTCCACCGGACGTCGGGAGTCCTACGCCGCGAAGGCGCGGTCTGCTGTCGCAGGGCTCGATATCTCCACGGTGGGCAAGCGCTGGCTGGATCTCCTCGGGGCTCTCGAGGGCTGACGTGGCCTCGGCAATCTGTGCTAAAATTGGGTGGGTTGTGAGCTTGTCACCGTTTTTCTCCGCTCCAGTGGCAAGACAAGCGGTGGGAGCGGATCGCGCGAGTGGAGGGGTAAACACCGGCCTGGGTTCAGTCGGGTTAGATTCGGGGATTTCGCGGCAGTCTTATGCTCAAAGAAGTAAAGCCGACAGCCTTGGCAGGGCCGATATCGTTCATCACGCGCTTCGCGCGCCAGGGCAAGAACTACTCGACCCTCGTCGGCTGGTACCTCTACTCCATCTTCAAGGATCCCAGGAAGCTTGTGGGCGCGATCGTGCTCAGTTTGCTGCACCTCGCCACGCAGGCGGCCGCCATCGGCCTCGTTTACTGGTACGCCCGGCACATGGAGTCGGGAGCCGTGTTCTCGGTTCCTTGGCTCGATATTGATGCGAACCTCAAGGAAGAGCCGGAATGGCTTTGGGCCATCGTCATCGTTTCGACCACCTGCTTCGTCCTCAGCGCCTGCTTACTCTACCTGTCACGCCGGGCCCTGCTCGACCAGCTGCAACACCACTTCGCCCGAAGGATCGAAGAATTGGTCTTGCTGAGCTTGAATCTTCCGGATCCACGCGTGCGCCTCGCCAGCACGCTCTTTACTGATTTCGGTGTAAGCGGATTGGGAGTAGGCGCGCGGCGAGGGGCGATCATCTCCATGAGCTTCGCCACCGCCATCACCGCGTTAATCGGCGGCATCGGAGCGTCGGCCTTTCTGTTCTGGGTTGACGCTCCGTTGACCATGCTGATCCTCGTTTCCGTGCTCTTGGCGGCGCTGCTGCTCTACCCGTTGACGCTACGCGCCATGCAAAGCGCCAAGGATCGGGAGAAGGCGCAACTCGCATTCAAGGACGAAGTTCGCAAACTCAACGAGAAGCGATCCGCCGGGCAACTCGCGACGAGCCTCGAATCGGCCGACGAATTGTCGCGCGCCTTCATCATGCGCCGCCGGGTCCTAACCGAGTTCGTGCTCGCCATCGAAATCGGCATCACCATCATCCTCGGCCTCGTGATCTATTACTTGGCGAGCGAAGCCTTGGCGGGCCGGGAGCAGTGGGCGATGTTCATCGCCTATATCGCGGCGCTGCGCATGGCCCTTGCGGGTGTCGGACAGCCAATTCGTGCCTTCGGCGTGGTCAGCCGGTTTTACCCGAACCTGGTCCGCTATCACCTCTTCATCAAGGACATGCAGAGGCTGGACGATGTGGAGTTCGCTCGCGTGCGGCGAGGCGACGCCGTCATTCTGGGGACGCTTCCGACTGGCCAGGACGTGCGCGCCGAAGCCGGAGAATGTCTCTCCCTCCTATCCTTGGACGGCATCAATGAGCTGAAGATGGCCTTGCTGGGTGCCACGATGCCCGGTTCGGCGAGTCCGGTCGAGACGATGCTTGTCGATCCGACGGATGTGGGCGCAAGCAAGGCCGGTATCGCCATCATCAAGTCCTTCAAGCTCGACAAGGACGGTGATCAGCTACAGGCGCTCCTGCAAGGTGAGCTTCGGGACAAGGTGACGCTGATCCTCTATGAGCGCCCTGAAGCGGTGGCCAGCTTCGGCGAAACGCGAGTACTGGCCGTGTTCGGCACCGCGCTGCAGCGTGTCGCGGCGTTGGCCTCGGAAGAGGGCGAAGCCGCCCTCCAGGAGTTCTCCCTCAAGGCAGCCCAGAAGCGCCGGCGCAAGGGTTATGTGGATGCCGAGGAGGAGGACGAAGATGACATGTGAGGCCCTCGCGGCCTCTTGGCCTGACGCTGAGCGGCGGGTATGATCGCGCCGCTTGGTCGAACCGCGGGGTTCCGAAAAGCCGCGATTGACGCCTCGTGCGGCTCCCGGGGGACAGGCACCCAACATTACTCAATATTGCAAATGTGAATTGCGCTTCTATCCATGACGAGCAAGTCGAAGAACTTCATCATTCTTGTCGAAATGACCGAGAGGGAATTGCCGGCGGCGGTTCTGCTTGGCACCGAGCTTTCCGCCCGCGGTCACACTGTTCGGCTGATCGAGAAGGGACGGTTTCGCAAATCGCCGGCATCCTTCGCACCCAGCATGGTGCTGGAGAAGGGCCTGACGACGGGGTGTCTTTCTCGCTACCGCTCAATTCGCCGCGCCGGGCATCTCCTGACCGTCATGTGTCAGGAGGGACTGACCTACCGGTCGGGCGAAGACTACATCGAGCGCCGTGTATGGGGTGAAACCCTCAAGACCGTCGACAACCTGTTCCTCTGGGGCGAGCGGCAGAAACAGGACCTCGAACGGTTCCTCCCCCAAGTGCGCCGATACGACGTCACCGGCAACCCCCGCTTTGATCTGCTTCACCCACGCTTCCGCGCCTGCTGGGAAGCACAGGAGCAGGATATCAAGCAGAAGCACGGAGATTTCATTCTCTTCACCTCCCGGTTCGCAGCCGTCAATCACTTCAGAAGAGAGCTGGAAGAGACCCTCGACCGCAGAAGTGAGATTTATACCGGGGAGGCGCAGCAGACCGTCAACGAGCGCTTCCAGTATCAGCATAAGCTGTTCCTCGGGTTCATGGAGGGCGTCGCGGCGATGGCAAGCCGGTTCCCGGATCAGACCTTTGTGGTCAGGCCGCATCCGCTGGAGGACCCCGACGTGTGGCGGGCGCGTTTTGAGGACGTCAGTAATGTCCTCGTCCGCGATGGAGGTCCTGCGGTCCCGTGGTTGAGCGCGGCGCGATGCGTCATCCACAATGCCTGCACCACGGGAATCGAGGCCTATATCCTGAACCGCCCCGTCACCGAGTATTATCCGGACGCGGCGCGCAGCGAGCTCGATCCCGTGCTTCCGGGCAAGGTGACCGGCGGCTGCACCGGCCGCGACGAGCTGGCTCAATGGATCGAAGCCAATATGGCCGGCCAGGTCGCGGTCAATCGCAGGGCGTCGTCCGATGAGCTGATCGCGCATCACGTGCGCAATGCCGTGCAACCGAACGCCTATACAGAAATGGCGACGGCCATGGAAAGCTTCCGCGCACCCCCGCCCTGGGCGCCGTTGATGAACAAGGTTTCGCGGGCTCATGCCCCCAAGAAAATGCAAAAGCGGTACATCGAGCTCGGCGAGGTCAACGCGCTGTTGCAGTCTTTTGTCGATTGCAAGGTGAGGGATCGATTTGTCCCGGCCGTCAGCGACGACGTCGGCATCAGGCTGAACTGAGGCGGGATCCGAGCCCTTGGTCTGCCGAGAAGGAGGCGTCCGGCCGAGCGCCATCAGCGGGAATTTTCCCATTCGCTGCTGGCAAGGCTCTACGCACGTTCCGCTCCGGCGCTTCGGTTGAGCTTCGCCAGAATAGAACAAGGTCTGCCGATGGACGCATCTCGAAGAGGACCTGCCCCGCGCGGAGGAACCGACAAGGGGCCGGACTTTCTCGTCATCGGGGCCCAGCGAGCGGGGACGACCTGGCTGCATCGGGTGCTCAGGCAGCATCCGCGCCTATGGCTGCCGCCGGTGAAGGAGCTGCATTATTTCGACAGGCTCGATTCCACCCGCACCATCCTCGATGCGAAGGAGCGCCGCCGGGTGCGGCTCCGAGGCCTGCTCTCGCTCGACCCCTGGCTGTTCCGCTATTGGTTCGGACGGCGGAGCGATGATTGGTACGCCAGGCTGTTCCAGC
>JBAUEK010000009.1:0-15316 GCA_049678565.1 Methyloceanibacter sp. | reverse complement strand
GGCGCTGCCTTTGCCGCCGGCGCAGGCGCGGGAGCAATGGCCTTCACCGCCTGCTGGCAGGCGGAAGAGAGCTTGGCCACGTTCTGCTTCAGACACTCCAGCGATGCCGCGCCACCTCGCGGCACCGAGGAGCAATAGGACATATAGTCGGAGCGGCAGTTGGAGCGGATGGCGCTCGTCTGCGCTTCGGTCGGCTCGGCCACGGCCTGATCGGCGGCAGCGAGCAGGCCAAGCATCAGAGCAGCGCCAGCGGCAAACGTCACGAATAGGCGGTTCAAGCTGTTCATGTCGGCTCCCGTGGAATGGCTGCGTGCCACCTGTTATTTGGTGGCGAGAACTTTGGCAGCGAGCGCCGTGTCGAGGAATTCGACGAAGGCGCTGACCTTGCCGTTCTGGACGGTGATGAAGTCGGCGAGTTCGGTCGTGAACACCTCATCCGTCCCTGTGTGGTGGACCGTGGCCTGCCAGCGCACCGCGGTGGATTCCCCGTCGATCAGCATCTCGATGATGGTGAAGTCGCTGAGCTCGAAGGTCGAGATCATGCCTTGCAGCAGATCCATGATGCCGGGATTGCCCTTGACCAGGGTGGCGAGCGGACTTGCCTGCTCCGACCCCGCCACCTGGAAGGTTGCGGTGTCGGCAAATAGCTGGCGCAGCGCCTCGAGATCGCCGCGCACCCGGGCCGCGTAGAGCTCTTCCAACAGATCTTCGATGGCTTGCCGGTTGGTCATGGCTCGACTCCTTCCTTCAAATCGCCGTCGGGCTGAGTGACGAAGATCAGCACGGCGAGCACCGTGACATAGAAGCGGAAGGCCGCTGCCTGCCCGTTCCAATGCTGCGACTGCCACATGGCGAACCATTCGCCGGCGATCACCATGAACACGAAAAACCACAGCAAGAAGGCGAGAAGCGCTCCGGCGATGGCGTAGGCCTTGGCCCGATTGAAGTCCGCGGCCGGAGCATGCCTCGCCTGCCACAGGCGGACGCCGCCGGCGAGGAACAGGGCGCCGGCGACGGCCTGGGTGGCGACGATGAGGCCATAGCTCAGCTGCCAAGCCCAGGGGGCGGTGACCGCCCGATACATCAGCCTATTGCCGGGAAAGGTCGTGTCCATGCTCATCACATGCTGCACGAACTGATAGTTCGAGTGCGGGTCGGTGATGTTGTCGAAGGTGACGACCAGGCAGAAAACCGCGAGGGCAAGACACATCGCGATCTTGGCGAGCCGCGTAATCAGCATGGATGCTCCTTACACTGTCATTGCCCGGCTTGACCGGGCAATCCAGTAATCTCCAAGGGTCGATGATTACTAGATTCCCGCTTACGCGGGAATTACGCGTTCCTGCGTGCCCGGCCGGGACACGCCCGGCAGGACGATATTTCTGGCGGCCGCTCGGAGACTTATCCCCGCCTGCCAAACCTGGCTTAGACTCCGCCTCACCCCTTCCCGATGAGGGATGCGTGTCCGGACCGTCCGTGCAGGTGGGAAGGGATGCGGCGCCCGAGGCTAACCGCGACGGGTATGGGGCCTCACCTGAGAAAGGGTGGCTATCCGCCTGACGCGGCCGGGGTAACGGACCACCTCGGGCCGGCTTTCCTCCCCCACCTGGACTGGAAGGTCCAGGTCCCTATCCGCCGGCGCCAGTCGAGGCGCCGGCGGCACAGGCGATAAGCGGGGATGGAAGCGGAAGCGATGCCGCCATGCGGGGCGCCGGAAGGTCGCCCACTAACAAACTGAGCGCGACGTTTCGGCGCCCCGCTTCCCTCAGGGGACTGGTCCCTCAGGGACTTAGTCCCTGTCCCCATGCCTTCGCGGGCGTTGCCCGGCGAGACGCTCCGGCACGCGCGCCTGCGTCACCCCGGCCAAAGCCGGAGTCCAGTTTTTGATCTGCACGCGCGCGCCTGGATGACGGTTTGCGCCGCAATGACGAAAGAGGATGTGAGTGCGACTGACGAAGCTAGTTCTTGCTTTTGTCGACCATGGCGCGCTCGGAGATCCAGGGCATCATGCCGCGCAGGCGCTTGCCCACCTCTTCCATGTCGTGACTGTCGCATTTGGCGCGCATCGCCTTGAAGCTCGTCTGATTGACGCGGTTCTCCAGCATCCAGTCCTTGACGAATTTGCCGGACTGAATGTCGTCCAGGATCTGCTTCATGGCCTCCTTGCTCGCCGGTCCAATCACGCGGGGGCCGGAGACATATTCGCCATATTCGGCGGTGTTGGAGACCGAGTAGTTCATGTTGGCGATGCCGCCCTCATAGATGAGGTCGACGATCAACTTCACCTCGTGCACGCATTCGAAATAAGCCATCTCCGGCGCGTAGCCGGCCTCGACCAGCGTCTCGTAGCCGTTCCGCATCAGCTCGACCAGGCCGCCGCACAGCACCGACTGCTCGCCGAACAGATCGGTCTCGCATTCTTCGCGGAAACTGGTCCCGATGATGCCGGCGCGGCCGCCGCCGATGGCCGAGGCATAAGACAGCGCCAAATCGTGAGCGTTGCCGGAGGAATCCTGGGCGATGGCCACGAGACAGGGGACGCCGGCGCCACGAACATATTCGGCGCGCACGGTGTGGCCAGGTCCCTTCGGCGCCACCATGCAGATATCCATGTCGGGGCGCGGCTCGATCAGGTTGAAATGGATGTTGAGGCCGTGGGCGAAGAACAGGGCCGAGCCTTGCTTCATATTGGGCTTGAGGTCGTTCTCCCAGATGCCGGCCTGGAGTTCGTCCGGCGCCAGCATCATCACCACGTCAGCCCATTTCGCGGCTTCGGCCACATCCATGACCTTGAGCCCGGCCTTCTCCGCCTTGGGCGCCGATTTCGACCCGGGGCGCAAGCCGACCGCGACCTCGGCCGCGCCGGAATCGCGCAGATTGAGCGCATGGGCATGGCCTTGCGAGCCGTAGCCGATGATGGCGACTTTCTTGCCCTTGATCAGATTGAGATCGGCATCCCGATCATAATAGACGCGCATGCGAGTTCCCTGCCCTTGGTTTTGACTGACATTGCTGGCTGCGGGTTTGTGACGCCCGAAAGCGGACTTTGCAAGTGGCGTTGCCTCAGTCTTCAGCCAGTCCGCGCCTCCTGCCCGCGCTTGAGCCTACATCCGCTCGGCGCCGCGGGAGATGGCGGCAAGCCCGGTGCGCGAGACCTCGACCAGGCCAAGCGGCTGCATCAGGGCGATGAACTGCTCGATCTTGGACAGCCGTCCCGTGATCTCGAAGGTGAAATGCTCGATCGAGGCGTCGATGACTTGGGCGCGGAAGGCCTCGGCCAGCCGCAAGGCCTCGACCCGCTTGTCGCCCTTGCCCGCGACCTTGACCAGAGCAAGCTCGCGTTCGACCGGGTTGCCGAGCACGGTCAAGTCGGTGACCGAGTGGATCGGCACCAGCCGTTCGAGCTGGGCCTTGATCTGTTCGATCACCATCGGCGCCGCCGTGGTGACGATGGTGATGCGCGACAGATGCGCCTCGTGCTCGGTCTCAGACACGGTGAGGGAATCGATGTTGTAGCCGCGGCCCGAGAACAGGCCGATGACGCGCGCGAGCACGCCGGGCTCGTTATCGACGAGCACGCTCATGGTGTGGCGCTCGGGCTTCTCCTCGCGCTTCTCCAGCGAATATGCGGATCCGGGCTGACTCATGGCCTACACCATCACCTTGCCTTCTTCGGTGATGGCGTTTTCGAGGTCCTCCTCGGTCAAATCATCACCCATCAACATGTGATTGTGCGCCTCCCCGCTCGGAATCATGGGGAAGCAATTGGCGTGCTTGTCGACGCGGCAGTCGAAGATCACGGGGCGTCTGATCGCGATCATCTCGCGGATGGCGTCGTCGAGCTCAGACGGCTTCTCGGCCCTGATGCCGACGCCCTGATAGGCCTCCGCCAGCTTGACGAAATCGGGCAGCGCGGCCGTATAGGAATGCGAGTAGCGGCCGCCATGCAGGAGCTCCTGCCACTGCCGCACCATGCCCATATATTCGTTGTTGAGGATGAAGATCTTGATCGGCAGGTCGTATTGGGCCGCCGTCGACATCTCCTGCATGGTCATCAGCACCGAGGCTTCGCCGGCGATGTCGATGACGAGCGAATCGGGATGCGCCATCTGCACGCCGACAGCAGCAGGCAGCCCATAACCCATGGTGCCGAGCCCGCCGCTGGTCATCCAGCGGTTCGGCTCCTCGAATTTGAACAATTGCGCCGCCCACATCTGATGCTGCCCGACCTCGGTGGTGATGTAGGTGTCGTAGCCGCGGGTCAGCGCGTAGAGCCGCTCGATGGCGTATTGCGGCATGATCACGTCGTCGCGCTTGCGGTAGTGGAGGCAATTCCGCGCGCGCCAGCGCTCGATCTCGCCCCACCAGGACTTGAGCGCCGGCTTGTCGATCTTCGGCTTCTTCGCCCGCCAGGCGGCGAGCATCTGCTCGAGCACGCGGGCGCAGTCGCCCACGATCGGCAGGTCGACCTTGACGTTCTTGTTGATCGAGGAGCGGTCGATGTCGACATGGATCTTCTTGGACCCCGGCGAGAAGGCGTCAACCCTGCCGGTGATGCGGTCGTCGAAGCGCGCGCCGATGCAGATCATCACGTCGCAATCATGCATGGCGTTGTTGGCCTCGAACGTCCCGTGCATGCCGAGCATGCCCAGCCATTGCTTGTCCGAAGCCGGATAGGCGCCCAGCCCCATCAAGGTCGAGGTGATGGGGTAGCCGGTCTCGCGCACAAACTCACGCAAGCGAGCGCTCGCGAGTGGTCCGGAATTGATGATGCCGCCGCCGGTATAGAAAAGCGGACGCTTGGCGTTGGCGATCAGGTCGATCGCCGCGGCGATGGCGCGCTCGTCGCCTTCGGTCTGCGGATTGTAGCTCTTGTGCTGGGAGTTGGTCAGCCCGGTATATTCGCCCTTGGCGAACTGGATGTCCTTGGGGATGTCGACCACGACCGGGCCGGGACGGCCGGTGCGCGCGACATAGAACGCCTCGTGCAGCACGCGCGACAGCGCGTTCACGTCATTCACCAGGTAATTGTGCTTGGTGCACGGCCGGGTGATGCCGACGGTGTCGCATTCCTGAAACGCATCGTTGCCGATCAGATGCGTCGGCACCTGGCCGGTGATGCAGACGATAGGGATGGAATCCATCAGCGCGTCGGTGAGGCCGGTCACGGCATTGGTGGCGCCCGGGCCCGAGGTCACGAGCACGCAGCCGACCTTACCCGTGGAGCGCGCATAGCCTTCGGCCGCGTGGACCGCGCCCTGCTCGTGCCGAACCAGGACGTGCTTCAGCCGATCCTGCTTGAACAGCTCGTCATAGATCGGCAGCACCGCACCGCCCGGATAGCCGAAAATATGCTCGACGCCCTGGTCGGCCAGAGCCTGAAGCACCATCTCGGCGCCTGTCATCGTCCGCGACATCGCTACGTCTCACATTCCGCCGGCGAAAGGCCCGGCTTCACTGTCCTAGTCAAATTGGGGAAGGCCCAAATGCGGCGCGCACCCTAGGGCTTCGAGGACGGGGGGTCAACGCCTAACGCAAATGAATGAAAAAAATACTCCCTAAAATCTTTCCGAATGTTGCTTTTTTTTGAGTACTACGTAATTTTATTGCTGTCAATCCGGCCGGCTGTTGCCATCCCCCCTGCTCTGCCGGCGCCGGGCCTGGACAATGGGCATCATTGCGTTTATGTGCTTCCGGGCCACGCATCGCGTCGGCCACCTCGGCGTCAACGACATAAGCCACTCCAATCTCAATCGATAATCGTTAGGTCGCATGACGCGGGTTATTGCCGATACCCCTGCAGCCAACGGCGCTGGCAACGATCACCATCTCAAGGGCGGCTTTTGGGCGCTGACCTTCGGCAGTATCGGTGTCGTCTATGGCGACATCGGCACGAGCCCTCTCTATGCGCTGCGCGTGGCGGTCCAGGCGGCCACCACCAACGAGCCGATGGTGACGCAAGCCGCCGTGCTCGGCGTGCTGTCGCTGATCTTCTGGTCGCTGATCGTCGTCGTCACGCTCAAATATGTGCTGATCCTGCTGCGCGCCGACAACAACGGAGAAGGTGGCACGCTGGCGCTGACCGCGCTCGCCTTCCGCGCCATGGGCAAGCGCACGCCGCTCGTGCTGGCGCTCGGTATAGTCGGCGCCTCGATGTTTTACGGCTCGACCCTGATCACGCCTGCATTGTCGGTCCTGTCGGCGGTGGAGGGCTTAAACGTGGCGACGAGCGCGTTCCAGCCCTTTGTGCTGCCGCTCACGGTGGTGATCCTCGTAATCCTATTCTCCGTACAGTCGCGCGGCACGGCAAGCATATCGGCGCTGTTTGCGCCGATCACCACGGTCTGGTTCGTCGTCATTGCCATCGCCGGGGCGGTGGAGATCGCCAGGCAGCCGGACGTGCTCGTGGCCGTCAATCCAATCTACGCGGTCCAATTCATTGCCGGGCATGGCCTGATCGGACTGGTCACGCTTGGGGCGGTGTTCCTGGTCGTCACCGGCTCCGAAGCACTCTACAACGATCTCGGCCATTTCGGCCGGAAGCCGATCCAAGCGGCATGGATCTTTCTGGTGCTGCCGGCCTTGCTCATGAATTATTTCGGCCAGGGCGCGCTGGTTCTGTCAAATCCGGGGACGCTTGAGAACCCATTCTTTCTCCTGTTCCCCGACTGGGCCCTTTACCCCATGGTCATTCTGGCCACCGCGGCCACTGCGATCGCCAGCCAGGCGGTCATCAGCGGCGCCTATTCGATCACGCGCCAGGCCATGCAGCTTGGCCTGCTTCCACGCATGGAGGTACGCCATACCTCAGAAGCACTCGCCGGACAGATCTACATGCCGCGCGTCAACTGGCTGCTTCTCACCGGCGTGCTGCTGCTCGTCTTTATGTTTAGGTCGTCGAGCGAACTGGCTGCCGCCTACGTGCTTGCGGTCGCGGCGACCGAATGGGCCACCGGCATTTTGGGCTTCATTGTGATCTGGAAAGCGTGGCGTTGGCGGCTCTTGGCCGTGTCAGCGTTGATGATCCCGCTGATGGTGGTGGACGTGACCTTCGTTGTGGCGGCCTCACTGAAACTGATCGATGGCGCCTGGCTGCCGGTCTTGGTCGGCGCGGTTCTAGTGCTCGTCATGGTCACCTGGCGCAAGGGCACAAGGCTGCTGGCACAGAAGACGAGGCGCGTCGAGGTGCCATTCCAGCCGCTGGCGGAAGGCCTGGAGAAAAGCCCTCCCCATCTCGTGCCCGGAACCGCCGTGTTCCTGACCGGCGACCGCGAATTTACTCCGACTGCGTTGTTGCACAATCTGAAGCACAACAAGGTGCTGCACGAGCACAACGTGATCCTCACCATCATCAACGAAGACGTCCCGCATGTGAACCTCAGCGACCGCGTGCAGATCGAACCTCTCAGCGGGCGGTTCATGCAGGTCATATTGCGGTTCGGCTTCATGGAACGGCCGAATGTACCGAAGGCGCTCGCCGTCGCCCGCAAGCAAGGCTGGACCTTCGACATTATGTCGACGTCGTTCTTCCTGTCTCGGCGGTCAGTGCGGCCGGATGCGCGTTCGGGCATGCCGCCCTGGCAGGACAAGCTCTATATCTTCCTCGCCCACAACGCCGACGACGCCTCGAGCTATTTCCAGCTGCCGACGGACCGCGTGGTCGAGATCGGCACCCAGGTCACCGTTTAGCCAGCATCGCCACTCCTGCCGCCATGGCAGCGTCGGGGTCCGGGAACCACTCCCAATCGGCCATGTAGCGTCTGGCCCAGGTCATCTGCCGTTTGGCGTAGCGGCGGGTCTCGGTCTTGGCCTTCGCTACCGCCTGGTCGAGACTGGCGACGCCGGCCAGATAAGCCCCCAATTCTCTCACGCCATGGGCGCGCATCGCGGGTAAGCCGGGATCGAGGCCGAGGTCGAGAAGACGCCGCACCTCCTCCAGTGCCCCCCGCTCGAGCATCAAATCGAAGCGGGTGTCGATGCCGGCATAGAGCGGCTCACGTTCCGGCGCGATCACCAGCTTGAGCGCCTCGCCGGCGGCGAGCGCTGGCTGCGCGTTGCCCCCCCGCCATTCGGAGAGCGACATCCCCGTCGCGTCGATCACCTCGAGCGCGCGCAGGATCCGATGCGGGTCGGTCGGTCTCAGTTGCGCCGCGATGACGGGGTCGCGGGCGGCAAGAATGGCATGGAGGCCCGCGCCGCCCAGCGCGTCGGCTTGCTCCCGCCAATGCTTACGCACCTCTGCGGGAATGTCGGGCACCGGGGCCAAGCCTTCACTCAGCGCCTTGAAGTAGAGCCCCGTGCCGCCCACGAGGATCGGCAGCCTCCCCTCCGCCCGTGCTTGCTCGATCGCGCCGGCGACGTCGCCGAGCCAACGGCCGACCGAATAGGCCTCCGCGGCTGAGACCGCGCCGTACAGAAGATGCGGCGCAAGCTGCTCCTCGCTCGGACTTGGCCGCGCCGTGAGCACCTCAAGCTCGCGGTAGATCTGCATCGAATCCGCGTTGATGACGGTGCCATCGAAGCGCAAAGCGAGCTCAAGCGCGACGCCGGACTTGCCGCTCGCCGTTGGGCCGGCGATCAGAACGGCGCGAAGGTCTTGGGGGTGAGGATTCGGTGCGGGCGTTGGCAAGGCGAGGCGGGTCGCGCTAGACGACCGGGACCGCCACGAAGCGAAGGCCGCCTTTGGCGTCGGAAATCAACAGCAGCACCGATTTCCGCCCGGATTTTTTCACGGCTGCGACTCGGGCCAGCACTTCCTGCGGATCGGTCACCCGCTCCTGGGTGACTTCGACGATGACGTCGCCGGCCTTCACATCCTTCCGCGCGGCGGGACTGTCGGCATCGACGTCGGTGATCACCACGCCTTCGACGCTCTTGCCGATGTGAAATTGGCCGCGCAGCTGGTCGGTGAGAGGCGCGATCGAGAGGCCAAGCAGATCTTCATGGTCCGGCTCCACCTCCTCGGTCGTGTCGGCCGCGGCCTCCGGCTCGGGCTCCGGCTCCTCGGCTTCCGCCGGGACACGTCCGATCTCCACGTCGAGTTGCAGGTGCACACCGTCACGCGAGATTTCGACGTTGATGGTCTTGCCGACGGGCGTGCCGGCGACCGCCCGCGGCAGGTCGCGCATGGTGTCGATATGCTGACCGTCAAATTCGAGAATGACGTCGCTCGGCTTCAAACCCGCCGCCGCCGCCGGGCTGTCGGGGGCCACGCTCGCCACCAATGCGCCGGTATTCTCGTCAAGCCCGAGACTCTGGGCGATCTCATCCGTCACGTTCTGCACATGCACCCCGAGCCAGCCGCGCCGGGTCTCGCCGAATTGCTTGAGCTGGTTGAGAACCTGCAAGGCGCTGTTCGACGGCACGGCGAAGCCGATGCCGATCGAACCGCCGGTCGGCGAGATGATGGCCGTATTCACGCCGATGACCTCGCCCTCCATATTGAACAGGGGACCGCCGGAATTGCCGCGATTGATGGCGGCGTCGGTCTGGAGGAAATCGTCATAAGGACCGGAATTGATGTCGCGCTTGGTAGCGGAGATCACGCCGACCGTGACCGTGCCGCCAAGGCCGAACGGGTTGCCGATGGCCATCACCCAGTCCCCGACCCGCATCTTGGATGAGTCGCCGAAGCTCGCGGCCTTGAGCGGTTGCTTGGGCTCGACCTTGAGCAAAGCGAGATCGGTCTTGGGGTCGTGTCCGAGGATTTTCACGACCTTGAGCTTGGAGCCATCGGTGAAGTTGACGATGATTTCGTCCGCGCCTTCTATCACATGATTATTGGTGACGATCAGGCCAGATGAGTCGATGACGAAGCCGGAGCCAAGCGAGCTCACCTTGCGCGGCAAGCCTTCGCTGTCTTCATCGTCGAAGAAATCGTCGAAGAACTCCTCGAAGGGCGAGCCCTTCGGACCCGGCACCGCGGGCGCGCTCTCAGTCGAGCCTTTGAGGGTCTGGGTGGTGGAGATGTTGACCACGGTATCCTGCAAGCCCTCCGCCACATCGGCGATGGAGGCCGGGCCGCGCGCCAGACTGGTGGTGACAAGGAGCGGCAACGCCGCAAGCAGGACGGCCATCGCCGCCGCTCGCACGGCGGAAGGGTTCCATATCCGCTCCCACCCGAACCGGCCTTTGCACCCCGTCATGTCGACCACTCCAGGCATCATGCGCACAGCTCTCAACGTCACCATTTTAGCGCAAATCGGCGCGGTCAGGCAGACTGCATGCGCGGTACGCTAACCGCGGACGAACCAAACGACGGCAACTCCGACCGCCACGGCCACGGCGCCAGCCATGCGCAACGACGATTCCGGCGCCCCCGCGCTGGCCTCCAAAAGCTTGCGCCCGAGACCAGGCCATATCGACCACAGCAGCCCTTCGATCACGAGCACGAGGCCGAAGGCAACGATGAAATCGCTCATTGTGCCGCCGGCACGAATTTATGGGGCTTGGGGCGTTGGCCCAGCAGGCTCGCCGGAAGCCGCAGCTTCGGGCGCGGTGTCGCCTCCTCCGACCTCGGCGCGCGGCTCGGCCGGGCTTGGGGCGGTCACCTCGGGCGCGATGGTGGCAGGCGCGATTGGGTGCTCGCTCTGTTCGGTCGGACGCATTCCAGGCTGCCCCGCCGCATCATTGAAATAGCGGAAGAATTGCGAATCGGGGCTCAGCAGCAGCCGCGTGTCGCCTCCCCTGAGCGCGGTCTCATAGGCCTGCATCGAGCGGTAGAAGCCAAAGAAGCCCGAATCCTGGTTGTAAGCGTTGGCGTAGATGCGGTTCCGCTCGGAATCGCCGTCACCGCGGATGCGCTCCGATTCGCCGGTCGCATCGGCCTTGATCACCGTGACCTGGCGGTCGGCGGTGCCGCGGATGCGCCGTGAGGCGCCCTCGCCTTCGGCGCGGAACTCGGCCGCCTCCCGCTGCCGCTCCGTCTGCATGCGGCGATAAATCGCCTGCATATTGGCTTCTGGCAGATCGACGCGCTTGATGCGGACATCGACGATCTCCACCCCGAACTCGGCCGACTCCTGATTCACCTGGCTCAGGATCGTGCGCATCAGCTTATCTCGGCTGTCGCGGACGACGGTCTGGAAGCTCGCGCCACCGAGCACGCGCCTGAGCGAGGCCTCGAGGATGGCGCCGATGCGCGCATTGGCGATCCGCTCGTCCCTCACGCTCTGGAAGAACTTCAACGGATTGGTGATGCGGTAGCGGGCAAAGGCGTCGACGACGAGGCGCTTCTTGTCGGAGGCGATCACCTCTTGCGAGGCGGTGTCGATGCCGAGAATGCGCTTGTCGAAATATTCGACGTTCTGGATGAAGGGGATCTTGTAGTGAAGCCCCGGGTCCTTGATCTCGCGCTTCGACTTACCGAATTCGAGCACCAACGCCTGCTGCGTCTGCTGCACGGTAAAGATCGTCAGAAAGGCCGCGACCGCGGCAAGGCCGAGGAGAGCGACGAGGACGGTGAGGATGGTTCTGCTCATTGCTGGCCCTCCGGAGCCGGAGCCGGCGTCCTTTTCTTGGTGAACTCCGATAGCGGCAAATAAGGCACGACGCCGGAGCCCGCCTTCTCATCCACGATCACCTTCTCCGAATCCGCAAGCACCCGTTCCATGGTCTCCAGATACATGCGCTGGCGTGTGACGTCCGGCGCGAGCTTGTATTGCTCGTAGATCTTGATGAAGCGGTCGGCCTCACCCTGGGATTCGGCCACGACCTTGTCACGATAGCCTTGCGCCGCCTGTAGAATGCGCTCGGCCTCGCCCTTGGCTTCCGGAATGATGCGGTTGGCGTAGGCATCCGCCTCGTTTTGCAGGCGCTCCTGATCGGCGCGGGCGGCCTGAACATCGCGGAAGGCGTCGATGACCTGCGCGGGAGGATCGACCTTCTGCAGCTGCACCTGAATGATCTGAACGCCGGCCGCATAGGAATCGAGCACCTTCTGCATGAGCTGCTGCACCTCGGCCTCGGTCTTGGCGCGAGCCTCGGTCAGGATCGGCTCGATGTCGTTTTGGCCGACGATCTCGCGCATCGAGCTTTCCGCCACATCCTTCACCGTGGCTTCGGGGTCCTGAATGTTGAACAGGAAGTTGGGTGCGTCGCTGATGCGCCAGAAGACGACGAAGTCGACATCGACGATATTCTCGTCGCCGGTGAGCATCAGGCTCTCCTCGGGAACATCGCGGACGGCCGCGGCCGTCTCGCGATTCTCGGCCGAGCCGCGCATGCCGATTTCGATGCGATTGACGCGGGTGACCTTGGGCAGATCCACCGCTTCGATCGGGTAGGGCCAGCGGAAATTCAAGCCGGGCGGAAGCAGGCGCACGAACTCGCCAAACCGGAGCACCACGCCGAGCTCTTCGGGGTTGACGCGCACGGTGAAGCCGAAAAAGCCGACAACCGCCATCAGCACGAGCGCCAGCGCGATGCCGAGCGGGCCGCCCATGCGGCCGCCCGGAAGGGCTTGGCGAATGCGGTCCTGGCCGCGGCGCAGAAATTCTTCAAGGTCGGGCTGCTGGTTCGGGCCGCCGGGGCGTGGGCCCCAAGGGCCGCCGCTCGGGCCGCCCTTCCAACCGCCGCCGCCACTCTGATTGCTCCAAGGCATGAAATCTCATCCTGTGTCTGCTGAAGGGTGACGCCGATCGCCCATTTGCGGGGAGCGCCGTGACGCAAGACCGCTCGCAGGGACGATGGCAGCCACGCGTCGGAGTTAAGAGGGTTATAGGATAGGTGCCGAGGCAAGCGCAATGAGGGGGTCGGTCCCTATCCGGGGCCGGAAAGCGCGCTCTGCGCTCGGCCTAGCCAGAGACCGGCGGCCTCCGCTCTAACAGCACGAAGCTGAAGGGGAAATCGTCCCTTGGACCAGGCTCGTGCCGCTCGCGCGAGACTTCGCGCCATTCGCCCAGATCGAAGTCGCCAAGCCAGACATCGGCATCGGGTGAGGCATGCACCTCGGTGAGATAGATGCGGCCGGCCAGAGGCATGACCGCGCGGAACACGTCATCGCCGCCAATGACCATGATCTCGTCTACGCCCGCGGCCCTGGCGGCCTCGCGCGCGGCGGCGAGACCCTCTTCAAGATAGCCCGCGACCAGGGCGCCAGGCGCCTCAAAGTTGGGGTCGCGGGAGAGAACGATATTGACCCGTTGGTCGAGGACGCGCGGCAGCGAGTTGAAGGTGCGGCGCCCCATGAGCACCGGCTTGCCGAGGGTGAGCTTGCGGAATTGCTTGAGATCGGTCGAAAGCCGCCAGGGAAGGTCCCCGCCCCTACCGATGGCGCCGTTCTCGGCCCTGGCCACGACCAAGGCAATGGTCGGCGCATTCATCTCGGCTTTGGCTGCCACCCTTACACCGCCACCTTGGCCTGGATCGCCGGGTGCGGGTCATAGCCCACAAGCTTGAAGTCGTCATAGACGAAATCGAACAGGGAGCTCACCTCGGGGTTGAGCTCCATGCGGGGCAACGCCCTCGGCTTGCGGCGCAATTGTTCATCAGCCTGATCGAGATGGTTGAGGTAGAGGTGCACGTCGCCGAAGCTGTGAATGAACTCACCCGGAGCGAGACCCGTCACCTGCGCCAGCATCAAGGTCAGGAGCGCATAGGAGGCGATGTTGAAGGGCACGCCCAGGAAGATGTCGGCCGAGCGCTGATAGAGCTGACAGGACAGCCTGCCCTCGGCCACGTTGAACTGGAACAGGCAATGGCAAGGCGGCAGCGCCATGCGATCGAGTTCACCCACATTCCAGGCGCAGACCACGTGACGCCTCGAATTGGGATCGCGCTTCAGCCCCTCAACCACGCGCGCGATCTGGTCGATATCCCCGCCATCGGGTGTGGGCCAAGAGCGCCATTGACGCCCATAGACTGGCCCCAGCTCGCCATTTTCGTCCGCCCACTCGTCCCAGATGCTCACGCCATGCTCGTTCAGATAACGCACATTGGTCGAGCCTTGCAGGAACCAAAGCAGCTCATGGATGACCGATTTCACATGCAGCTTCTTGGTGGTGAGAAGCGGGAAACCGTCCGCTAGATCGAAGCGCAGCTGATGGCCGAAGACACTTCGTGTCCCCGTTCCGGTTCGATCCGGTTTGTGGATTCCGGTGTCGCGGATCAGAGCGAGAAGGTCGAGATATTGGCGCAAAAGCAGGTCCTTATCGGCCGGGTCGAATAGGCCGGTCTAGGCACATCCTCGCCACGGAGATCGGCTCGACTCGGCCAACGATCATTCCATTCTGTTTACGAGGTGTTCCGCCGTGCGTCGACTCCTGTGCATCGTTATCCTCGGGCTTTCAATGGCCGCGCTGCCCGCTGCGGCGGCCAAGCGCCTGACCGTGGATGAGGTCCGCGACATGGCCTTCGACAAGGGCGTCATCACCATCAAGGAGATCGAGCTCGACGACAGCGTCTGGGAGGTCGAAGGCCGGGATGCGAGCGGCCACAAGATCAAAATCGAGGTCGACGCCAGAAGCGGCGAGATCGTCAAGATCAAGCGCCGTTGACCTGAGATCGCGTCTCAGGGCCGAACCCGGGGCACAGCTTTGTCCCCACGCCGGCAGCCGCTGGGTTTGAACCTTTTTTTTGCCGCCGTGGCAGCGTATATAGGGAATGTCGGTGCAAGCCGACTATGGCGATAAATAGCCTTCGTAATAAGCCATTCGGACCCGGGGGCAGTACCCGGCGCCTCCACCAGGGTTCAGAGTCCGGCGACAGACGCAAGCGGCGAGGATCAACTTTCCGATGTCTAGTCACCGGTCACCGATTTCTGAACTCCGGCGGGGGCGAACCAGGATCGACGAGGGTGTAAAGGTCGTGCTTTCGCTCGGCATGGTACCGCCGTTATCGGGCCAAACCTATAGTTGCAAACGACAACTATGCGGAGGCTCGTCTCGCTGCGTAGTCAGCGCGACGACCTAAACTTTAAGTCCTAACCTCCTCGCAGGGGTTAGGCGCGGTTCGGAGGGCACCGGCCAACAGAAGCCCTCCACTTTATTTGACGGGGAGCTACCTCAGGTCGCAAAGCGACGAGGTCCATGGCAGACGACGAGATCCGATACGACCTCCTCACGCAGGACGCGTTGCGCGGCGTGATCCGGAAGGTTCTGAGCCTGGTGCAGAGGAGCGGTCTCCCTGGACAGCACCACCTTTATATCGCCTTCGATACGGAGGCCGATGGGGTCTCCGTGTCGAAGCGCATCAAGGACCAATATCCCGAGGAGATGACCATCGTGCTGCAGTACCAATTCTGGGACCTGCAGGTGACGGACGACCGCTTCGAGGTGAAGCTCTCCTTCGGCAGCGTGCCGGAAAGGCTGGTGGTGCC
>JBAUEK010000008.1:0-18891 GCA_049678565.1 Methyloceanibacter sp. | reverse complement strand
GGTGGATTCTATTGTGAAGTGCAACGGGCCTAAGCAAATCTGATTTGGACGTTTTTTCCAAGTTCGGCGAGCAATGCCTGGAAGGGGGTTTTGTAGCCGAGGCATTTGCGTGGTGTCAGGTTGGCGGTGAAGACGATGTCCTGCAGGTCCTCGTCATCGAGGGCATCGATGTCCAGTTGCCGGGGTAACCAGCGGCGCAATCGACCGTTGGCGTTCTCGACACCACCCTTTTGCCAGGACGCATAGGCATCGCAGAACCAAGTGGTCATGTTGAACATGGATCTGAGCAGGTCATGTTGGGCGAAGGTTGTGTCGTTGTCGAAGGTCACCGACTTTCGTACTGCCGGATCGAGCCGCCGGAACAGGCTCATCATGACGGAGACGGTCTCCGCGGCGGTTTTACCGGTCAGTCGAGCAGCCAGTGTCACCCGTGATTTGCGTTCATGCAGCACCAGCACCGGGCGGGTGCGCTTGCAGATGATCAGATCTGCTTCCCAATGGCCGGTTTCCTCTCGAGTCGCCGCCGCATCGGGCCGATCGTGAATCGAGGCTCTGTTCTTGATGGTGACGCGGGATCGCCTAGCGCGCATGGGCCGGCGTGTTCTGCGCCGGCGGGTCAGATAACGCCACAGCTCCTCCGCCTTCTGCCTGCCGCGGTAGAGGAAGGCGTAGACCGTTTCGGTGCACACACCGCGCAGGCCTGGCTCGTTTGCTGCCTTCAGCCATCCGGCGATCTGTTCGGGCGACCAGCCTTCGGCCAGACGATCGCGAACAAAGCGACCGAGTGCTTCATCCTGCTCGAGTGCCGCGTTACGCTGTCTGCGCAACAGATAGGCTCCGTCTGCGTGACGCGGCGAATAGCGCCCTTTTGGCAGTCGATTGCGCTTCAGTTCGCGGCCAATCGTGGATTTGGCCCGACCAAGCGATCTGGCAATCGCGCCGATCGAGTGATCGGCAGCAGCTAATATGGCAATCTCCGACCTTTCGTCCCTGGAAAGGTGTGAATAAGATGGCATGGCAACACTCCCTGTGGTCCGGAAAACCAACCCGATATCATATCGGGTCGGGGGTGTTGCACTTCACGCTGGAACTCAGCGATGCGACATTACACAGGGCATTTCAGAAACAAAACCGTCCTCTGTAACTGCGACGACCCACGCGTAAGCCACTTCTTCAAGTACTTCCTGAATAACTTTGAAAAGCTCGGGCTGAAGGAACTGATAACGACATGCTATCGGAACGACAATCCCGACCTATTCAGCCAGCACAGATTGGATCGGGGTATCTATCTCAAATACTGCGGCGAGCAAAAGGGCCGGCGACTTCCTGATCCTGCAAAGGTCAAGCCACGCGACCTAAAGGCCGACGGCGATTTCCGCAGCGAGGAATGCGTCAACCTCCTAATGAAAGCAGACATCGTCGTTACCAATCCACCGTTTTCATTGTTCAGAGAGTATGTCGCGCAGCTCGTAGAATATGGCAAACAGTTTGTGATTATTGGGAACTGGAATGCAATCACGTACAAAGATGTTTTCAAGCTAATCAAAGAGAACAAGCTGTGGATTGGTGTAAACAGTAATCGAAATTTCTCAGGGTTCATCGTGCCGAAACACTATCCATTGCATGGAACGGAAGCGCGGGTTGACGAGAACGGAAACAGGATCATATCAACAAACAGCACCTGCTGGTTCACGAACATCGATCTCAAGAAACGTCATGAGGAGTTGATTCTCTACAAGACGTACGATCCGAGGGAATTTCCAACGTATGACAATTATGATGCAATAGAGGTGTCGAAAACGGCGGACATTCCCATGGATTTCGATGGTGTGATGGGCGTGCCGATAACATTTCTCAAATACTACAATCCCGAGCAGTTCGAGATCGTTGGCTCTGATTATGAGGTGAAACAAGGGCTCCTGCCTGGGATCATTAGGCAAGGTTGGACGGGGAAGACTGACCGGAGCTACATCAATGGCAAGCGAATGTTCGCCCGGATTCTTATCCGCAGTCGAACGACGTGAATGAAAATCGACCTCAAAGAAATTACCATCAAGAAGCTAACAAGCGGCTTCGTCGATAATGACGAGCAGGGAGTGGTCGCGTATGGCGGAAAGCTCGACATTCGTCCTCCGTATCAGCGGGAATTTATCTACAAGGACAAGCAGCGCGATGCCGTGATCGATAGCGTGCGCAGGAATTTCCCGCTGAACGTAATGTATTGGGCCGTGCGAAATGACGGCCATTACGAAGTGATCGATGGACAACAGCGCACGCTTTCAATTTGTCAGTACGTCAACGGCGATTTTTCCATCAACGGGCTGGCATTCCACAACCTGCAAGATGATCAGCAGCAACAAATTCTCGATTACGGGCTGATGATCTATTTCTGCTCTGGGACAGACAGCGAGAAGTTGGATTGGTTCAGAACCATCAATATCGCAGGCGAGGAACACACCGATCAGGAATTGCGCAACGCGGTGTATGCTGGGCCGTGGACCGCGAGCGCGAAACCAATTTTCAGCAAGAGTAATTGCGCGGCTTATGGACTGGCGAGCGATTATCTGCGGGGCAGCCCGATCCGACAGGAGTATTTGGAAACGGCGATCAAATGGCGTTCGGAGGGGAAAATCGAAGAGTATATGTCGAAGCACCAGCACGACAAGAACGCGACGCCCTTATGGCAATACTTTCAGAAAGTCATTGGCTGGGTAAAAGCGACGTTTCCAGAATATCGGCGAGAGATGAAGGGGGTGGATTGGGGGACTCTTTATAACCAGTTTAAGGACAAAGAATTTGATACGGACAAACTGGAAAAGCGGATCGCAAAATTAATGCAAGATGACGACGTGCAGAGAAAATCGGGGATCTACCCGTATGTGCTCGATGAGGATGAAAGGCACCTAAACATCCGCGCGTTCTCTGACAACATGAAGCGGGAAGCGTACGAGAGGCAAAAGGGGATTTGCGTGAAGTGCAACAAGAAGTTTCAGTTGGACGAAATGGAAGGCGACCATATCAAACCGTGGCACGAGGGCGGGAAAACCATCGCCGCGAACTGCCAGATGCTCTGCAAGATGGATAACAGGACGAAAAGCGGGGGGTAGGCGGCAGCACAAAAGGCCCAGGGAACCCGGCCTTGGTACGTGAACTATAATATCGCCTTTCTTTTTTCCCCTACACTGTCCACCGCAATGAGCCACGAGGGGAGCACCGATATGGCATCGAGCACGGACGGAGCAGCGGGCGAGGCCGGATTGTGGCTGGCCCAACGTCTCCTCAATTTGCTGATCGACGAGGGCATTCTCAACAATGACGACGCCATCGCACTCTTGCACGAGGGCACCGAGCAATTGGCCGACGCCCCCGCGGCGGAGCGGTTGCGGACGCTGAAGACCTCACTCAAGCGCTGATCGGGGCACGCTGCTCGCCTCGATGCGCTTTCGTGTGGCAACCTGGAACATCAATTCGGTCCGGCTCCGCCTCGATCTCATCGAGCGCTTGGTCAAGTCCCAGCGGCCTGACGTCCTCTGCCTGCAAGAGATCAAATGCGTGGACGCGAGCTTTCCGGAGGCGGCGCTGCGCGCGCTCGGTTTCGACCACATCGCGATCTCGGGGCAGAAGGGTTATCACGGCGTCGCCACCCTATCCCGCATTCCCTTCGCCCCGGTCGAGCGCCGTGACATTTGCGGCCGCGGCCATGCGCGCCATCTGTCGGTGGCACTCGATGGCAGCTTGGGGGCGCAGAAGCCTCTCCTCCTGCACAATGTCTATGTCCCGGCCGGCGGCGATGTGCCGGACCCCGAGATCAATGCGAAATTCCGCCACAAGCTCGACTTCCTCGAAGCCATGGAGGCCTGGTTTGGCGGGATGCGCGGCAAGCGCAAGGCCCGCATGATTCTGGTCGGCGATTTGAACGTGGCCCCACTGCCAAGCGATGTGTGGTCGCATAAGCAGCTGCTCAAAGTGGTGAGCCATACTCCGGCCGAGGTGGAGCGCTTCGAACGCGTGCGCGCCTCCCACGATTGGGTCGATGTGATGCGCCGGCACGTGCCGGCGGAGCAGGCGCTGTTCACCTGGTGGAGCTACCGCAATCGCGATTGGCGCGCCTCGAATCGCGGCCGCCGCCTCGACCACATCTGGACCACATCCGCGCTCGCCGGAAGCGCCGTATCGATGACGGTGCTCGACGAGGCGCGGGACTGGCCGCGCCCTTCGGACCATGTGCCGGTGATCGCCGATTTCGACGTCGACTGATCTCCCTCCCCCTGCAAGGGGGAGGGCCGGGGTGGGCGTCTCGGATCGAGGCGAGTGCAAGGACCCCCCACCCGGCTCGCGTTGCAGAGCCGACCTCCCCCTTTTAGGGGGAGGGAAAAAAGTCAAGGGACGAGCTTGTAGCCGCCGGTCTCGGTGATCAGGAGCTCGGCCTGCGAGGGATCCTTCTCAATCTTCTGGCGCAAGCGATAGATGTGGGTCTCGAGCGTATGGGTGGTGACGCCGGCATTGTATCCCCACACCTCATGCAGCAGCACGTCGCGGGTGACGACGCGCTCGCCGGCGCGATAGAGATATTTGAGGATCGAGGTCTCTTTCTCCGTCAGCCTAATCTTGCTGCCGCCGCCATCGACCAAGAGCTTCGAGGCGGGCTTGAAGGTGTAGGGCCCGATGGCGAAGACCGCGTCCTCGCTCTGCTCGTGCTGGCGGAGCTGCGCCCGGATGCGGGCCAGGAGCACACCGAGCTTGAACGGCTTCGTCACATAATCATTGGCGCCCGACTCCAAACCGAGGATGGTATCGGAATCGGAGACTTGGCCCGTGAGCATAATCACCGGTCCCTTGAAGCCGCCGCGCCGCAACAGCTTGCAGGCCTCGCGGCCGTCGAGATCGGGAAGGCCGACATCGAGCAGAACGAGGTCGACATGGCCGTTGCGTGCAAGCTTCAGCCCGTCACAGGCCGTAGCGGCGAGCACGGTCTCGAACTCCTCATGCAACGAGAGCTGCTCGCTCAAGGAGTCGCGAAGCTCGTCATCGTCGTCGATGATCAGAATCTTGCGCGCATTACCCATTTGCCGTCCCCGTTGTGCCTGCGAAGCGACCAGTATCAAGCACTGGCGCGGCTTGGACAAGCGGCACACGGCGGATCGCCGGGGCGAAAAAGGCTAATTGGGCATGGGGGTTAAGGCTTCACGCAATATTGTGCTCAGGCGCGCTCCCGGAAATCCGCGGGAAGGGCGGATCGCCTTGGCCCATGGCGTCGCCCGCGCGGCGTTAGGACGCGGCGGCGTGGCGGCGTTGAAGCGCGAGGGCGACGGAGCGACGCCGCTCGGGCGCCTTCCGTTACGCGAGGTGCTCTATCGCGCCGATCGCGTGCGCCGGCCGCGAACGCCGCTTCGCTTGCGCGCCATCCGGCCCGATGATTGCTGGTGCGAGGATCCCGCTGACCGCAGCTATAATCGGCTGGTCAAGACTGCATCGCGACCAGGCGTCGATCGCCTGACCCGAGCCGACCACCTCTACGATGTCGTGCTCGTGCTCGGCTACAACGACCGGCAGCGGGTGAGGGGCAAAGGCAGCGCCATCTTCCTGCATCTGGCGCGGCCCGGGTTGTCACCGACGGATGGCTGCCTCGCGCTCTCCCGCCGCGACATGCTCACGCTGCTGCGGGAGCTGCGGAGAGGATCGACCATCGTCATCATGTGATGGTCAGTCTTGGTCAGTGGCGGTGCTACGCGCGCCGAAGATCGCGGTGCCGATGCGGACATAGGTGGCGCCGAACGCGATCGCCTGGTCGAAGTCGCCGCTCATGCCCATGCTCAGCTGCTTCAGCCCGAGGCGCGCGGCGAGCTTGGCGAGCAAGGCGAAATGCAAGCTCGGCTCCTCCTCGAGTGGCGGTATGCACATCAGGCCTTCGATGGCGAGACCGTGCCGGTCGCGGCATTGCGCAACGAAGGCCTCGGTCTCCAGAGGAAGCAGCCCCGCTTTTTGCGGCTCTTCGCCGGTATTGACCTGCACCAGGAGCCGTGGCCGCCTGCCGGAGCGCGCGATTTCCTCGGCCAGCGCCGCCGCCAGCTTTGGCCGGTCCAGCGTCTCGATCACGTCGAACAGAGCGACGGCGTCGCGCACCTTGTTCGTCTGCAGCGGTCCAATCAGATGCAGCTCGAGATCCGGATCGCGCACCTTGAGCGCCGGATATTTGCCCTTGGCCTCTTGCACGCGGTTCTCGCCAAAGCGGCGCTGACCCAGGCCGATGGCCTCTTCGATAGCGGTATCGGGCGCGGTCTTGGTGACGGCGACGAGCTTCACCGAGGCGGGATCGCGTCCGCATTGGCGGCACGCATCGGCAATGTCGCGCTCGACGGCGCGGAGGGAGGATGAAACGGTCTCGGGCATGGCGCCTCCGGCATGGCAGAGCCAGGCCGCGCCCGCAACTCTCGACTACTTCACGCCGGTATCCTCGAACGCTTTGGCAATGTCGGGCTTGATCGCCTTGGCCGCGGCGATGTCATCGGCGCCGCTCGTGTCGCCTTTCTTGAGCTTCGCCGTGCCGCGCCCGAACAGGGCCGTGGCGCGCTTGGCGTCGAGCTGCAAGGCCGCATCATAATCCGCGATGGCCTTGTCGATCTGGCCCCTAGTCAAATAAGCGAAGCCGCGACTCTCGAATGCGCTTGCATGCTTTGGCCCGATTTCAATCGCGGCGCCATAGTCCTCGATCGCGCGATCGACCTCGCCCTGGCTGAAATAGACGCGGCCGCGATTGAAATGAGCGATGGCCGATTTCGCATCGAGCGCGATGGCCCGATCGAAATCGCGGAGCGCGTTACCGAAATCGCCTCGCCTGGCGTAGGTCAGGCCTCGATTGACATAGCTTCCCGACCGATCCGGCTGAAGCTCGACGACGCGATTATTGTCCTCGAGCGCACGCTCATAGGCACGCTGGTCCGCGTAAATGGCGCCACGGTTGCTCAGGGCCTTGGCGTGATCCGGATCGAGCTTGATCGCCGCGTCGTAGTCCGAGATCGCGCGATCGGGATCGCCCTTGCCTTCGTAAGCGATGCCGCGTCCAAAGAACGCCGCGGCATTGTTGGCGTCGAGCTTGAGCCCCTCGCCGAAATCGTGGAGGGCGCTGTCGAAATCTTGCCGTTCCAGATAGGCGGCGGCGCGGCGGAGATAGAAGAGGGCAAGATCGCGCCCTTCGCTGCCGGCCGCCTCGATCGCCGCGGTGCAGCCGCGGATCTGCTGCTCGGTGGTGGGATCATCTTGCCCCTTGCACCAGGCGATGTCCTGCGGGCTCTGGGCGCTGGCCGCGCTTGGCGCGATTCCCACCAGGATGGCCATCGCGGCAGCGCGCAAGTAGACGCGAAGCATCGGTGGCTGCAGCCACTTCCGCTTCCTTCGCCATTCAGACTCTGTTGTTGGCATGACAAGATCCTATGTGACGCTGACTTTCCTAATTCGCGTTTTGCTTTTATTCTGGAGGCGCCTCGCGTGACTCCAGGCGGGGGATCAAACCGGAGGACTGAAGAATGCCTAAGCTGGCGATTGCCCTTGCTGCGGGACTGGTCATGGTCCTTGCTGGGCTGTTTGCCTGGAAAGCCGATGCGACGACATTGGGCGGAGCAGTCGGCGTCCCTCCTGTATCGAACTACTCACCGGTCGAAAAAGTCGGCTGCGGCGGTTATGGCAGATGCCCCCTCGGTCTCCGTTGGACGTGCGGTCCTTATCGGTGCTGGTGCGCTCCGTGCGGCGGCTACTATCGGCCCTACAAATATCGCTACCGCTACTAAGCCACAAATCACCTGCACTTGATCATCCGACAGGGAGGCCGCCGCGCTTGGCGGCCTCTTTTCTATTTGGCTGCGGCCTGGGTGACGTCCGGCCTCCATGTGATTGACCCGGCTTGGCCTTTCATGGCCTAGTCCGGTCGCTTCCCATCAGTCATACACAATCTCGAACAATGGCGAACGACCGTTACAATCCGCGCGACGCTGAACCCCGCTGGCAGAAGCTGTGGGAAGAGCGGCGCCTGTTCGAGGCCAACGAGAACGATCCGCGCCCGAAATATTATGTTCTTGAAATGTTCCCGTACCCCTCCGGGCGCATCCATATGGGGCATGTCCGCAACTACACCATGGGTGACGTGGTCGCCCGCTATATGCGGGCGCAAGGCCATAACGTGCTTCACCCGATGGGCTGGGACGCCTTCGGCATGCCGGCCGAGAACGCCGCCATCGAGCGCGGCATCCATCCCGCCACCTGGACCTATGACAACATCGCCGCCATGCGCGGCCAGCTTAAGAGCATGGGGCTGTCGCTCGATTGGTCGCGCGAATTCGCCACCTGCGATGTCGATTATTATCACCAGCAGCAGAAGCTGTTTCTCGATCTGCGAGCGGGCGGCCTAGTCGACCGCAAAAAGCGGCATGTGAATTGGGATCCGGTGGATCAGACCGTGCTCGCCCACGAGCAGGTGATCGACGGCCGCGGCTGGCGCTCAGGCGCGCCGGTGGAGCAGCGCTCGCTGCCACAATGGTTCTTCAAAATCACCGAATTCGCCGACGATCTGCTCGACTCGCTCGGCTCACTCGACCGCTGGCCGGAAAAAGTGCGGCTGATGCAAGCCAATTGGATCGGCCGCTCGCAAGGGCTGCTGATTCGCTTCGAGACCGTGCCGGGAACGGGGCCTCAAGATCAGGAATTGGTCGAGGTTTTCACCACCCGCCCGGACACGCTGTTTGGCGCAAGCTTCATGGCGGTCGCGCCGGACCATCCGCTGGCGCGAGCGATCGCGACAAGCGACGCCAAGGCTTCGGCCTTCATTGCCGAATGCCACCACATGGGTTCGAGCGCGGCCGAGATCGAGACGCAGGTGAAAAAGGGATACGACACCGGTGTGCGGGTGAAGCATCCGGTGATCGAGGACGCCGAGCTTCCCGTGTTCATCGCCAATTTCATCGTCATGGAATACGGCACCGGCGCCATCTTCGGTTGCCCGGCGCACGATCAGCGCGATCTGGAGTTTGCGCGGAGCTACGGGCTGCCCGTGATCCCGGTAGTGCTGCCCCCGGGCGCCGACCCTGCGACCTTCACCATCGGCGAGGAGGCCTATACCGGTGACGGCATCCTCTTCAACTCAGGCTTCCTCGACGGCCTGTCCATCGTCGACGCCAAGGAGGCGATGGCACGGCGCCTGACCGCGAAGACGGTCGGGGGCGAACCCCAAGGCGAGCGCCGCACCGAGTTCCGCTTGCGCGATTGGGGCATCTCGCGCCAGCGCTATTGGGGCTGTCCCATCCCGATGATCCATTGCGAGGCTTGCGGCATCGTGCCGGTGCCGGAGAAGGACCTGCCGGTGAAGCT
This sequence comes from Methyloceanibacter sp., assembly GCA_049678565.1. Taxonomy (GTDB): domain Bacteria; phylum Pseudomonadota; class Alphaproteobacteria; order Rhizobiales; family Methyloligellaceae; genus Methyloceanibacter. The sequence goes on along the minus strand of JBAUEK010000008.1, from coordinate 9,534 downwards.
GCCCGAGGATGTGATTTTCGGCGGCAGCGGCAATCCGCTCGATCATCACCCAAGCTGGAAGCACGTCGCCTGTCCGCAATGCGGCCGCCCCGCCACGCGCGAGACCGACACCATGGACACCTTCGTCGATTCGTCCTGGTACTTCGCGCGCTTCTGCTCGCCGCATGCGGAGGTTCCGACCGATTCCAACGCCGTCGGCTATTGGCTCCCGGTCGACCAATATATCGGCGGCGTCGAGCATGCGATCCTGCATCTGCTCTATGCGCGCTTCTTCACCCGCGCCATGCACAAGACCGGGCATCTGCCGATCGACGAACCGTTCAAGGGGCTGTTCACGCAAGGCATGGTCACGCATGAGACCTACAAGGACAGCCACGGCAAATGGGTGATGCCGAAGGACGTAACCGTGCGCGACGGCAAGCCCGTGCATGCGGAGACGGGAGAGGCGATCGCTGTCGGCCATATCGAATCGATGTCGAAGTCGAAGAAGAACGTGGTCGATCCCGACGACATCATCAGCACCTATGGCGCCGATACGGCGCGCTGGTTCATGCTGTCGGACACGCCGCCCGAGCGCGATGTGGAATGGACCGCGGCAGGCGTCGAAGGCGCCTACCGGTTCCTCCAGCGTCTATGGCGTCTGGTCAACGACGCGGTGGAGAAAAGCGCGGGCGCGCGTGACCCCGGGGAGATGGGAAGCGAGGCCCTGGCGCTCCGCCGCGCCAGCCACAGAAGCGTCGCCGCCGTCACCGCCGCCATCGACAAGCTTCGCTTCAATGTGGCCATCGCCAATATCTACGAGCTCGCCAACGACCTCTCCGCCGCGCTGAACGCGGCCGGGCCGAATCCAGGCCCCGACACGCGCTTTGCCCTGCGGGAAGCGGCGGAAATGCTGACCCGAATCTCCGCCCCAATGGTGCCGCATCTGGCTGAAGAATGCTGGGTGGCGCTCGGGCATGAGACGCTTCTGGCCGAAGAGGCCTGGCCCAGCCCCGATCCGGGGCTTTTGACGGAGGATACCGTCATTATCGCGGTCCAGGTCAACGGCAAGCGGCGGGACGAATTGAGGATTGCGCGAGACGCCGCGAAAGAAGATATTGAAGCTGCGGCGCTACAGCTCGAAAATGTCGTGCGCGCCATTGGGGGACGTCAAATCAAGAAGGTCGTGATCGTGCCGCAGAGGATCGTCAATGTGGTGGCATAGCCCATCGCTCGCGGCCTTGGCTGTGCTCGCGGTGCTCGGCTTGAGCGGCTGCGGCTTCCAGCCGCTCTATGGCACGTCGGCAGGCGGGTCCCGGCTGGGCGCGGTCATGGCCGGGGTGGACATCACCCCGATTCCCGGCCGTGTCGGCCAGAGGGTGCGCAACGAGCTCATCTTCGAGAACACCGGTGGGGGTGGCCGGCCCGACAAGTCGAATTACAAACTCGACATCGTCATCAAGGAAAGCGTGATCAACGAGCTGGTGAAGATCTCGGGCGACGCCAAAGGCCAGGTCTATGAGCTCGACGCGACATTCAAACTCATCGGCCACGACGGCAAGGTTCTGCTCGAGGGCAAAGCGACCTCGCGCGCGGCCTATGAGCGTTTCGAGACGATCTTCTCCAATGTGCGCGCCCGCGTCGATGCCGAGGACCGGGCCGCGCGAACGGTCGCCGAGAGCATCAAGATTCGCATCGCGGCCTTCCTGTCGCAGGCGGCTTGAGCACCGCCCTCACAGTCTCCCTGTTCTGTCGCCATGGTCGCCCTTAAGGCTGCATCCTTTCCGCGCCTGCTAAAATCGCTCGACCCGCAATGCCGCGCGGCACTCGTCTATGGACCCGACGCCGGGCTCGTGGCCGAACGTGCCGCCGCTCTCGCCGACGCATTCACCGGCAACCGCAAGGACGGCACCGAGATGGTCCGGATCGACGAGAGGGACCTCGCCGAGGATCCGGCGCGCCTCGACGTCGAGCTTCGCACCATCCCCATGTTCGCCGAGCGCAAAGTGGTGCGCGTCGCGCCCGCGGCGCGGATCGACGTGCCGTCGCTGAAGGCGCTGCTCGATGCCCCCTTGGACGGCTCGCTGGTGGTGGAGGCGGGCGCGCTCCGTCCCGATTCGGGTTTGCGCAAATTGTTCGAGGGTCATGCCACGGCCATCGCGCTTCCTTGCTACGCCGACGAGCAATCGCTCTCCGGCCTGATCGACGACGAGCTCGGCAAAGCCGGCTTGACCATCGACGTCGAGACCCGAGCCTATTTGACCGCGCGGCTAGGCGCCGACCAGGCCATGTCGCGCGCCGAGCTCACCAAGCTCACTCTGTTCGCGGCGGGACGGGGGCGCATCGGCCCAGAGGATATCGACGCGGTCGTCGGCGACAGTTCGGAGATCGCGGTCGAAAATTTCGTCTACGAAGTCAGCGGCGGCGACACCGGCAAGGCGCTCCGCCAGCTTGGCCGCCTTGCCGCCGCGGGCACGCAGCCCTCGGTCGCGCTTTCCGCGCTTGGACGACACTTCACCCAGCTGCACCGGGCCGCCTCCGCTCAAGCCGCCGGCGCGAGCGTCGAGCAGGCGGTGCGGTCGCTTCGACCGCGCCCTCATTACAAGCGCGAGCCAATCTTCATCGCCCATTGCCGCCGCCTCGGAATCAATCGGCTGTTCGATTCGCTTCCGCTCATTCAAGAAGCGGTCAAGCGGGCGCGCCTGAATCCAGAGCTTGAGCGCGCGATGGCCGAGCGGCTCGTGCTGGCTCTGACCTGGAGAGGGGAGGCGCGTTCACGCGCTTAGTTCGAAGGGACGGTTTGCGTACACAGTTGCGGAGTCGCCAAAACCGGTGTACCCGCGCGCTAGATTGTCATTCGCGGAGGGTGCCGATGACCCAGGCCCGCAGACGCCTCGAGCTGCGCAACCGGCTTTTCGATCTCATCAGGGAGCAGTCGTTCAGACGCGGCCGCTTCACGCTCGCCTCCGGCAAGGAGAGCATTTATTATTTCGACAGCAAGCCGACCATGCTGAACCCGGAAGGCGCCGCGATCCTGGCCGAACTGATCCTCATCGAGCTTGACGGCGTGAAGGCCGACTGCGTCGGCGGCTTGGAGATGGGGGCGGTGCCGATGATCGCTCCCGTGGCGATGCTGAGTTACGAGGCCGGCCGTCCGCTCGTCGGCTTCTTCGTGCGCAAGGCGCCGAAGGATCACGGCACCAAGCAGCGCATCGAAGGTCTGAACGTGACGGGAAGAAACGCCGTCATCCTGGAAGACGTGACCACGACGGGCGCGTCGGCCATGCAGGCGGTGGAGGAGGTGAGGGCGGCCGGTGGGTCCGTGGCGCTCGTGCTGTCGATCCTCGACCGCGACGAGGGCGCGCGCGAGCTCTATGCCGCCGCCGGCATCCCGTTCAAATCGCTGTTCCGGGCAGAGGAGTTCCTCGCCGCCTAAGCGGAGTCTAGCGGTGGCCCTGCCGGCGCAAGAGCCGGTGGCGCACGTCTTCGAGCTGGTCGAGCGAGGTATAGCGGATGCGAAGCTCGCCCCTCTCGCCCCGGCCGGAACGGATATCGACGTCGAGACCCAAGGCTTCCTTCAGCTCGCTCTCGGCCGCGCGCGTATCGGCGTTCTTGGCGGCGGGTTTCCGGGCCTTGCCGGGCTTGGCCGGACGGTGCTGAACCAGCGCCTCGATCTGGCGCACCGTTAACCCTTCGTTAACTATACGCTCGGCCAGCGCCGCGGCGTCGGCGCGGCCAACCAAAGCGCGGGCATGGCCGGCGCTGAGGTCGCCCGTCCGCAGCAGATCAAGCACGCTCTCCGGCAGCTTCAACAGGCGGAGCGTGTTGGCAAGATGGCTGCGGCTCTTGCCGATGACCCTAGACAGGTCCTCTTGCGTATAGCCGTGCCCGTGCATCAACAGCCGATAGCCTTCGGCCTCCTCGATCGCGTTCAGATCTTCGCGCTGAACGTTCTCGATGATGGCGATCTCGATCGCTTCCTGATCGGACAGCGCGCGCACGACCACCGGCACCTCGTGCAGATTGGCGCGCTGCGCCGCGCGCCAGCGGCGCTCGCCGGCGACGATTTCATAGGTCTCCTGCTCGCCACGGACCGGGCGCACCACGAGCGGCTGCACCAGGCCGCGCTCGCGGATGGAGGCCGCCAATTCCTCGATCTGCTCCTCGGAGAAACTCCGCCGCGGATTGTGCCGGCCGGGCTTGAGCTGCTCCAGCGCCACGATGCGCTGGCCTTCGACCTCGCCGAAATCGGGTCCCTCGCCCTCGCCGATGAGCGAAGCCAGGCTCCGTCCGAGCCTCATCTTATGCATGCCCGCAGCCATAATGGCCTCCTTTTCCCCGCCGCCGCTCTGAACGCACTTGACGCTACGCCGCACGCATCCGCCGTTCGCGCTCGATCACCTCCGACGCCAGTCGAATGTAAGCCTGGCTACCGGTGCACCGGTAATCGTAGAGCAGCACCGGCTTGCCATGGGACGGCGACTCAGCCACCCGCACATTGCGCGGGATGATGGTGGCGTAGACCTTGTCGCCAAGCACCCGGCGCACGTCGTCCACCACCTGGTCGGCCAAGGTCGTCCGCTGATCGTACATGGTGAGCACCACGCCATGAATCTGCAGCTTCGGATTGAGCCGCACCCTGATCTCCTCGACCGTGCTCAACAGCTGCGCCAAGCCTTCGAGCGCGAAGAACTCACATTGCAGCGGCACGAGAACGGCGTCGGCCGCGGCCAGCGCGTTGACGGTGAGCAGATTGAGCGAAGGCGGGCAGTCGATGAGAATATAGGTCGTGGCGCTCCCGGGCTCTTCCGACGCCAGCATCGAGGCGATGGCGTCGCGCAGGCGATAGTGCCGCCCCGACGCCGCCATGGATTCGCGCTCGAAGGCCATGAGGTCGATGGTGGCCGGCACCACCGACAGTCCCGGAACAGCGGTGGGCACGCGCGCGACGGCGAAGGCCACCTTGCCATTCAACACATCCGCGGTCGAATAACGGCGCTCGTCGATGCCGAGCCCGGTGCTCGCATTGCCTTGCGGATCGAGGTCGACGATCAACACCTGCTCGCCGATCGCGGCCAGCGCCGTGCCGAGATTGATCGCGGTCGTGGTTTTGCCGACGCCCCCCTTCTGATTGGCCAGCGCGAGCACGCGGGTTCGACGTTCGGGAGGGCTCATCGCATTTTCGCCTTTCGCCGCGTGGCCAAGTCGCCAATCTCCACGATGGACGAGGCCTCGGCCGTGAGGCTCGGATACAAGCGGCTGGTGAAGGCGAAGCGCTGCTTGGCGGCCTCGATTTCCAACGCGGCGTCGCGGCCCTTCATGAACAGCCCCCTCACCCCCGGTCCGAACCACGGCGCGGCCAGCTCGAGCAGTCGCGGCAATGGTGCGAGCGCCCGCGCGGTGACGATCTCGGGCTTGGGGCTTGTAGCGCTTTCCGTCAGCTCTTCAATGCGCATGCAGTGAATCTCCACAGGCGCTGAGGTGGCGCGGGCCACCTCAGCCAGGAACGCGCATTTCTTGCCGGTGCTTTCGACCAGATGCATGCGGAAGTTAGCGTGATTCGCCTGGAGAATAGCAATCACCAGGCCGGGGAAGCCGGCGCCAGAGCCGAGATCGAGCCAGGTTGTGGCCTTGGGCGCCAAGCGCAGAATCTGGGCGGAATCGGCGAAATGGCGGTCCCAGACTTGGGCCAGGCTCGCGGCCGACACCAGATTCTGCCGCGCCTGCCATGCATGCAGCAGCTCGTCGTAGCGCATCAGCCTGTGGATTGTTTCACGTGGAACTTTAAAGGCTTCGGCGAAGTCGTCCGGGCCGGTGATGGCTTTTAGCCCTCTGCCTGGTCCCTGCCCCTCGCCCGCGATTAGGCGGTCTTCCACCGCGAGTCCTTCTTCAGATGCGCCAGCAGCAGCAGCAGCGCGGCAGGCGTCATGCCATCGAGCCTGGCGGCGTGGCCAAGGCTTGCCGGGCGGTCGCGCTCCAGCTTTTGCCGCAGCTCATTCGACAGGCCCGCGATCCCGGAAAAGGCGAAGTCGCCCGGGATGGCGACGCCTTCCTCCTGGCGGAAGGCGGCGATGTCGAGCTCCTGCCGCTTGAGATAGACGGCGTAGCGCGAATCGACCGCGAGCTGTGCGGCGATGTTCGCCTCAAGCTTGCCGATCTCCGGCCAGATGCGCTGAAGCGCAGCCAAGTCGATGCCGGGATAGGCGAGAAGCTCGAAGGCGCTCCGCTTGCGTCCATCGCGGTTGACGCTGAGGCCGTGCTTCCCCGCCGCATCTGGCGTCAGCGCGAGACCCTTCAGCAGCGCTTCGCCTTGCGTCAGCGCCTGCGACTTCGCGGCGAAGGCTGCGGCGCGTTCCGCCCCGACGCAGCCGGCGGTGAGCCCCGAGGGCGTGAGCCGCTGATCGGCATTGTCGGCGCGCAGCGTCAGACGGTATTCGGCGCGGGAGGTGAACATGCGATAGGGCTCGGTGACGCCGCGGGTAACGAGATCGTCGATCATCACGCCGAGATAGCCGTCGGCGCGAGTGACGATGAACGGATCGCGGCTCCCTCCCGCGGCCCGCGCGGCATTGATTCCGGCGAGCACGCCCTGCCCCGCGGCCTCCTCGTAACCGGTGGTGCCGTTGATCTGGCCGGCAAGGAACAGACGCGGCACCGCCTTGATTTCGAGTCCGGGCGTGAGCTCGCGCGGATCGACATAGTCATATTCGATGGCGTAGCCGGGCCGCTTGACCTTCGCCTGTTCGAGACCTGGGATGGTGGCGAGAAAGGCGAGCTGAACATCCTCCGGCAGCGAGGTGGAGATGCCGTTGGGATAGACGGTGTCGTCGTCGAGACCTTCGGGCTCGAGGAAGATCTGGTGGCTGCCGCGCTCCTTGAAGCGCACGACCTTGTCCTCGATCGAGGGGCAATAGCGCGGGCCGACGCTCTCGATCGCTCCCGAATACATCGGCGCGCGCGCGAGATTGGCCTCGATGATGGCGTGGGTCGCCGGATTGGTGTGGGTGACGTGGCAGACGATCTGCGGCGTGGAAATGTGGGTCGTCAGAAATGAGAACGGCGTCGGCGGGTCGTCGCCCTCTTGCACCTGCAGCGCATCCCAGTTGATGGTGCGGCCATCGAGCCGAGGCGGGGTGCCGGTCTTGAGCCGGCCCAGGCGCAGTCCAAGACCATAGAGCCGCTCGGAGAGGCCAAGCGCCGGCGCCTCGTCGATGCGACCGGCCGGGATCTTGCGCTCACCGATATGGATCAGCCCACGCAGGAAGGTGCCGGTGGTGAGGACCACGGCGCCAGCGCGGATATTGCGGCCGTCGGCGGTGACGATGCCGGCGACGGCACCGTGCTCGACCAGCAAATCCTCGACCGCGGCCTCGATCACTTCGAGGTTGGGCGTGGCGCCGATCGCGGCCTGCATCGCCTGGCGATAAAGCTTGCGGTCGGCCTGGGCGCGGGGGCCCTGCACCGCCGGACCCTTGCTCCGGTTCAGCACCCTGAACTGGATGCCCGCGGCGTCGGCAACTCGGGCCATCAACCCATCGAGGGCGTCGATCTCGCGCACGAGATGGCCCTTGCCGAGACCGCCGATGGCGGGGTTGCAGGACATCTCGCCGATGGTGGCGAAGCGATGGGTGATCAGCGCCGTGGCCGCGCCCATGCGGGCCGCTGCCGCCGCCGCCTCGCAGCCGGCATGGCCGCCGCCGATGACGATCACATCGAAGGACCGAGCGTGGACGGAGTTAGCGTCGAAAGCCTTGCGGGAACCCGGGTTCATGGCCCGTACCTAAGCTGTTCCGCGTGTTTCGTCAAAGCGCGAGCGGTGATTGTTTCACGTGAATCAATCTGCAAGGGGGCACCCGATTCGCGCCTTAAGTGCGAGCTTTATCAATGCGCTACCGCTTCGCTGCTTGGGCGCTTACTTGCCGATACAGAACTCGGAGAAGATGGCGCCGAGCACTTCCTCGACATCGATGCGTCCGGTGAGGCGGCCCAAATGCCGGGCGGCGATGCGGAGCTCCTCGGCCTTGAATTCCGCCCCGGCCCGGACCTGTTGATAGCGCTGGAGGGCCTCCTGGGCGGCTACGAGCTCGGCCCGATGGCGGGCGCGGGTGATGATCGCGGGCTCGCCTGCGGCGAGCGCCGCCTCGGCTTTTTCCGCAAGTAAATCAACGAGTTCAGCCACCCCCTCCCCGCTTTTGGCCGACAGCGCCACGCCGCCGGCGACAGGCACCGACGGCACCAAATCGATCTTGTTCAATACGGGTAAAAGCGATGAAAATTCGCTCAAATTCCCAAAATCGGGCTGCCATTGCGGCGCGGTGGCATCGACCAGCCAGAGCACGAGATCGGCCTCCTCGACCCGCGCCAGAGTCCGTCTGATCCCTTCCGCCTCGACCGCGCCTTCGGCTTGGCGAAGACCAGCGGTGTCGGTGACGACCACCGGTAATCCCCGCAGGTCGAGATGCACCTCGATCGCGTCGCGGGTGGTCCCCGCTTCCTCCGACACGATGGCAGCGTCGCGGCGCGCGAGCGCATTCAACAGGCTCGACTTGCCCGCATTCGGCGTACCGGCGATGACGACGCGGAAGCCATCGCGCAGGCGCTCGCCGCGGCGATCGGCAAGATGGCGGGAGATGTCGGCGAGAAGAGTCGCGACCACGGCGTCTGCCTGCGTGACGGCATCGGCGGCGACATCGGCCTCGTCGGCGAAGTCGAGCGAAGCCTCGGCCAGCGCCTGCGCCTTCACCAGCGCCTCGCGCCAACCCTCATACAGCGTCCGCGCCCCGCCTTCGGCTTGGCTCAGCGCCTGGCGCGCCTGCGCCTCGGTCTCGGCCGCGATCAGATCGGCGAGACCCTCGACCTCGGTCAGATCGAGCTTGCCGTTCTCGAAGGCGCGCCGCGCAAATTCGCCGGCCTCGGCCAGGCGCACATGTTCGACCGAGAGCAAGGCGCCGATGACCCGCCCGACCACGGCGCGGCCGCCATGCACATGCAGTTCGGCCACGTCCTCGCCGGTGAGGCTCGCCGGCCCCGGCAGCCACAGCACCAGGCCGCGATCGAGGAGATCGCCGCTCTCCGGATGGCGCAGCTTGCGCAGGCTGGCGTGGCGTGGCGGCGGCAACGGCGCACTGAGCGCACGCAAGGCGTCGCCCGCGGCCGGCCCCGAGATGCGGATCACCGCGACCCCTGCCCGGCCAGACGCGCTTGCCAGCGCGCAGATGGTATCCGGTGACGTCGTCACGCCAATTCGCCCTCGCTTTACAGGTTAGGACCGCGGAACTAGTCCGGTATCCTAAACGCGATTGGAGGCCCGATGACAGATGTCCAAGGCAAAAGCCAGCCAAGCCAGAATCGCTTGAGCCGCGAGACCAGCCCCTATCTGCTCCAGCACCGGGACAATCCGGTGCATTGGTGGGCCTGGGGGCCGGAGGCGCTGGCCGAGGCCAAGCGGACGAAGAAACCGATCCTGCTCTCGGTCGGCTATGCCGCCTGCCATTGGTGCCACGTCATGGCGCATGAGAGCTTCGAGGACGAGGCGATCGCGGCCGTGATGAACGA
>JBAUEK010000007.1:0-4782 GCA_049678565.1 Methyloceanibacter sp. | reverse complement strand
TCATCGCCGAGATAGGCGGCAGGATGATATCCCCCGAGACGAAGTCGCTGGCGCAGCAGAAATTCGGGGCGGCCGCCGCCGACTACGCCACCTCCTCGGTTCATGCCAAGGGCGAAAGCCTCGCCCGCCTAGTTGAACTTGTCGCACCTGAAAAGGGCTGGCGCGTGCTCGATGTCGCCACCGGCGCCGGTCACACCGCGTTCGCTTTTGCCCCACACGTGGCCAAGGTCACCGCCAGCGACATCACCGATACCATGCTGGCCGAGGCCAAGAAGCTCGCCGCCGCGCGGGGACTCGGCAACGTCAAGACCATCCGCGCCCAGGCCGAGGACCTGCCCTTTCCCGATATGAGCTTCGACCTCGTCACCTGCCGGCTCGCGGCGCATCATTTCGCCGACGTCGCCGCCTTCGCCGCCGAAGCCTTGCGCGTGCTGATGCCGAAGGGCCGGCTGGCGCTCGTCGACAATCTCTCGCCCGATCGTGAAATTTTGCCTGAGCTATCGACGGTGGAGATCCAGCGCTGGGCCGCCGCCTATAATCGCTTCGAGAAATTGCGCGATCCGAGCCACGTCCGCTGCCTCGGTCTCGGCGAATGGCGCGGCCTCTTGGGCAAGGCCGGCTTCGACGGCGTGAGCAGCGAGCACATGGACCAGGACATCGAGTTCACGCCTTGGGTGACGCGCATGCGCTGCGACGAGCCCACCATCGCGCGGCTGAAGACGCTGCTCCGCCAATCCCCGTTGCAGGATTTCCTCAAGCCCCGCGGGACGGAGGCCGGCATGGTCTTCACCCTGCAGGAGGGGATCGTCCTGGCACGAAAGCCGGGCTAGATGACCAAGCGCTCAGCACCAGATGTCGCCGGCGCCACCAGCGCCGATTGGGCCCGCGCCCAGGCCCCGTCTCTGGCCGAGATCGATGCGATCGCGGCGGCGGCCTATCGGCGGCTGCCGGCCCGCTTCCGCCAGCTCACCGGCGATCTTCTCATCCGCGTCGAGGACTTCCCCCTCGACGAGGTGCTCGACGATTTAGGCATCGACTCCCCCTATGACCTGCTCGGCCTCTATGCCGGCGTCGATCTGGCGCGAAAAAGCGTGATGGATCCGGGCGGCATGCCCGACATGGTGTTTCTCTACCGGAGGCCGATCCTCGATTATTGGGCCGAGCACGAGGACAGCCTCGGGCAGATCGTCACCCATGTACTGGTGCACGAGATCGGCCATCATTTCGGCCTTTCCGACAGCGATATGGAGCACATCGAAGCCGAGGCCGCACCCTAGGCGGGATGGATCAATGCCAAATCTCGAGCGCAACAAAGCGAATGTGATCGCCTTCTACGATCTCGCCTTCAACCAGGGCCGCCCGCGCGAAGCCATGGAGCGCTACGCCGGTGCCGAGTACATCCAGCACAATCCCGGCGTCGCCACCGGCAAGCAGGGCCTTATCGACTATTTCGAGAAAACCGCGCGCGACTATCCCGGCATGCATGTCGAGTTCAAGCGCGCCATCGCCGAAGGCGACTACGTCGTGCTGCATTGCCGGCAGGAGTTTCCGGGCGACCATGTCTGGGCGGCGATCGACATTTTCCGCTTGGACGGCGATGGCAAGATCGTCGAGCATTGGGACGTGCTGCAGATCGTCCCCGACATGGCCGCCAATTCGAACGGAATGTTCTAACGCCTGCTTGCGCCTACCAGTCGCCGCTCTCCCCGCCGGTGACGTGGGCCACGATCGCGTTGGCAAGAAGAGTATAGTCCTCGCAAGGACCCCCGCAGCGATCGGCGATTTCGTCGAGCTGCGCCTCCGCCTTCGCCACGTCGCCCTTCTGCAAATATCCCTCGCCGAGATATTGGCGCGCCTTGGTGTAGCCGGGATCGAGCGCGAGCGCCTTGTGGTAATAGTCGATGCCCCGGTCGACATCGCCGAGCTTGCGCGTGGCATAGCCGGTCAAATTGAGCACCTTTGCCTGGCGCTTGTCGGCGATGCGGCCAAGGAGATCGAGCGCGTCGGCATAGCGGCCATCGAGGACGTCGTCGCCCGCGCCCAAATAGAGATCCTCGTCGGTCAAGGCCGCCGCGTGGCTCCCAAGGCAGGCCTCGGCCTCACCGCTCCACACCCGGCCGGTGCCGCAACTTGTCTTGATGCAACCGCGCTTCTTTTGGCTGTAGCGCTCGCCCTTCGGACAGCTCTTCGATTTCGTGGATTTTTTGCCGCTGCTGAATGACCTCATGTCCTCGACCGCACCCGCTTGCGGCATGGCCACGGCGAGGGCGAGCAGCACGGCGATTGCGCCGAGCCGGACATGCCGTAGAGGAAGAGTCGATGCCAGTCGTTCCATCCTCATAGCTCCGTTATAGCTCCGTTCTGTTGCCAGAGAGCCACGGCGGAGACCCGCTATGGCCATCATTGGATGCCACGGGAGCGAGGTGGGCTACGCTATCCGCATTGCAATCACGCAGTTTTGAGAATTGTGACACTGCTCCGCCGATTCGGGGCTGCCCGCTTCACCGTCGGACAGAGGCGGTATTTGGCGTTGACGGGGGCTCCGCCGCCCCTCCAGACTGGCGCGGGGCGCGCGGACAGCGCGCGAAGGGCAGCAAAAGGAAAACATCATGCGGCCGGCTGCCCTCTCAAGGGCTATCTTTGCGCTTGTGCTCACGCTCGTCATCGCCGCCCCGGAGCGTCAAGCTCTAGGCGTCGAGAAGGATAAGCTCGTCCCCGCGGGGCGCCTGGTGATCGCCGGCCGGCGCCTGTCCTGCGGCAGCACCCAGACCCTGCTCAGGGATTTCGAGGGCTTCGCCGCCTCATCCACGGTGATCATGTTGAACATGCAGGCCCTGGGCGACCTTCCGCGCCAGGTGCAATGGCTGATCTACTATCATGAATGCGGCCACATCCTGTACGGCCCGAGCGAGAACGCGGCGGATTGCTACGCCATGCGCCGGGCGCGGCGCGAAGGCTGGCTCAACGACCAGGCCCTCAATGACATCTGCGCCGCGTTCAACATCGCCGGCCATGGCCCAGTGCATCCGGACCCCAATGAGCGCTGCAATCAGCTCCACCAATGTTTCGCCAAGAAGGGCGTCACCGCACGGGACTACTAGATGGCTTGGAATCAAGGCGGATTGCGCAAAACCCTTGCCGCTCGTAAGCTGCGAACCATGAGGAATTCATCGGCCAGGGCTTCTTTGGCGGCGTTGCTCGGCGCCTTGATTTTCGGGGCTTTGGCGGTCCAGCCAACCCCGGTCAGCGCCCAGGAATGGACCTTTGTCGAAGGCTCGACCACCAAAGGGCCGACCCTCGAGGAATATTTGCAGCAGGCCGGCCCCGAGGCCAAGCTCATCGGCCACGGCGCGCTGAAGATCGACGGCAGGGGCGTCAATTGCGGCAAGCGGCCGACGGTGCTCAATTCCAATTTCGACAGCTGGGGCGGCGCCTTTCCCGGATTTCTGATCCTCAACACCAAGAAGATCACCGGCCTCACCACGGCGGTGAAGCTCTATATCTACAGCCATGAATGCGGGCACCAGTTCATCGGCGCCGACGAGACCAAGGCCGATTTGTTCGCTATCAGGCGCGGCGTCAAATGGGGCTGGCTCGACGCCGTGGGGATGGAAGACATCTGCACCTTCATCTCGACCTTGAAGGGTGACTGGGTGCATCCGCCGGGCCCGCAGCGCTGCGAGACCATGCGCAAATATTACACCAAGCTGATCGAGAGCGGCACGACCCAGGCCGCGACCGCCGCACCGGCGCAGTCGAACTCGAGACCGATGGCACAGACCTTGGCGCCGCAATAAAGCCGGCTAGAAGATCCAGGCGATCATCAGCCAGAACACGACGAAGAAGACCAAAAACCCTGCGATGGTGAAGGGCAGCTCGCCGAAGATGGCGTCGCCGCCCGACACGATGGTCATGATCAGGATCACGGCGAGCGAGACGCCAAAGGCGATGATCGCCGCCCCCTTCAGGTCGAGGCCGCCGGCGAACGGGTCCGAGCCGCCGAACCAGCCGGCAATGTAATAGAGAGCGGCGCCGCCCATCGCGATCAGCAGCACCGCGGCGAGGGCGACGGCAACGAACAGCCTCTTCGCCTCTGTCCGGTCGTGCTGGTCCCCATGCCCTGCCATCGCCAGCTCCTAGTCGCGATCCGCCTGCTGCTCCTGGGCGCGGGAGATCGCCTCGCGGATGGCATGGGGATCGGGCATATCCATGATGGTGAATTCCGGCTCGTCGCCCGCGGTCGAGACCTGGACCGTGCCAACGCCGAGGATGCGGTGGATGAAGCTTTGGGCCACATAGACCGAGCGGACATGCCTGAGATTCACCGACAGGCGGTCCTTGCTCAGGATTCCCTTCTCATACATCAGCTCATGCTCGGTGACGATGAGCGTCGTCGCCCGGGTCTTGATGTACCAATAGAGCAGAATGAGAATGCCGAGGCCGAAGGCGGCGATCAGCAGCACCGAGAGCACGAAATAGAACGGGTGGGCGCGGAACATCGCCGGATGCGCTTCATAAACCACCGTTTCCGCCATCGCCTGAAGCTCCCTCGCCTCCGTTGGGCTCCGGACCTTAGTCCGGGCCCTCCGAACTGAAAAGCGAAGATGTGGCGACGGCCGCCGCGCCCCTGGCCAGCGGCGTCGGCAATGGCTAAAGAGAGGGGAATTCCGCAACGTCAGGACCGGCTATGGAAAAGTTCACCACGCTCACCGGCATCGCCGCGCCGCTGCCGATGATCAATGTCGACACCGACATGATCATCCCCAAGCAATATCTGAAGAC
>JBAUEK010000006.1:0-2026 GCA_049678565.1 Methyloceanibacter sp. | reverse complement strand
AGCCGTTCACGTCCTCCTCGGGCACGGCGTTGATGATGATGTTCCCCATATAGGCCTCATGCACCGGCCGGTAGGCGGGGTCGCCGCTCACAGTCTTCACCTCTCCATCCTCGACCGCGAGGATTCTAAGCGGGGCCGTCGAGCAGGCATAGCAGCCGAAAGCATAGAGAAAGGCGTTGTCGCGGGTCTCGAACACATAGCGCCCGTCACCGGCAAGATCGGTCGCCAGCAACGGGCCACCGTCGAATTGCCCAATCTCAACCGTCTGCCAGCTGGAACCGTCTTTGTTGCTGGTGATGAGTTTGGTGTCGGAGCAGCAATGGGCGCCGCCGGTGTAGAAGGACACCACGACTTCCGGGCTGGCATTGGCCGGATCGACCTCCGCGATCTGGACGCTGACCGGAGGGTCGAACGAGCCCATGGACTCGCCCTCGATCTGGGCGACCTGCTCGCCATCGGCGAAGACCGTGACCACGGGAACGCGCTCGGTCTCGCCCTCCTCGGTCTTGCTCTCTTTGTAGGTCAGCGTCACCCTCACATTGCCTTGCGCGATCTCCTGGTCGGTCGGTTCCGTCTCCTCCTCGCCGCTGCCGCCCTCGATCCGGGGCGCGTCGCCTTTGGCCACGACCTCCTCGGCGCCAAGATATTTGGCATCGGCCTTGCCGATGGCCTCCGCCAAACTGGGGGCCGAGGCCGCGGGCCCGGACCACAGCACGGCGCCGAAAAGGAGGGAAATAAGGCGGTAGCGAGACCGAGGCTGACGCATTTCGGTGATTCCCAACGGCAATTGAGGCTCGCCCCTATGGGGGCTCTTCGCGTATTCTAGCCCGCGAGTGGGCGGGCTTCCCACTACCAACCCGTCCGGTGTCGTTACGGCGACGATGGCCCGAAACCGCTCCCCATTTGGATCCCGCCGGTGATCGGGTGAAAGTTTGCTTTTCACCGCGGGTTCCGCTTGTTTGCGGCGGGGGGGCGGGGAACGGTAACCGGCTTCAGGGCTTAGTCAGACAATGAATGTTATCAAACCGAGCTCGGACCCAAACCTTGCTTCGCCCGCCGTGGTTATCACCGGGGCGACCGAAGGCATCGGCCGCGCCTTCGCCGAGGAGTTCGCGCGTGATGGCCATAACCTGGTCCTCGTCGCCCGCGACGAGGCGAAGCTGGCGCGAACCGCGGCAGAGCTGTCCGGGGCCCACCCGATCGAAGTCAAGGTCACGGCGCAAGATCTCAGCACGCCGGAGGGCTGCGCCGGCGTCGAGCAGGCTTTGCGGCGCTTCGGTCTCTACGCCGACATCCTCGTTAACAATGCCGGCATCATGTCGTCGGGCTTCTTTCAGGACGTCGATCCGGCCACCGTGCGCCGCCTGATCGACCTCGACGTGCGCGCGGTGGTCGATCTGACGCATCGCTTTCTCCCCGGCATGTTGGCGCGCGGGCGCGGCGGCGTGCTCAATGTCGCGTCGATGATGGGCTATATGCCGGTGCCCTATCAGGCCATCTACGCCGCGTCCAAGGCCTTCGTGCTGTCCTTCACCAAGGCGCTTGCCTGGGAGACGATGGGGACCGGCGTTCAGGTTTCGGTCGTGGCCCCGGGCGTGGTTTCGACCGGCTTCCATTCCAAGGCGGGAACGCAGAATTCACGTTACCTGTTCCTGTTCCCGCCCATGACCCCCGATCAGGTGGCCAAGATCGCCTATGCGCGGTTCAAGCGTGGCCGCCCGGTGATCCTGCCGGGGCTGATGAACCCCTTGAACGCGCTCGCCGTGCGCTTCGTGCCCGATTTTCTGCTCGTGCCCTTGATGGGCTGGCTGTTCCGCATGCGGGACGACGAGGGCATGGTTCTCGGACCGCGCCAGCCGGTCGCCGAGCCGCCCCAGAGCAAGCGTGTGCCCGAGCCTGAGCGCATGGATGCGGTGGACTAGCAGGCCTTGCCGCCGCCGGCGAACGCCTCCTTCGGGGTCCAAGCGGTGTCGCATGACCGCGCCGCGTCAAACAGCGTGAGCCCCCGCACGGCCTCGGCCAGGTT
>JBAUEK010000005.1:0-5669 GCA_049678565.1 Methyloceanibacter sp. | reverse complement strand
AAAACCAAAAAGCGCCCGCAAATCCAGGCCCGCCAAGGCATAGGCCTAGGGCGGGAACGAAAACGTCAGCTTCTGATACCAGCAGACACCGGTAAATCCGCTGCCAGCCGACTAAATCAACAAAATCTGCCAATTCCGGACATTAAAGAGAGCGGCTCCGAGGGTAGTCGGCGATTCGGGTTCGAGCCCATCAATGTCAGGTAAATCTGCTCTAGACTAGTTATTCCAATTTTTATTGTTTTGGTTTTTGCGGTTTTTTCCCGACGATCCACGTCCACCCGCCAGTCCGCTGCCAATGCCAATGCCAAGTTCGATGACGGCGGGGTTCAATATCTTGCCAGAACTTTTCCCGGTTGTTTTTTTCTCGTTGGTTTTGCTAGTGGTTTTGCTAGTGGTTTTGCTAGCGGGTTGGCGGTTGGTTTTGCTAGTGGTTTTGCGGTTGGTTTTTTGAGCCTCGGGAGGTTGCGTCAGTGCAAGTTTGCCGCAATGCAGCTGCGACGGGTCCGCCAGCTCGCCAGATGCGGCGCCGGGCTTACGGCGAGATCTAAACCAGTCCAGATTTTTGCCATATAACCCCTCGAACACAAACTCATTGCGACGAAGTTCCTCTTCTGCCTGGGGGATGATTCCCAAACGACCAGCATCCTCCAAGTTATCCTTGAAATAGGCATCCAGGGCGGCGTCTGTTTTGGGACCAACAATGCCGTCGATGCGGTCAATCTTATAGCCTTCCCGGGAAAGGCCGAGCTGCAGCGCCGATATCAGCGCAGTGGTGCGTCCTTGCTCATCGAAATCGATGTCCATCAGGTTCACGCATGTGGCCGCGCCGGCCTTCACGGAGCGCGGCAACTTGAAAGTACTCGTCCACCCCGAGACGGTATCCGCTCCAATATTGACATCCGCCCAGCAAAAGTTCTTGCCAGTAGTCGTGGAGGCGCAAAACCAATCCTTAGAGATATCCGCCGCAATAGGGGTCCAATTTCCCGGTATCGCGACCTCGAAGAAAACTGGGCCCTGATAAGTGCCCGTTCCCTTATTGCGGATGGTGAAATCGAATTGGCAATCCTGGCCAACGTTGCAGGGCTTGGGTTGCTCTATCGCAATGTCGAGCACGGCATTGCCAGGATCAGAGGCATCGTCCAGCCGCGGGAGTGGCTTGTCGTCTAGACCGGGCAGAGGTTCATCATCCCTCGCGGGCTCCGGCTCCGGTGCGTTGCCAGTCGGTGCGTCCCCGGTCGTGGTCGTGGACGGTTTCTGCCCGGTCGTGGTCGTGGTCGGTTTCTGCCCGTTCGTGGTCGTGGACGGTGTCTGCCCGGTCGTCGCGATCCGCGGCTTCGGCTTGGCGCAAGGAACGAAAACGATCTTTTCCAGGGCCGTAAGGGCTTTCTGCGCCTCGTTTGATCGGGTTTTCTCCCCCTCCAACGAGGTTGTCATATCCACTCTGTGTTTGTTGAAGCCCGCTTCATCGCAGATGCGCTGGTAGATCAACAAATCCGAGAATTTCTGGCCCAGTTCCGGCCAGGTAGACCAGTCATATCCTCCGATCACGTCATCCGGGCATGTATCTGCACCGCAGCCGACACGCTCAACGCCCATCGCAATATAAAAATTGTCGATCGCACGGGCCTGCTGGTGGTCAGGCCGTTGTGTCTGGCATTCCGAATATTCTAGGCTTTCTATGAAATCTCGCAGGGGTGCGAGCCGCCTGAGTCGATTTTCCATTTCGTCGCGTTCATACTGCGATCTTCCGATTTCATTCTTAACGGCTTCGGATTGCGGTTGTTCCTGCAATCGCGCCACTCCTAAGCGAATCGCAGCCGCCTCTAGTTCACGTTCTGCGATCGCCTTGTTTATGTCGAGCTGCTCCAGAAGTTTGGTTTTGACGGCGTCGAAATCCGCTTTCCGGCACTTATATTGCGCGTCAAAAAGTTCGGAGATTAGTTCGTCATAAGAATAGGACGGGATGGCCAAGATTCTCGCCTGCTCAAGATTCGCTGGGTTGGCGATGCGGGTCTCGTTGCCCTCGGCCGCAGCAATCGCTGGCGCGATGAGCGCAAACACCAGCAGGCAGAAAATCCGGCGCAGCATAGCTAAGCAGCTGCCCACTGGGTTTCCGGTCCCAGCTGACACTGTCGTGGACAGAATGCCTGCAACAGCGGCGGCGAACATGCACAGTCCAGTTATCAGGGCGGATCTTCTAAGGATCGAATTCATGTGAGTTCTCCTCTTAGATCGCTACTTTCGCTGACTGGCTAATCTATCTGCAAAGCGATTCCTCGCAGGCTGAGACAGGCGGGGTCTGGACCGCGGGGGATGCTCTGGTGTGCTGAGATTTTGGGAAAGGGGGCGTGCACGTAATCGGCACGGTAGTCTTTACCGTCAGCGCCTAGGTTCCGGCGTGCCAGTACTCAAACTATCGGCTTAATAAGCAGCCACGGCAAGCTTTTCGTGCCAAACATTTGCCAACAACAGTCAAAGCGCCGTTCGGGCGGTTGGGCAGCATTGTTTGGTCAGAGAGTCGGCTTTGGGTCAGCGCTAAAGCGCGCATCAGGGATGTGACGGAGGTTACCAGCATGACCAACACAACGAGAGCTGCTGAAATACCTGTGGTGGCCGGCTGGCGTTTTAAACTCGGCGTGGCACTGTTTGCGCTCAGCCTGCTCGGACCCTTGGTGTTCATACCGCTCGTGGCCGCGGCAGGCTTTTCGGCTACGATGGTTGCTTCTGTTTCCGGCGGAATTCTGGTTGGCGCTGAGGTGCTGCTGGTCGCAGCAGCTGCGGCGATGGGAAAGCATGGCTACGCCTATATCAAGGACCGACTATTTGGCCTGCTGAAGAAGTACGGTCCAGCGAAGGAGGTCAGTAGAACCCGCTATCGGATCGGCCTCTTGATATTTGTCCTTCCAATCCTCTTCGGTTGGCTGACACCCTATGCGGGGACACTGATACCCGGCTACCAAGGCAACGAGATCACTTTCGCCGTCGTTGGCGACTTGCTCTTACTCGCAGGCTTGTTCGTCTTGGGTGGTGATTTTTGGGATAAGCTACGCGCGTTGTTTGTTCACGACGCCAAAGCGGTATTTCGTTGATACCAGAAGTCCCGGAACGAGACGACTCTGCCCGCCTCAAACCCGTGTCCGGTTGCTGTCAGTCGATGCGCCACCAGCGTAGCCATCTCTGGATCACCTCAAACCGGAGACCTTCTTAACGTAGGCCGCGCAACAGGTGTCTTAGATTAGTAGCAGGGCCGCGCACATACCAAGCAAATAGGCAGGCCAATAGCCCATTGTCGCAATCCGATCGAGCCGCTGAGCATTGGCTTCGCGGCCTTGCAGTTCCCACACGCGCAGCTGGACATTCACAACGATGACCGCGCCGGTGATGACAAAGGTACCGGCGATGAAGGCGTCGACAAAGGTCAGATAGCCCAGCCGTGGTAGGTCACTGCCGAGCGTGAAGTTGAACGCAATGAACAACAGCAGCGTTGTGATGCCGAGGTCGACACGCTTCACATAGTCCTTCAATCGGAAGGTAACCCAGGACACCATCAGGACCAGCATCTTCAAGGAAATGATTCCGCGAGAGACCTTCGGCTGGGCATCGCTTCCGGAACCTTGACGTTTTAGTCGTGGGCGGTTTCTCGATAGGACCATTGGCAACGAAGAAACCCACTCTAATCGCCGCTCCATGGATGCCGAAAAACAGGATCAGTATAGAGCTGTCGGGCGTTACTCAACGGGCAAGGTATCCCGAAGGCTCCGGCTCACGACACTGTAAAGCAGCTCATCTGGATCATCGAGGCAGTTTTTCACGACCGCATCACCGAATGCCTTGCCGACTTCCTCTGAGTCCGGGAAGTCGATTTCACGCCGCGTCAGAACATGATGGGCAAACAATTCCACGACTTGAAAGAAGGGGTCGTCCTGCTCGGCAACACCGATCCAGACTTCTTGGCAGGTAAGGGAACTTTCACAACCAGCATGAAAACGGTCTCGGATGCACGGGCTTGGCAACGACCGATGCAGCCGGTCTTGTCTACCAGCGACGCTTTCCTCCGTATCTCGGCTTTGATAGGGCCCCCAGCACGCCACCGGTTATTGCCCCGGCGACGGCCCCGCGGCCGCCGCCGAAGATGGCGCCTACACCGCCGCCGATAAGAGCGCCTTTTAGGATCTGGCTGTGCGCCCTGTCGACGTCTGTGGCATTGACCGTGAGAGCTAGCAACAGTACCGCCAAGACAGTCAGAACACGTTTTCCAATGGATGATCGGGCAGGCTTGCGGCATCCCGCATAACTGATCGATTGCATAGCGTTCTCCTCCGGGCACTCCAAATACTGAACCTGAGCTGGGCGCTGACAAATAGCCGTTACTTGTCGCCCGCGCCTCTGGCTATCGCCTCCATTACGCGGTCGAGGTTGAAGCTGCCAGGCTTCTGGCGGGGTGGGAACTCGCGGAAGCTCTGCAGCCATTGGCCGACATAGGCGCTGGCGGGCGCGATTGCGAACATGTGATCAACCCACCAATGGTTATAGTCGATGCTTTCATGCTCGGCGCGCTCGAACGGATCCATGCGCAAGTTGGTGAGCATCGGCGCTCGCAGTGCCTCGAATGGCTTTCTCCAGACGTCAATTCCTTCGGCGTTCTGCTTCAGGAATGTGACCTTCCAGTTTTTGTAACGCAGCGCGGCAACGTTGCCGTCGTCGGTCCAGTAGACGAAATCTTGTCGCGGCCATTCGGCCTCTCCCTTGAGAGCGGGCAGCAGATTGTAGCCGTCGAGATGGACCTTGTAGGTCATGTCGCCGACCTTCTTACCCTTCAGCAGCTCTTCCTTCACATTGGGATCACCTGCCGCCGCGAGCAGCGTGGCCAGCATGTCTTCATGCGCGCCGATGTCGTTGATGACCGTGCCGGGCTCGATGACGCCAGGCCAGCGGATCATGGTCGGAACACGGAAGCCGCCCTCCCATTGCGTGGCCTTCTCGTTGCGGAACATCGTGGTCCCGCCGTCGGGCCAGGAGAAAAATTCCGCGCCGTTGTCGGTGGAGTACATGACAATGGTGTTGTCTTCCACGCCCAGTTCCTTGAGCTTGGCGAGCAACTGGCCCACCAGCGCGTCGTGTTCGACCATGCCGTCGGCGTAAACGCCGAGACCGGTCTTGCCCACTGACGCAGGCTTGAGGTGCGTCCAGATGTGCATACGGGTGCTGTTCCACCAGACGAAGAACGGCTTATCGTCCTTGACGGCCTTGTCCATGAAGTTGAGCGCCTCGGTGGTGACTTCCTCGTCCACTGTTTCCATGCGCTTTATGGTCAGTGGGCCGGTGTCTACGATCTTTTGTGTGCCGTCAGGCTGCGCCCAGGAGTGGATCACCCCGCGCGGTCCGAACTTCTCCTTGAACGCCGGGTCTTTCGGGTAGTCGGGATGCTCGGGCTCCTGCTCTGCATTCAAATGATAGAGGTTTCCCAAAAACTTATCGAACCCGTGATTGGTCGGCAGCATCTCGTCGCGGTCGCCGAGGTGGTTTTTGCCGAACTGGCCGGTGACGTAGCCCTGCGCCTTAAGCAGCCCGGCGATGGTCGGGTCCTCTTTCTTCATGCCTTCCGGTGCACCGGGCAATCCGACCTTGGTCAGGCCGGTGCGCATGGGCGACTGGCCGGTGATGAATGC
>JBAUEK010000004.1:0-9995 GCA_049678565.1 Methyloceanibacter sp. | reverse complement strand
CGGTTGAGTCCGCGGCACGAGCGTTGGCGGCGGTGTTCGGCGTGCTCTGAGCGGTCTCGGTATTCGTCTCCGCCGCTGCCTCCGCCGGAGGCGGTGGCTCGGCCGGAAGCGTCTTGCCGAGAATTGCAGGCGCCACCTTCTTGTCGAGGCCATAAATGTCGGCGAAGCGTGTCACTTTGCCGTCCGCATCGGCCACGGCGGTGAAATAGGTGGTGTGCACCGGGATCGGGTGATCCAAATTGACGGCGCTGTCATAGCCCTTGGCGACGAGGTCCTGCACCTTCTTTGCGTCCCACCCCTTATCCTCGACCAGCAGGATTTCGGCGAGCTTGCTCGGCTTCTCCATGCGGATGCAATTATGGCCCTCCGAACGCACCGCGCTCTTGAACAGATTCGGCTTGATCGTGTCGTGCATGTAGACGATGTGCTTATTGGGGTAGAGGAATTTCAGCTTGCCCAACACATTGGTCGGACCCGGCGCCTGAACGAAGGCGATCTTGGCCATGTTCACGCTGCTCCAGTTGATGCTGCCGGGATCGACCGTGCGGCCGTTATATTTGACCTTGAGACCGTGCTCCCGCAGCACCGAACTGCCGCCGCCGAACCAGCTGCCACCACCGCGTAGATTCGGGAGCAGATTTTCCCTGACGATGGTCGGCGGTACCGTCCATTCGGGATTGAACACGATGGTGCGCATGTCGGCGGAGAAGATCGGCGTCGCATAACGGAGCAGGCCGACCACGATCTTGTCTGAGTGGATCGGCTTCCCGTCCTTGACCACGTACAGCATGAACTCCGGAACATTATCCTGCACATATTTGCGGCCAAGGTCTTCGGGCATCCAGCGCCAGCGCTCCATGTTGATGAGGATCAGCTGGATGTCGCGCTCATTGCCGTTCTTCTTGGCGCCGTCGCCAGCGCCACGGGCCTTGAGCAGCGCCTGACGCAGGAAATGGAACTGCTCATGCTTGGGATGGAGCGAGCGAAGATAGTCGTCTGGCGCGTCCGAGGTGGCGATCTCGACCAGCACCGCCTTCGGCTCGCGGAAGGAGGGGCTCTGGTCGATGAGCTTGCTGAGACTCGAGGGATTGGCGCGGCCCCCACGGGCAAAGCGCGCATATTGCAAAATGGCGAGTTGCAGCGCGATCTCGGCTTCGGCCTGCGCTTCTATCGTCGCCGGCAGGGCCCCCGCCGGCGGCAGTTTGAACGCCTGGGCGGACAGTCCCCAGTCATCTGCTTCCCCGATCTCGTCGATGGCCGCTTGCGCCTTAGCCGAGAAGCCCATCGGCGTGATCCACACCGCGGCCTCGCTTCGTTCCGCATAGAAAGCCTGCACCGCCGCCACATCCGTTGCCGCAGCACCCTTCCGCGACGAGGTGTCGGCGAGATTGAGCCTGATTCTGGTGACCACGGCATCGGCTGCCGGCGCCGGAGACGCCGCGGCGCTGAGCTGGGACGGATCGGCCGCGTCGAGGGCGGAAGAACCGGCGGGCTGGGGCGACGTGCCATCCGTAGCGGGCGGTGCCGGGGCGACGGCGCTCGGCGGCAGCGCGCCGGTAATGTCTGCGGGGACAGGCTCGGCGGGTGCAGCAGGTTGCTCTGCCGCCGCCAAGTGCTCGGGCACCACCGTCACCGGGACCGAGACCGCAAACGCCAGGGCAAGTTCACCAGCAACAAGGACGGAGACGAAGGAGCGTCCGTGCATGTGCGTTTCCCCCGAACCCCAAGAGGTTAGTCCCAGAACGCGGGAACCGCCACCATGAACTGGCGGACGGGGAGCGCCCGTTGAACCTTCCGTGAAGCAGGCCCATATCAAGGCCTGCAATTCAGCCATTCTTGCCCAAAACCGCCTGCAGGCCCCGGCGATCGCGCCCCGGGCAGGCTTGCCTCTTGGGGTGATCCTGTGGACAACGGAAGGGCTTCCCACCGGCAGGGCCGAGCAAGCGAGACAGCGTTTTGTGCATGAGCGACAAGGGTTGGTCTGGAAAAGATAAGCGGCAACCGCCGCGGATCTCGCGGCAGGATTTTTTGCGCGCCGGGCTTGCGCTCGCGGCCGTGCCTTTGTTCCGGCACCTGCCAGCCTATGCCGCCGCGCCATCGGCGGGCTCGCTCGAGGTGAGCGAGATCGCGCCTGGCGTGTTCGTGCATCAGGGCCGCTACGAGCTTCAATCTCCGGAGAATCGCGGGGACATGGCCAATGCCGGCTTCGTCGTCGGCAGCGAGGCCGTGGCGGTGATCGACACCCTGGGCAGCGCTCAAGTCGGGGAGCAGTTGCGCAGCGCTATCCGCGACGTCACCGACAAGCCGATCCGCTACGTGATCAACACGCATATGCATCCGGATCACGTCTTCGGCAACGCGGCGTTCAAGGACGACAATCCGGCCTTCGTCGCCAACCGCAAGCTCGAGCGCGGGCTCCGCGCCAGAGCCGAGCGCTATCTCATGATCAACAAGACGATGCTCGGGCCCGAGGCCTTCGAGGGTATCGAGATTGTCCTCCCGACCCTCACCGTCGACGACAAACTGTCGCTCGATCTCGGCGGCCGCACGCTTCTACTCGAGACGCAGCCGACCGCGCACACCGACAACGACCTCATCGTCACCGACAGCGCGACCAACACCCTGTTCCTCGGCGATCTCCTGTTCGCCGGGCATCTGCCGACGCTCGACGGTTCGATCAAGGGCTGGCTCGCCGTCATCGACGATCTGAAGCGGAGGAAGGTCGCCCGCGTCGTTCCGGGCCATGGGCCGCACACCATGGAACTGCCCGAAGCCTTCGACCCCGAGCAGCATTATCTCGGGGCAATCGCCGCCGATGTCCGTAAATTAATCAAAGAAGGCAAGACCTTAGACGAAGCGACGAAGACCGCCGGCTTCGAGGAGCGCGACGCCTGGAAGCTGTTCGACCAATATCATGTCCGCAACGTCACCGCGGCCTTCGCCGAACTCGAATGGGAATGATATGCTCTGCCGGACACGAATTGAGGAGGATCACGCCATGATCGCGAATGCCTATCGCATTGGCCCCACGCTTGGGATTGCGGCACTTGCCGTTTCGCTCCTCATCCTGACTGCGCCGGCGGCCAAGGCGGATGAGGATATCTGGCCGACCTTGAAGCAGACGAATTTCGGCGACCGCACCATTACGGCGGAGGACGGCTTCGTCGTGCTCGATTCTCCGGGCACCGCCGAGGATGCGGCCATCGTCCCCATCACCGTCCGCGTGCCTCCCGCGGTCAAAGACAATCTCAAATCGCTGACCTTGATCATCGATAAGAACCCGGATCCGGTGGTGGCCAAATTCGCCTTTGGCCCCGCTGCTGGCAGTGGCGGCGAGCGGTCGGTGTCAACCCGCGTGCGCGTCGACAATTTCTCCCATATCCGCGCCATTCTCGAGACCGAGGACGGCAAGCTGCACATGGCGACCAAGTTCATCCAGGCCGCGGGCGGCTGCGCCGCGATGCAGGCCAAGGACCCGGACAGCGAGAATGTCGATCTCGGCAAGTTGATCGTGAAGACCTTCCCGCCGGCGCTCTCGACCGCGCCGCTGTTCGACGCCCAAATCATGATCAAGCACCCCAATAGCAACGGCATGCAGCTCGACATCAATACCGGCAAGTACATCCCGGCGCGGTTCGTCAAGGAGATGACCGTGAAGCGCGACGGCGAGCTCGTGTTCGACATGAAGAGCACGTTCTCGCTCTCCACCAATCCCAATCTCCGCTTTACCTTCGGTCGCGGCGCCGATAACGAGCTCGACGTCGCCATCACCGATACCGACGGCACGCTGTTCACCGGCAAGTCGCAGCCAAGCGGGTCGTGATCGGCACGCCGCCGGCTTAGCGGTCCGCGAGGCGGCATGCCCGGCCCCTACGAGGCTATCGTCATCGGGGCCGGGCACAATGGCCTAACCTGCGCCTGCTATCTTGCCAGGTCCGGTCTCAAGGTCCTCGTGCTGGAGCGCTATTCGACCTATGGCGGCATGACGATCTCCGAGGAGATCGCCGCACCCGGCTTCCTCTCCGACGTCCATGCCAGCGGCTATCTCGTCGCCAAGCTCAACGCCGCTCCGGCCGAGCTTGGGCTTGAGCGACACGGCTTGGAGCTGATCACGCCGGCTCCGAACTGGGCCCAGGTGTTTCCCGAGGGGCGCTGCCTCGCCATCGGTCGCGATGTCGAAGCCACTTGCCGCAGCATGGCGGCATTCTCGCAGGAAGATGCCGAGGCCTGGCGGGCGCTCTATCGGCGCTACGTTGCCGAAAAACCTGCCATCGTGGCCGGCATGAACACCACGCCGCCGTCGCTAGCCGAGGCGTTCTCGGCGCCTGGCGAGGTCGATCGGTACCGCTTCCAATTTCAAAGCGCGCGGTCCTGGGTCGAGGAGCAGTTTCGATCGGCCGAGATTAAGAGCTTCTTCGCCTCCTGTGCGCTCCATGCTGCGCTCGCTCCGGACGACGAGCTTGGCGCCAATTTCGCCTGGCTGTTTGCTGCCGCGGTGCAGGACGTCGGCGTCAGCATCGTCAAAGGCGGCATGCACAATGTCTCCCGCGCGCTGGTCAAGGAGCTCGAGGCGCATGGCGGCGAGATCCGCACCGGCGCTGGCGTGAGCGGGATTACCGTGGCGAAGGACAGAGCCGCAAGCGTCCGCCTCGAGTCCGGCGAGACGATCGAGTTCGACGGGGTCATCGCCGCCAATGTCGATCCGCGCCATCTCGTGCTCGACCTGCTCGGCGCGGCGCAAGTGGGCGATGTCGTCGCCGCGAAAATCCGCGACTATGAATGGGGTCAATCCTTCTTCGGCATCTATGTGGCGCTCGACCGTCCGGTGCCTTACCGGGCAGGCGAAGCGGCGGATCGAGCCGGTTATGTCCATATCGGCGGAACGCTCGACGATCTCGCCGACACCTTCGCCCAAGCCCGCGCCGAACTTCTCCCAGAACGGCCCATGATTGGGGCCATCAACGAGGCGGGCATCGATCCGAGCCGCGCGCCGGAGGGAAGCGGTCTGATGAAGTTCATCGTGCATTTCGTGCCCTATCGGGTGACGGGCGACGCCTCGGGCAATATCCGCGGCACCGATTGGGACGAGATCAAGGATACCTATGCCGACGCGGTCATCGACCGGCTTTCCGATGAGTTTCTGCCAGGGTTGCGCGAGCGCATCACCGCCCGCGCGGTGCAGTCGCCCCTCGACTATGAGCGCCGTCTAATCAGCGCCGTTCACGGCACGCATCAGCATGGCGCCTATCTGCCCTATCAGATCGGCGGTATGCGGCCCATTCCGGAGCTTGGGTCCTACCGCTCGCCGATTCCCAACCTTTATCTTTGCGGCGCCGGCAGCCACCCGGGCTCCGGCGTCACCATGGCGCCCGGACGCAACGCCGCGAAGGTGATATGTGGCGACCTGGGCCTCGATTTCCCGGGGTTTTAGACACCGCGGAGGGAAAGCTATCGTGACGACAGCACGAGGTGCAGCACGTTTTGGACTGTTGGTCTCAGTTCTCCTCTCCTGCCTCTTCGCCGCGGGGAGCGCAGCACAAGGAGGCGCCGACGACCGCAAGGTTCCGGTGGAGATCGCCGAGATCATGCAGGGCCCGCGCTACCAGGGAGCGACCTGGGGGCTCAAACTTATCGACCTGCAATCGGGGCAACCGGTCACGACCCTCGGCTCGAACGACCTTTTCTTCACCGGCTCGGTGCGGAAGCTTTTTTCCGTCGGCCTGGCGCTGAAGGCGCTGACGCCAGAGCATCGCTTCGTCACGCCGGTCTATGGTGACGGCGAGGTCTCGGGGGGCGTGCTCAACGGCGATCTCGTGCTGGTGGCGAGCGGCGATCTGACGCTCGGCGGCAGGACGACGGCAGAAGGCACCATCGCCTTCACCAATTTCGATCACACCGAGTCGAATGCGCTCGGCAGCTCGATCCTGACCAAGACCGACCCGCTGGCGGGGCTCGACGAACTCGCCCGACAGGTGGCGGTCTCCGGCGTGAAGCGGATCGACGGGGAGGTGATCGTCGACGATCGCTTGTTTGACCACTTCCGGGTTCCGAATGGCAATGTGCTGATCACACCCATGGTCGTGAACGACAATCTGATCGATGTGACCATCCTCCCGACCGAGCCCGGCAAGCCCGCCAATGTCGATTGGCGTCCCCGCACTAAAGCTTTCACGGTCAAGGCCGAGGTGACGACGGTTGCCGCCGGCGAGCCGAAACAGCTCGAGCTCGAGATTTCCCCCGACGATCCCTCGGTCGGCATCGTCAAGGGTCAGATTCCGGTCGGCTACAGACCGGACCTGCCAGGCGTGCCGTCCTTGGTGCAGACCTTCGCTATCGAGGATCCGTCCGCCTTTGCCCGCACGGCCTTCATCGAGGCCTTGGAGAGGGCCGGGGTCACGGTAAGCGCGGAGCCCACCGGACCAAACCGGGCGGACAAACTTCCTGCCAGAGGGTCGTATAGCCCCGACAGCAAGCTCAGCGAGCTCGTGTCCTTGCCTTACGCGCAATATGCCAGGCTCATTCTGAAGGTCAGTCACAATCTCGGCGCCAATCTCAGCCTGATGCTGTTCGGCCTTACCAAGAATGCGAGGACCATCGGCAGCGCGCTTTCGGCGGAGCGAGAAACCCTGACCGGTGTCTACGGGCTTGCTTCGAACGGGTTCGACTTTCCGACCAATGGCAGCGGCAGTCCGGACAGCCAGGCCACGCCGGAAGCGGTCACCAAGCTCCTCGCGGCGATGCGCGATATGAAAGCCGGCCAGGTCTATTTCGACGCGCTTCCCGTGCTCGGTGTCGATGGCTCGCTCGCGACCGTCGGCAAGGAGCCGCCCGACACGGTCATCGCTCCAGCCTTTGGCCATGTCTATGCCAAGACTGGCACCACGGTCGCCAAGGATACGCTGAAGGCTCAGGTCTTCGCCGGTTACATCGATGGCAAGAGCGGGGCGCGGCTCGCTTACGTCGTCTACGTCAACAATGTGGCCCCGATCGCCGGCATTGGCGATGTGATCGAGGTGTTCGGCGATGAGGGCAAGATCTCGGCCATCCTCTACGAGCGAAATTGACGAGGGCGCGAGGGCCCGCGGCTTTCGACTGGCGCGCTTCCGGGTCGGAGCGTCCCCCGCGTTAATCGGCTGGTATGACTTGGCCGCAAGAGTGGAAACCGGAAGCGATTCGGGGGCTCAAAGCCAGCCTCGCCACCACAATAACAAAGCCATGATAGAGCTTGAGTCGATGCCTTATCGGGACCATAGAAGGCCCAATGTTCGAGGGGGTTGTCTTGCCCCGGCCGCAAGAAGAAGGGCGGTAATGCCTTCGGGTGGTGGGCAGGCGGGGGCGAAGGGTCACGCGGAGAGTCCCCATGGCTGAACTCATTTTCGCGCTTCTGTCGCTTGCGGTCTTGTTCGCGCTGGCCATGAACCGCGCGCCGCTCCTGGCCTGGGCCCTCGCCGTCGCCATCTTCACCTTGAGCCTGGAACTTGGCCTCGGCCAGGGCGGGTTGCATTGGCCGGTGTTCAATGTCTGGGCGCTGCTCGGCTGGCTCGTGGCCGCAGGCCTGTTCACGCTGACCTTTCCGCGCCTCAAGCGCGACTACCTCACGCTGCCCGCTTTTCGCGCGCTGAAGCGCGTCATGCCCACGATCTCGGAGACGGAGCGGGAGGCGCTCGAAGCCGGCACCGTCGGCTGGGATGCCGAGTTGTTTTCCGGCACTCCCGATTGGTCGCGCCTTCGCCGGGTCAATCCAATCACTCTGACGGCCGAGGAGCGCGCTTTCCTCGACGGCCCCACGGAAGAGCTCTGCCGTAAGCTCAGCGATTGGCGCATCCGCCACGAACTGCACGATATCCCCGACGATATCTGGCGCTTCGTGCGCGACGAGGGCTTTCTCGGCATGCTCATTTCCAAGGAGCATGGCGGCTTGGGCTTCTCGGCCCAAGCGCAGTCTCTCATTCTCGGCAAGATCTCCTCGCGCAGCGCCGACGGCGTGACCATCGTCATGGTGCCGAACTCGCTCGGCCCCGGCGAGCTGATCGAGAAATACGGTACCGAGACGCAGAAGGCGCATTATTTGCCGCGGCTTGCGCGCGGCGAGGAAATTCCCTGCTTCGCCCTGACCGGTCCCTTCTCGGGCTCGGACGCCGCCTCGATGCGCGATGTCGGTGTGGTGGCCAAGGGCTGGCATGAGGGAAGCGAGACCCTTGGACTCCGGCTGACCTGGGACAAGCGCTACATCACGCTTGCGCCCAATGCGACCCTGCTCGGGCTCGCCTTCCATCTGTTCGATCCGGAGAACCTTCTCGGCCGCGGCGACGATCTCGGCATCACGCTGGCGCTGGTGCCGACCAATCATCCCGGCGTCGAGATCGGCAGGCGGCATCTTCCTTCCGGCGCCGCCTTCCCCAACGGGCCGACCTCCGGCCGCGACGTGTTCGTTCCGCTCGACTGGATCATCGGCGGTCAGGAGCGCGTGGGACAGGGGTGGCGCATGCTGATGAGCTGCCTGGCCGCCGGCCGCTCCATCTCCTTGCCGGCCACAAGCACCGCCGCGGTGAAATCGCTCCTACGCACGACCACGGCCTATGCCCGCATCCGCAAGCAGTTCAATCTGCCGATCGGGTTCATGGAAGGCGTGGAGGAGCCCCTCGCGCGCATGGTCGAGAACGCCTACAGCCTCGAGGCCAGCCGCGCCGTCACCGCCTCCATGGTGTCGGGGGGCGAGAAGCCTGCGGTGATCTCGGCCCTGCTCAAATATGTCTCGACCGAGCGCATGCGCCAGAGCGTCAACGACGCGCTCGATATCCACGGTGGCCGAGGTATTTGCGACGGACCCTCGAACTATATTCAAGGCGCCTATCAGATGGTGCCGGTCGGCATCACGGTCGAAGGCGCCAACATCCTCACCCGGACGCTGATCACCTTCGCCCAAGGCGCTCTCCGCAGTCACCCCTACCTCTTCACCGAGATCGAGGCGCTGCAGAACCCCGACCACGAACAGGGGGTGCCGGCCTTCGAGACCGCATTCGACGGCCATGTGTCCTTCGCCCTGTCGAACCTGTTCGGCTCGCTGTTCCACAACATCACCTTCGGCGCCTTCGCCAGCGCCCCGCCCAACGCCGGCCAGACACGCCGCTGGTGGCGGCAGCTCGCCCGCGCCTCGCGCTCCTTTGCCCTGGTTGCCGACATGACCGTGGTCCTGCTCGGCGGTGGCCTCAAGGTGCGGCAGAAGATCACCGGGCGCATGGCCGACGCTCTGGCCGAGCTTTATCTGCTCTCTTGCATCCTCAAGCGGTACGAGGACGATGGCTGCCCGCGCGCCGATTTGAAGCTCGTCGATTATTGCGCCCGGAACTGCCTTGCCCGCTTCGACCTGGCGCTTGCCGGCGTGCTCGACAATTTTCCGCTTGCCTGGGCCGGCGTGCTGATGCGGCCGCTGGTGTTCCCTTACGGCGTCTGGCGCCGTGCCGCGTCCGACAGAGACGGCAAGGCCATCGTGCGCGCGGCGCTCGAGCCCGGCGAGTTCCGCGATCGCCTCACGCGCGGCGTGTTCACCACCAAGGACCCGAACGACAAGGTCGGTCTGCTCGAATACACCTTGGAGAAGACCATCGCCGCCGAGGACGCCGACAAGAAGCTCGAACGCGCGATCAGGCGGGGCGAGGTCAAGCGCTACTACAACAATGACTGGATCGCCGAAGCCGAGGAGAAGGGTGTGGTCAGCCACGACGAGGCCCGCAGCCTGGCCGAGCTTCGCGACCTCGTGGCGCGGGTGATCGCGGTCGATCATTTCGACGCCGCCTCGGTCTCGCGCCAGGACGCAGCTCCGCGTGCCGCGTCCGGCGTTTCCACGCCGCCCCCAGACTCCATCGCTGCCGAATAAGGATCATCATGCCGAATACGCTCCCCACTTTGCATGATTGGCGATTCTCGGTCGATTTCGAGGGTATCGCCTGGGCCCTCATGGACCGCGAGGGCGAGAGCGCGAACTCGATGGGGCG
>JBAUEK010000003.1:0-7007 GCA_049678565.1 Methyloceanibacter sp. | reverse complement strand
CCTCGTCCGCGGCCGGCCTCTCAAGCCAATCGATCTCCGCCATCTTGCGCACGATGACGAACTCGTCGCGGTTGGAGCCGACGGTGCCGTAATAGTTGAAGCCGTAGGATTGCTGGGCGTAGCCGCCAATCATGTGCGTCGGCTTCAGCACCGTGCGCGTCACCGAGTTGTGGATGCCGCCGCGCTGGCCGGTCTGCTCGGAGCCAGGCACGTTCACGATCTTCTCCTGCGCGTGATACATCATGCACATGCCCTCCTTGACGCGCTGGGAGACGACGGCGCGGGCGACCAGCGCCCCATTCGTGTTGAAGGCTTCAATCCAGTCATTGTCGACAATTCCGCCCCGCGCGGCGTCGACCTCGCTGATCCACACGATCGGTCCGCCGCGGGATAGGGTCAGCATCAGCAGATTGTCGGTGTAGGTGGAGTGGATGCCCCATTTCTGGTGGGGGGTGATGAAGTTGAGGACGATTGCCTTGTTACCGTTCGGCTTGCGGTCGATAACCGGCTTTACCGTCTTGGTATCGATCGGCGGACGATAGACGCACAAGCCCTCGCCGAAGGCCCGCATCCACAGATGGTCCTGGTAGAGCTGCTGCCGGCCGGTAAGGGTCCGCCACGGGATCAGTTCGTGCACATTGGTATATCCGGCGTTGTAGCAGACCTTCTCCGACTCCAAGCCGGACCAGATCGGCGACGAGATGATCTTGCGCGGCTGGGCGACCACGTCACGGAAGCGGATCTTCTCGTCCTCCTTGTGGAGGGCGAGATGGGCAAGCTCGCGGCCGGTGGTCTTCGATAAGGACTGCCACGCCTTGACCGCGACCTCGCCATTGGTCTCAGGCGCGAGGCTGAGGATGACTTCGCAGGCGTCAATGTCGGTATCGATGCGGGCGAGACCCTTTGTTGGGCCTTCCTCCTCCACCTCTCCGTTGAGCCGCTTGAGGAAATCGACCTCGTGCTCGGTGTTCCAAGCGATGCCCTTGCCGCCATTGCCGAGCTTGGCCATCAACGGGCCGAGCGCGGTGAAACGCTTATAGAGGTTAGGATAGTCGCGCTCGACCACCGTGACTTGCGGCATGGTCTTGCCGGGGACCGGCTCAACCTCTCCCCGCTTCCAATCCTTGACGTCGAGGGCTTGGGCGATCTCGCCCGGCGTATCGTGCAGGATTGGGGTGAGCACGACGTCCTGCTCGACCCCAAGCACTTCCGGCGCCACCTCGGAGAAAGCCTTGGCGATGCCCTTGTAGATTTCCCAGTCGTTGCGCGTGCCCCAAACCGGATCGACCGCCGAGGTCAGTGGATGGATGAAGGGATGCATGTCCGAAGTGTTGAGATCGTTCTTCTCGTACCAAGTCGCGGTCGGCAGAACGATGTCGGAATACATGCAGGTGGTGGACATGCGGAAGTCGATGGTGACGAGAAGGTCGAGTTTCCCCTCCGGCGCCTGGTCATGCCACGCCACCTCGCTTGGCTTCTGCGCGCCGGTCGCGCCCAAATCCTTCCCCATCACGCCATGCGAGGTGCCGAGCAGATGCTTCAGGAAATATTCGTGCCCCTTGCCGGACGCGCCCAGAAGATTGGAGCGCCAGACGAACAGATTGCGCGGCCAATTGGCCGGCTTGTCAGGATCCTCACAGGAGAGCGCGAGCTCGCCGGATTTGAGTGCGCCGGCGACGTAGTCCTTCGGCTCCTTGCCGGCGGCGGCGGCCTTCGCCGCAATCGAAAGCGGGTTGGACGCGAGCTGAGGCGCGGAAGGCAGCCATCCCATGCGCTCGGCGCGCACATTGTAGTCGATCAGCGCCCCGTCCCACGGACCGGCCGGGGCGGTGGGAGAGAGAATCTCCGACACATCGAGCGTCTCGTAACGCCATTGATCGGTGTGGGCGTAGAAGGCCGAGGTTGAATTCATCTGCCGCGGCGGGCGAACCCAATCCAGCGCGAAGGCGAGCGGCAGCCATCCTGTTTGCGGACGCAACTTTTCCTGCCCGACATAATGCGACCAGCCGCCGCCCGATTGCCCGACGCAGCCGCACATCACCAGCATGTTGATGATGCCGCGATAGGTCATGTCCATGTGGTACCAATGGTTCACACCGGCACCGAGAATGACCATGGAGCGCCCGTTCGTCTTTTCGGCATTGCGGGCGAATTCACGGGCGATGGCGATGATGCTGTCGCGCGGCACGCCGGTGATCTTCTCGGCCCAGGCGGGGGTATAGGGCTCCACGTCGTCATAGGATTTGGCGAGATGCTCGCCACCGAAGCCCTGGTCCACCCCGTAATTGGCGATGAACAGATCGAAGACGCTGGTGACGAGGGCCTCGCCATCCTTCAATTGCAGGCGCTTGGCGGGCACCTGCCGCATCAGCACACCGGGATGATCGGTCCCGGCGAAATGGTCGTGCTCGCGGTTGCCGAAATAAGGGAAGCCGACCGAGGCGATTTCGTCGTGAATCCCAGCGAGGGAGAGCTTCAGCTTAGTGTCTTCCCCCCGCCCGTCCTTCTCCTCGAGGTTCCACTGGCCGGGATCGCCCCAGCGAAACCCGACGGCTCCGCTGGGCGCCACGACGTCGCCCGAAATCTCGTCATAAGCGACAGTCTTCCATTCGGGGTTGGCGGTCTCCCCCAAGGCGTCGTCGAAATCGCTCGCGCGCAGGAACCGGTCAGGCACCAGCCGGCCGTCATTCTGGACCAGGCGAACGAGCATCGGCATGTCGGTGTATTTGCGCGCGTAGTCGGCGAAATAGGGGACCTGGCGCTCGACGTGGAACTCGCGCGCGATCACATGCCCGATCGCCATGGCCAGGGCCGCATCGGTGCCCTGCTTCGGATGCACCCACAAATCGGCGAATTTCGCCGCCTCCGAATAGTCCGGCGTGATCACGACGCTCTTGGCGCCGCGGTAGCGCGCCTCGGTGTAGAAGTGGGCGTCGGGCGTGCGGGTCTGGGGGACGTTCGATCCCCACAGGATGAGGAAGCCGGAATTGTACCAATCGGCACTTTCGGGAACGTCGGTCTGCTCGCCCCAGGTCTGGGGCGAGGCGGGGGGCAGGTCGCAATACCAATCGTAAAACGACATGGACACGCCGCCGAGCAGCGACAAATAACGCGAGCCAGCCGCGTAGCTCACCATCGACATGGCCGGAATCGGTGAAAAACCAAACACGCGATCCGGTCCGTAGGTCTTCACCGTGTAGGCGTTGGCCGCGGCGATGATCTCGTTGACCTCGTCCCAGGTCGCGCGCACGAAACCGCCAAGGCCGCGCTTCTTCAGATAGGCGGCGCGCTTGTCTGGATCCTCCACGATTGAGGCCCAGGCGGCGACCGGCGATCTGGTCAAGCGCGCCTCGCGCCAAAGCCTGACCAGTCGCGAGCGGACCAACGGATATTTCACCCGGTTGCCGGAATAGAGATACCAGGAATAGCTCGCCCCGCGCGAACAGCCGCGCGGCTCGTGGTTGGGGAGTTCGGGCCGGGTGCGGGGATAGTCGGTCTGCTGCGTCTCCCAGGTGACGATGCCCCCCTTGACGTAGATCTTCCACGAGCACGAGCCCGTACAATTCACGCCGTGGGTGGAGCGGACGATCTTGTCGTGCTGCCAACGCTTGCGGTAGCCGTCCTCCCATCCCCGGTCCTCGCGCGTGACGATGCCGTAGCCGTCGGCGAAGTCGCTGGTGGCGCGATTGAAGAAAGTAAGGTGATCGAGGAAGTGGCTCATGGTCCGGTGCTCGCGTCGTAAGCGGTGTCGCCTGGCTGATCCTTCATGATTCACCGGCCGGTGCCGATTGAGGATTCAGGTCGTCACCCTACGGGACTCTCCCTAGTTGAAGCGCCTGGTGTCGGCGCAAAGGCTTGGTCGTTCCATCGGCTAACCCTGGAGCGCGGCGCGGCGCCTGACGTTGATGCAAGTCAACTTGTTGGGGCCAGGCGATCGCGACTGCTCGCCGGGCAGGCAAAGCCTCGCAAAGCTTGATGCGGATCAAATTGTCCGGCCGCCGCGCTCGCTAGCCTGATGCGTCACCGATTGAGGGCTCGAATTGGGGAGTGAGATGGGCAAGAGACAGGCGCCCCCTGGGGCGGAGCGGGCGCTTTGGCTCTCGACCATCGCCTTCACGGTGTGTTTCGCCGTGTGGACGATCTTCGCCATCATCGGCGTTCGGATCAAACAGGATCTCGGCCTGAACGAGACCGAGTTCGGCCTCCTTGTCGGCACTCCCATTCTGACCGGGTCGCTCAGCCGAGTTTTTCTCGGCATCTGGACCGATCAATATGGCGGCCGCGTCGTCTATGTGCTGACCATGGTGGCGGCGGCCGTCGCGACCTTCCTGCTCTCCTATGCCACCACCTATCCCTGGATGCTGGTCGCAGCGCTCGGCGTCGGGATTGCCGGCGGTTCCTTTGCCGTCGGTATTGCTTATGTGTCCAAATGGTTCCCGCCCGAGAAGCAGGGGACGGCGCTCGGGATCTTCGGCGCCGGCAATGTCGGTGCCGCCGTCACCAAATTTGTCGCCCCGTTCGTTCTGGTCGCCTTCGGTTGGCAGATGGTCGCGGTGGTCTGGGCGACGGCGCTGGCCATCATGGCTGTCGTCTTCTGGTTCGCGACCGACGACGATCCGGAACTCAAGGCGCGCCGCAAGCGCGGGGAGAAGCCGCGCTCGGCCTGGCTGCAATTGGCGCCGCTCCGCCACCAGCAGGTCTGGCGGTTCGCACTGTATTATTTCTTCGTGTTCGGCGGGTTCGTCGCGCTTGCATTGTGGCTGCCCCATTATTTGATCGGCGTCTACGGACTCAACATCGAAACTGCTGGCATGCTCGCCGCGGCCTATTCCATTCCGGCGAGCCTGTTCCGTGCCTATGGCGGCCATCTGTCCGACCGCTACGGCGCACGGACGATCATGTACTGGACCTTCGGCGTCTCGTTGGTCTGCCTCTTGATGCTCTCCTACCCGGACACCGACTATGTCGTGCACGGCATCAAGGGACCGATTGCCTTCTCGACTCGCATGAACCTCATTCCATTCGTGATCACAATTTTCGTTCTCGGTTTCTTCATGTCGCTGGGCAAGGCGGCGGTCTACAAGCACATCCCCATCTATTACCCCAAGGACATTGGTTCGGTCGGTGGGCTCGTCGGCATGATCGGCGGCCTGGGCGGCTTCGTCCTGCCAATCGCATTCGGGGTCATGGCCGACCTGACCAATATCTGGACGAGCTGCTTCATGCTGCTCTTCGCTATCGTCGCCGTCTCGCTCGCCTGGATGCATTTCGCCATCCGCCACATGGAGCAGCGCGCCGCCGGCAAGGTGCTCGCCGCGATGCCGCCCTTCGCCGAGCTCGAAGAAGCGCATGAGCGCGAGAAGCCCGAGACTCAGGGCGCCCTGATCGAGGATTGGCGGCCGGAGGACGCCACCTTCTGGGAAACTTCCGGACGCCGGATTGCGCGGCGCAATCTGTGGATTTCGGTGCCGGCGCTGCTGCTCGCTTTTGCGGTGTGGATGGTATGGAGCGTCGTGGTCGCCAAATTGCCGGCGATCGGCTTCACCTACACAACCGAGCAGCTTTTCTGGTTGGCAGCTTTGCCCGGGCTCTCCGGCGCGACGCTGCGCATTTTCTATTCGTTCATGGTGCCGATCGTCGGCGGCCGGCTGTGGACGGCGCTGACCACGGCGTCGCTCCTGATACCGGCCTTCGGCATTGGCTATGCCGTGCAAGACCCGAGCACGCCCTATCTCATCTTTCTCATCTTGGCGCTGCTTTGCGGCTTTGGTGGCGGCAATTTCGCCTCGTCCATGGCCAATATCAGCTTCTTCTTTCCCAAGAAGGAGAAGGGCAACGCGCTTGCCCTCAACGCCGGACTTGGCAATCTCGGCGTCAGCGTGGTGCAGTTCGTCGTGCCGCTGGTGATCACCGCCGGCGTCTTTGGCGTGATGGGCGGCGAGCCCCAGACCGTCTCGGACGGCACGCGGCTCTGGCTGCAGAATGCCGGCTTCATCTGGGTGCCGTTCCTGATCGTCACCACCATCGCCGCATGGCTCGGCATGAATGACATCGCCTCGGCCAAGGCCTCGTTCAGCGAGCAGGCCGTCATCTTCCAGCGGGAGCATAATTGGATCATGTGCTGGCTCTATACCGGCACTTTCGGCTCCTTTATCGGCTATTCGGCCGGGTTCCCGCTCCTCGCCAAAACCCAGTTTCCGGACGTGAACTCGCTGCCCTTCATCTTCCTGGGGCCACTGGTCGGGGCTCTGTCGCGCGCCGCAACAGGATGGATTTCTGATCGCTGGGGCGGCGGCCGCGTCACCTTCTGGGTTTTCGTGGCGATGATCTTGGGCGTTGCGGGCGTGCTGTTTTTCCTCGGCATCAAGGATCAGCCGGGAGCGTTCTGGGGCTTCTTCGCCATGTTCCTCCTGTTGTTCTTCGCCACCGGCGTCGGCAACGCCTCGACCTTCCAGATGATCCCGGCGATCATGCGCAAGGAGATCGGTCGTCTCATGCCAGGCGTTCCAGCCGCCGAGCAAACCCGTCAGGCCGACAAGGAATCCGCCGCGATCATCGGCTTCACCTCGGCCATCGCGGCCTATGGCGCCTTCTTCATCCCTAAGGCCTATGGCAGCTCGATCGGATTTACCGGCGGACCCGAGTTCGCGCTCTGGGGCTTCATGGCTTTCTACGTCACCTGCCTCGCCGCCACCTGGTGGTTCTACACTCGCCGCGGTGGTCTGCTCCACGACGTGGAATCCGGTGGCGCCCCCGCCCCGGCAGCGGCCTGAAGAATGTCGCTCGGCGAGATTGGCGGGCAGGCCGATGCCGCTCATCTTGCTATCATTGCGGAAATCGTAGGCAAACTGATCATAAAATACGCAGTGGTGCAGAAATAGGGTTGCTAATTTCGATATTTCGTAAAAAATGGCCGCTCAACCTTCGATAAGCGTAACGAAGGGGAGCGGGGTTGGATGGCTGTTCCGAGAAGGCCGGTAAGCCTGATGAGGCGTGCTGTTGTAGCG
>JBAUEK010000002.1:0-29739 GCA_049678565.1 Methyloceanibacter sp. | reverse complement strand
GTACAAGATCGAGACGCTGGCGGTCTCCAACGACTGGAAGGACCGCGCCTATATCGACAAGGACCTGTACGAGCAGGGCTATAAGAAAAGCGTCGATGACCCCGACACATTCTGGGGCAAGGAAGGCAAGCGTCTCGACTGGATCAAGCCCTACACGCGGGTGAAAAATACGACGTTCGAATATCCGAACGTCTCCATCAAATGGTTCGAGGACGGCACGCTCAACGTCTCGGCCAATTGCATCGATCGCCACCTGAAGCAGCGCGCGCACCAGGTTGCCATCATCTGGGAACCTGACGATCCCTCCGAGGCGCCGCGGCATATCACCTATGGCGAGCTTCACCGCGAGGTGAGCATCTTCGCCAATGTGCTGAAGTCGATGGGCGTCGCACGCGGTGACCGCGTCACCATATATTTGCCGATGATCCCGGAAGCCGCCTTCGCCATGCTCGCCTGCGCGCGGATCGGCGCCGTTCACTCCGTGGTGTTCGGCGGCTTCTCCCCCGACTCGCTTTCAGGCCGCATCGCCGACTGCAAGTCGAAGCTCGTCATCACCGCGGATGAGGGCTTGCGCGGCGGCAAGAAGATCAAGCTGAAGCACAACACCGACGAGGCGCTGACCAGATCAGCCGGCGACGAGAAAGTGCTGGTGATCCGGCGAACTGGCGGGGAATGCGCCATGCATGAGGGGCGCGATTTCTGGTACCACGATCTCGCCAAACAGGTTTCGGACCATTGCCCGCCGGAGGAAATGGGCGCCGAGGATCCGCTCTTTATCCTTTACACGTCAGGCTCGACCGGAAAGCCGAAGGGCGTCCTGCATAGCTCGGGCGGCTATCTCGTCTTCGCCGCCATGACCCACCAATATGTCTTCGATTATCACGACGGCGACGTCTATTGGTGCACGGCCGATGTCGGCTGGGTCACCGGCCACTCCTACATCGTCTATGGTCCGCTCGCGAACGGCGCGACCACGCTGATGTTCGAAGGCGTGCCCAACTACCCCGACGCGTCGCGCTTCTGGCAGGTGGTCGACAAGCACGGCGTCACCATCGTCTACACGGCGCCGACGGCGATCAGGGCGCTGATGGGCGCCGGTGACGACTATGTTACGCGCACGAGCCGCAAATCGCTGCGGCTGCTCGGAAGCGTGGGCGAGCCGATCAATCCGGAAGCGTGGGAATGGTATTATCGCGTCGTCGGCGAGGGGCGCTGCCCCATCGTCGATACGTGGTGGCAGACCGAGACCGGGGGCATCCTGATCTCACCGTTGCCAGGCGCCACCGAGCTCAAGCCCGGCTCCGCCACGCTGCCCTTCTTTGGCGTCCAGCCGGAGATCGTCGATACCGAAGGGAAGCCGCTCGAGGGAGCGGCGTCCGGCAATCTCGTCATTCTCGATTCCTGGCCCGGGCAAATGCGCACCCTCTATGGCGACCACAAGCGCTTCGCCGACACTTATTTCGCCACCTATAAGGGTAAGTATTTCACCGGCGACGGCTGCCGCCGCGACGCCGACGGCTATTACTGGATTACCGGCCGGGTTGACGATGTGATCAATGTCGCCGGCCATCGCATGGGAACGGCCGAGATTGAGTCGGCTCTCGTTGCCCATCCCAAGGTGTCGGAGGCCGCCGTGGTCGGCTATCCCCATGCGGTGAAGGGTCAAGGTATTTATTGCTACGTCACGCTGATGTCCGGTGAAACCGCCACCGACGCGCTGAAGATCGAGCTGCGCGATTGGGTGCGAAAAGAGATCGGACCCATCGCCTCTCCGGATCTGATCCAATTCGCGCCGGGCTTGCCGAAGACCCGTTCCGGCAAGATCATGCGCCGTATCTTGCGCAAGATCGCCGAGGAGGATTTCTCCAATCTTGGTGACACGTCGACGCTCGCCGATCCTGCCGTGGTCGACGACCTCGTGGAGAACCGTCAAAACCGAGGTTAAGTCCAACCGATCGAATTGGGCCAAGAATGGCCCAGGAAAAAAGGGAGAGTCATCAATCATGACCTGGCTCAAGGGAATGCTCATCGCGGTCGGGCTCGCTGTCGTGATCGCGGTCGCCATAGTCGCTGCCCTCGGATTGCTCTCCTCCGACAAGGGGCGGGAGGTCCGGCATATTTCCATGGGCCAGAGGACCATCACCATCACTCACTCCAAGCACTTCACCCAGGAATCGACGGCGGATGGGGTGAAGATGGTCGTGGATGGCCACGTCATCACCGCCACGCCGGACGCCATCACCGTCGACGGCGAGACGCAGAGCCTCGATCCCGCTCAGGACGTGGACATTTCCGTCGATGAGGCCGGAAAGGTGACGGCGAAGGCGCTGAGCGCGGCGCCGCCGAGTGCCGAGGCGATGACACCGGACGAGGCGGGGTCGGAGGACGCGCCGCCGGAATGAGGGCGCCGCTTCAAGCCGCCTTAGGCTGAGCCCGCGGGTGTCATCTGCGTGAGCAGCGAGGTCCAGGCGTCTTTCGCCTCACGCGGGAAGCGGGTTTGGAGCGATTGCTCCAGGGTCCACACCCAGGCGCGGTGGAAGGTCGCGTAGCCGCTCGATTTGAGCCCCTCTTGGCGCTTTCGGGCGCAAAGCAGCTTGACGATGGGTTGCAGCTCCTGCAGCCGGTCGAGCGAGATCACGGCGAGCTTCATCGCGTCCATGAAATCGCGCCTCTGCGCCCGCGTCGGGGTCTTGAACAGCGCGCGCAAGGACGGATCGAGATCGACGGATTTGAGGTAGAACAGCCTGGCGACGAGGTCGGCGGCGGGCTCCACGGCACTGAAGCTATCGCGGATCAGGCGCTTCTGCCCATGCGTGAGCGAGGGGCCAGTTGATGTGGCCGAGCTAGGCTGGGCCGAATCAAGCGGT
Source organism: Methyloceanibacter sp. (assembly GCA_049678565.1). Taxonomy (GTDB): domain Bacteria; phylum Pseudomonadota; class Alphaproteobacteria; order Rhizobiales; family Methyloligellaceae; genus Methyloceanibacter. Next base: position 26,872 of record JBAUEK010000002.1, on the reverse strand, counting down.
GGAGCTAGCAGGGTCAAGGACATGGGCGTTTCTCACTTTGAGGGCCTTCGGACTCCCCCCACAATGGCCCACCAGCCTTGACGAAGCGTTAAGGTAAGCGGGACGCTAACGATGCCCGCGGTTTGGCCTGAGGGCCGTTTCCGGCGGTCAACTCTTGTGCCCAAGCCCTGGACTCCCAACATATTTAGCGTCCCGCGTGGAGGCGTTCAGCCTCGCCGCGCGCGCCTAGGAGGAGTTGGATTCATGGGTTATCTCCGCACGGCCATGCTGCTTGCCGCCATGACCGCCCTGTTCATGGGGATCGGTTATCTGATCGGCGGCCAATCGGGCATGGTCATCGCCTTTCTCGTCGCTGCGGCGATGAATGTGTTCGCCTATTGGAACTCCGACAAGATGGTGCTCTCCATGTATGGCGCGCGCGAGGTGGATGAGCGCGCGGCACCGGAGCTTTACGGGCTCGTGCAGCGGCTGGCGCGGGAGGCGGACCTGCCGATGCCGCGGGTGTACATCATGGACAATCCCCAGCCGAACGCCTTCGCCACCGGACGCAACCCCGAGCACGGCGCCGTGGCGGTGACCACCGGGTTGATGCAGCGGCTGAACCAAGATGAGCTCGCCGGCGTGATTGCGCATGAGCTCGGCCACATCAAGCATCGCGACACGCTGCTGATGACGATCACGGCGACGCTTGCCGGCGCCATCTCCATGGTCGCCAATTTCGGCTTCTATTTCGGCGGCGGTAGCCGCAGCAATGACGGCGTGGGACCGATCGGCGGCTTGCTGCTCGTCATTCTGGCGCCGATCGCCGCGGCGCTGGTGCAGTTCGGGATCAGCCGCGGACGTGAATATGAGGCGGACCGCATCGGCGCCGAGATCAGCAAGCGGCCGCTGTCGCTTGCTTCGGCCTTGCGCAAGATCTCGGCCGTGGCGAAGCAAATCCCCAATGCGCCGGCGGAGCGCAATCCGGCATCGGCGCATTTGTTCATCGTCAACCCGCTCTCAGGTGCCCGGATGGACAATCTGTTCTCGACCCATCCGAATGTGGAGAATCGCATCGCGCAGCTGAACGAGATCTCCAAGCGGATGGATCGGACCGGCGGGGTGGACAAGCTGGCGGAAGCGGCGCATGCCTCCGGTCCATGGTCTTCGCCGCAGGCGGCGTCGGGTCTCGGCCGGCGCGGCCCCTGGGATGTCAACTAGGCTCGAGCGGCTAACCGCCATGACTTTCAACGAAGAGATTCGCGACACTCAAGCCGCACGAGAGTCCCAGGTCGGGCTCCCGGCGCGGCGCGCGGCGGCTGAGCTGCTCGCCGCGGTTCTCGACAAGAAGCAGCCTCTGGACGCGATCCTGGGGCAGTCGCTCGCCACCGGCTGGCTGTTCGACCTGCCGCAGCGCGACCGTGCCCTCACGCGCGCCATCGTGGCCACGAGCCTGCGGCGCCGCGGCCAGATCGACCATGTGCTCAAGGCCTTTCTCGAGCGCGGGCTGCCGCAGAAATCCGGCACGCTCTATCCGATTTTGCTGTCGGGGGCGGCGCAGCTCATCTTCCTGAAGACGCCACCGCATGCGGTGATCGACCTCGCCGTCAGGCTCGCCCAAGGGGACCCGCGTGCCAGCCGCTACGACAAGCTGGTGAATGCCGTGCTCCGGCGCGTCGCCAAGGATGGCGACCGCATGGCCGCTTCGCTCGACGCCACGCGCGTGAATACGCCGGACTGGCTGTGGGAGCGATGGGCCACTTTTTTTGGCGAGGATCGCGCGCATGCCATCGCCGCGGCCAATTTGATCGAGCCGCCGCTCGACCTCAGCGTGAAAGACGATCCGGAGGGCTGGGCGGAGACTCTGTCTGGCCGCGTGCTTCCCACCGGCGGCGTCAGGTTTCTGCCCAAGGGCCGGATCGAGGCGCTGCCCGGATTTGAGGATGGCGCCTGGTGGGTCCAGGACGCAGCCGCCGCGCTGCCGGTGCATCTGCTGGGACCGGTCGCAGGCAAGCGCGTGGCGGATCTCTGCGCCGCTCCGGGCGGCAAGACCGCGCAGCTGGTTCAGGCTGGGGCCGAACTCACCGCCGTCGACATCTCAACCTCGCGGCTCAAGACCCTACGCGCGAATCTTACGCGGCTTGGCCTCGACGCCAATTGCGTCGCCGCCGATGCCACGAGCTGGTCGCCCGAGGAGCGCTTCGATGCGGTGCTGCTCGACGCACCCTGCTCCTCGACCGGCACCATCCGCCGGCATCCCGACATCCCCTATCTCAAATCGCCGAAGGACATCGAGGCCTTGGTGGCGCTGCAAGCGCGCCTTCTCGACAATGCCGTGAGCTTGCTCAAGCCCGGCGGCACGCTGGTTTACGCCACCTGCTCGCTCGAGCCCGAGGAGGGGGAAGCCCAGGTCGCGGCGCTGATGGTGCGAAACCAGGACATCAGCCTCGATCCGATCCTGCCGGAGGACTTATTCGGCCAGACGGAGTGGATACAATCCCCAGGCGTGCTCAGGACTTTTCCCTTCCAGCTTGACCTCGGCACGCCCGAATGGAGCGGAATGGATGGATTCTTCGCCGCGCGGCTCCGCAAGAAATAACGCTTCCGGGGCGCCCCGGAGCCTCCATGCCTCTTGATCCGGCTCGGCCGCAGTCCGACAATGCCCGAGAGTTGTGCGGGGAGGCTCCGCAGCATCTGAGTGCATGCGGGGTAAACGAACTGAGATGATCGAGCATGGCGACTGACCCTCTTGCCGGGCCGGCCCGGTCACGCGCGCAAGCTCCTCGCGGGCCCGGTGCCTTGCGCCGCTTCATGCTTATGCGCATGGCCAGTCTGGCTTATCCTGGCACCGAGGCCGAGCAGCTCCTGCTTGCGCCGCAAGATTTGCGCACCGCCGATCCGAGCTTCGCCACCGAGATCTATAATGGCCATCTCGGCCTCGCCGGCAGCCTGGTCGAGCTTGGCGCGCTGTCGCCGTTCGAGATCGCGCCGCCGTCGGATGGCTGGGCGCGAGAGCTGCACGGCTTCGGCTGGCTGCGCCATTTGCGGGCAGCGGGCAGCGAGTTGTCGCGCGAGCAGGCCAAGGCGCTGCTCGGCGATTTCTTGCGGCTGCACAAGACCGCCCGCGGCCTTCCCTGGCAACCCGAAGTGGTCGGCCGCCGGGTCATATCGTGGCTGTCGAACTCGTCCGTGGTGCTCGATGCGAGCAACCCACAGTCCTATGAGATTTTCTTGCGCGCGCTGACGGCACAGCTTCGCTACCTCTCGGCGAGCTACCGCGACGCCGCTGACGGCGCGCCGCGCCTCATCGCGCTGATGGCGCTCGTCTATGCCGGTCTGTGCATCGCCGAGCAGCAGGCCGTGGTCGAGCGCTATCTCAAGCCATTCTGCAGGGAGCTCGATCGCCAAATCCTGCCGGACGGCGGTCACATTTCCCGCAACCCGTCGGCGCTGGTCGAGCTTCTGCTCGACCTTCTGCCGCTCAGGCAGTGCTTCATGGCGCGCGACCGGCTGCCGCCAAAACAGCTTTCCGACGCGATCGACCGCGCCATGCCCATGGTTCGCTTCTTCCGTCTCGGCGACGGCACCATGGCCCGCTTCAACGGCGGCGGCGTCACCGCCACCGATTCGCTTGCCACTGTGCTCGCTTATGATGACACCGAGGGCACCCCGCTCGGGGCCGCTCCGAATTCCGGCTATGCGCGCATGCAGCGCGGGACGACCCTCATGCTCGCCGATGTCGCCGCGGCGCCGGCGGCGTCGTTGAGCAGAACCGCCAATGCCGGTTGCCTGTCCTTCGAGATGAGCTCGGGCGTGCATCCGGTCATCGTCAATTGCGGCGCTCCGTCTCCGGACCACGACGACTGGCGCATGTTCTCACGCTCGACCCCGGCCCATTCGACGCTCACCTTCGAGGATTCGTCCTCAGCCAGCTTCGGCGGCGCCAATGGAAGCGATTCTGGCGCCGATGCCACGCTGACGGGGCCGCCCAATGTGCAGGCCGTGCTGAATGAGGAGAGCGAGGGTCTCGAGCTCAAGGCCTCGCACGAAGGATATGTCACTCGCTTCGGCGTCACCCATTCGCGCCTCGTTCTTCTGTCGCCCACCGGGTTGCTCATCGCCGGCGAGGACAAGCTCTCGGCGCCGAAGGGGCTCAAGGGCGAGGCGCAGACGAGCGGCGGCGGTTACGCGGTTCGCTTCCACCTGCATCCGAGCGTGAGCGCGGAGATGGCGGAGGACGAGAGAAGCGTCCGGCTCGTGATCCCCAATGGCGAAGCCTGGACGCTCAGCGCCAACACGCCGACGATCGCGCTCGAGGAGAGCGTGTTCCTCGCCGACGAGCGCGGGCCTCGCAGGAGCGTGCAAGTCGCGCTCTCGGGCGGATTGGAGGAAGAGCGGGAGATGCGAATCGTCTGGACCATCGAGCGGACGGCAGCTCCGGGTGAGGTGAGCCTGCCCGAGCCCGAGGACGGCGGAGCGGGGGACTAGGCCAGCGGCCCGAGACGCCTCTTTTGCCCAAGACGGCAAATCGTGATAAGCGGCGCATTCGCGACCACTGCCCCGAGATATTCACCCATGGAGAAGATCGCCCGCGCGCTCCTTTCGGTCAGCGACAAGACGGGTCTGGTGGATTTCGCCCGCGGGCTGAGCGCCCAGGGGGTCGAGCTCGTTTCCACCGGCGGCACCGCCAAACTGTTGCGCGACGCCGGCCTTGACGTCGTTGACGTGGCCGAGATTACGCAGGTCCCAGAGATGATGGACGGCAGGGTGAAGACGCTTCACCCGAAGATCCATGGCGGGCTGTTGGCGATGCGCGGCGACGAGGCGCATGAGCAGGCACTGCGCGACCACGATATCCCGAAGATCGATCTCCTTGCCGTCACGCTCTACCCGTTCGAGGACACGGTCCGCGGCGGCGCCGATTTCGAGACATGCATCGAGAACATCGACATCGGCGGCCCGGCGTTGATCCGCGCCGCCGCCAAGAACCACCGAAGCGTCACCGTCGTGGTCGACCCTGCCGACTATGGCGCCGTGCTCGCGCAGATGGAGCAGGGCGGTGGCGCCACCAGCCCAGAGTTTCGCGGAGCTCTTGCCGGCAAGGCCTTCGCCCGAACAGCAGCCTATGACGCGGCCATCGCGACCTGGTTCGCCGGTCTCCGCGGCGACCCCACGCCGGCGCAGCGCATCATCGCCGGCACGCTTCTCAGTCTGCTCCGCTACGGCGAGAACCCGCATCAATGGGCCGGATTCTATGTCGGCGGCGAGCCTCGCTTCGGCGTGGCCACCTCCGTGCAGCCGCTGGGCAAGCAACTCTCCTACAACAATTTCAACGACGCCGATGCGGCTTATGAGCTCGTGGCCGAGTTCGATCCGAAGGCCGCCGCCGCGGTCGCGATCATCAAGCACGCCAACCCTTGCGGTGTCGCGGTCGGCGCCACGCTAAAGGAAGCCTATGCCAAGGCGCTGCTGTGCGATCCCGAAAGCGCCTTTGGCGGTGTCGTCGCGCTCAACCGAAAGCTCGATGCCGGCGCCGCGCGCGACATCGTCCAAATCTTCACCGAGGTCATCATCGCCCCTGACGCGAGCGACGAAGCCAAGGCCGTGATCGCCAAGAAGAAGAATTTGCGGCTCCTGCTCGCCGGCGGTCTACCCGACGCAGGAGCTCCCGGCCTCACGGTCCGTTCGCTGTCGGGAGGGTTTCTCGCCCAGGCCCGCGACAACGCGGTCGTGTCGCCGGACGATCTGAAAGTGGTGACCAAGCGCAAGCCGACGGACGCGGAGATGGCCGACATGATCTTCGCCTTCACCGTCGCCAAGCATGTGAAGTCGAACGCGATCGTCTACGCCAAGGGCGGAGCGACCGTCGGCATCGGCGCCGGGCAGATGAGCCGCGTCGATTCCGCCCGCATGGCGGCCTGGAAGGGCGAACAGGCGGCCAAGGCTGCGGGGCTCAAGGCGCGGCTCACGCAAGATTCGGTGGCGGCGTCGGATGCGTTCTTCCCCTTCCCCGACGGACTGATGGTGGTGGTGGCAGCAGGCGCCAGTGCGGTGATCCAACCTGGCGGCTCGGTGCGCGACGATGAGGTCATCGCCGCCGCGGACGAGGCTGGACTCGCCATGGTGTTCACCGGCATGCGCCACTTCCGGCATTAGAGTCACCTCGTCCCACCCTGCCTATTTGGGTGCTCTCACCCGGAACAGCAGCAACAGGCCGGCAATCAGAAAGACGATGCTGGTGGCGATGCCGAGGCGCTGACTGCCGGTCGCGGCGGTGACGGCGCCGATGGCAAGCGGCGCGGCGAAGGCCGTGGCTTTGCCGGAGAAGGAGAAGAAGCCGAAATATTCGGTGGTCTTGTCCGGCGGGCTGAGCCGACCGAGCAGCGTGCGGCTCGACGCCTGGATCGGGCCGGCAGTGAGCCCGATCAGAATGGCGAAGGCGAGATAGACCTGCTCGCCGGTTGAAGCGAATGGCGCCGCGCCCGAAACTTTCTCCGCCACGGGAAGAACGAACAGAACGTGGCCCTGGTCGACCGAGAGCACGGCGATCGCGCCGAAGATGAAGACGCCAAGGGTCGAGACGATGATCCGCTTGGAGCCTAGCCGGTCGTCGAGCAGGCCGCCGAGCCCTGCGCCAATCGTGCCGGCGACGGTGAGGACGATGCCGAACAGCCCCAACTCCGTCGCGCCCCAGCCGAACACCGTCGCGGCGTAGATGCCGCCAAAGGCGAAGACGGCACCGAGCCCGTCGGCGTAGAGCATGCGCGCGACCAGAAACAGCGCGATCTGCGGGTGATCGCGGTAGAGCTCCTTCACGCCGCGGACGAGTTGGGCAAGGCCGGCCGAGACCGGGGCCGCCGCTTTGACCACCGCCGGCCGGTCCGGCGTGAACAGAAACAGCGGCAGGACGAAGATCAGATACCACAGCGCCGAGAACGGCCCGATCAGCCTGTCGCCCTCGCGCGTGGCGGGGTCGAGGGGGATGATCGGGTTCAGCCCCAGCAGGGTCTTGCCGGTGACCGGATCGGCGACCACCAGCCCCGCGACCAGCACCAGGCTCAGAAGGCCGCCGACATAGCCCGCGGCCCAGCCGATGCCGGACAGAGTGCCGAGGCGCCGGCTGGAGACGAGCGAGGGCATCATGGCATTGTTGAACACGGTGGCGAGCTCGGCCCCGATATTGGCCACGGCAAAGGCGATCAGCACCAGCGGCGCCAGATCGGTCCGGCCGGGAATGGCGAGCCAGAGGCCGCACAGACCGAGCACGAGCAGGACCGAGAAGCCCGCGATCCAAGGCTTGCGCGTGAAGCCCGCATCGGCGATGGCGCCAAGAACGGGCGCAAGCAGGGCGGCGATGAGCTCGGCGATGCCGAGCGCATAGGCCCACAGGGTCGAGCCAAGGGCGGGATCGTCGACGAAGCCATTAACGAAATAGGGCGCGAACAGGAAGGTGACGACGAGCGTGTAAAACGGCTGGGTCGCCCAGTCGAACAGCACCCAACCGGTGAGCGCGGCCGGACCGGCTGCCTCTGTCCGCCCTGCCTTACGGGTTCCAGCGGGCATCGAGCACGATCAGATGATTGGGCAGCTCGTTCTGGTCGCCGCGGCCTGGCGGGAAATGCTCGGCGAGGAGCAGGCCGCAGGCCTCGATGGCGCCGACGAATCCCTTCACCCGCTCGCCGTGGCCAAGATGTTGGGTCAGTGTCTCCACCACGCCTTCCCACATGGCGAGCGGCACCTTCTTGTAGATGCCGTCATCGGCGATCAATTCGGCATAGTGCTCGGCGAATGACACATAGATCAGGACCCCGGTGCGGCCTTCGGTCGTATGCAGATTCTGCGCCAGAAACTGCTCGACCGCCTTTCGATGCGCGCGCGTGCGCTTGATCGCCTTTGGCACGATGGCAAAGCGCAAAGCGTCCCACTGGGTGAGCACGGCGCCCAACGCAAAAACGCCAAGCTGGGCCAGATAGATGTGCTCGATCGGCCAGGCCGTCTCATAGATCAGCGGCCACGGCACGAGCAGGGCGGCAACCGCCGCCCACACCAGCGCATAGGTGAAATAGCCGCCGCTTGCATTCGCGACCACGACCACGATCTCGCCGCTCGTTTTCCGCTCGGCCGCGCCGATGGCGTCCGCGATCGTGGCCTGCTCCTCGGCGCTGAAGGGCTCCATCACCATGTCCTTACCAACCGCCCGAGGCGCCGCCGCCGCCAAACCCGCCGCCGCCGCCCGAGAACCCCCCGCCGCCCGAACCACCGCCGCCGCTCCAGCCTCCGTTGCGATTGGACCCTCCACCCCATCCCGGCCCCGGCAGGAACACGGGTCCGGAATGGCGGCCGGCGCGGTAGCCAGGTTGCGTGGTGCGCCAGAAGCTCCACACCAGCCACAGAATGAGAAGGATCCAGAAGACCACCAGCACCCAATCCACCGATTGACTATCGGCGTCTGGCCGGGCCTTGGCGCGCCGTTCAAGCTCGACTGCGTCGCCGGTCAAGGCCAGGGTGATGTCGCGCACGCCAAATTTGATGGCGCCCGGGAAATCGCCGGCGCGGAAGCGCGGCAGGATGCCGGTCTCGATGATGATCTTCGACAGGGCGTCGGTGAGGATCGGCTCGAGCCCGCGGCCAACCTCGATGCGGACCTTGCGCTCGTTCGGCGCGACGATGAGCAGCACGCCGTTGCTCAGCTCCTTGGTGCCGATGCCCCAATGGCGGCCCAGCCGATAGCCGAAATCCTCGATAGGGTAGCCTTGCAGCGAGGGAACCGTGACCACCACGACCTGATCGGAGCTCTTATCCTCGAGCACCTTGAGATCGGAGACGAGCTCGGCCCGATCGGCCTGGCTCAGGAGATTTGCGTCATCGACGACGCGTCCGGTCAGCGCAGGAAAGTCGGGCTCGGCGGCACCCGCGGGCCCGATCCAGAGCGCAAGCATGACTCCGAACAGGATCCGGCCCAGGCGCCACGGGGTGGAGGCCATCTTCGCCCTCGTTTGCGGCTCCCCGCTAGAACTTGACCTCCGGCACCTTAGTGGTCTCTTCGGCGACGGTGAAGTTCTGCATGGCCTCCGCGTCCGGATAGAGCAGCGCCCGCCACCAGCGGCCGGGGATGGTCCTGAGCTCGGTGTTGTAGTCCCTGACCGCGGTGATGTAGTCGCCCCGCGCGATGGCGATGCGATTTTCGGTGCCTTCGAGCTGCGATTGCAGCGCCAGGAAATTCTGATTGGACTTCAGCTCCGGATAATTCTCGACCACGGCGAGCAGGCGGGCGAGCGCTCCAGAGAGTTGGCCTTGCACCTGCTGAAATTTCTGGAAGGCATCGGGGTTGGTGAGGATGTCGGCGGGAAGCTGAACCTGTGTCGCCTTCGCCCGTGCCTCGACCACCTCAACCAACACCTTGTTCTCCTGGGCGGCAAAGCCTTTCACGGTCTCGACCAGATTGGGAATGAGGTCCGCGCGGCGCTGATACTGGTTCAGGACCTCGCTCCAGGCGGCCTTGGCCCGCTCCTGCAGCGTGGGAATGGTGTTGACGCCACAGCCGGCGAGCATGACACCCGCCACCAGCACGCAGAGGGCGCGAGAAAATACGCGCGAACGCGGACCCGCCAATGGCAACATGGTGACCTCCCAGAATGCCTGAAGTTCGGCCATTGGGTGTATGGGCGGGTTGGCCATGAAGCAAGGGGTTTCGGCGTCGAGCTGGCCGCGGTTGGGCCGGACGGTCTCGGTCAAGCCACCTTTGCCCTCGTGCGACCTCAAAGTGCCGGTTAACTATGACGCTGCCGCAAGCGGACCGATCGGAAGCAACTGGGAATTGCATCAAGGGCCGGCGGAAAGCGTCGGCGTTGAGCCGGCCGAGACCGAGGTCTAACTGTTGCCAGAATGGAACAAACCCAACTTTATTCGAAGGCCGTTGGCTGTCTTGCCAGCGACCGGCGCGCAGCCAATTGGTTTTTCTGCAAGCGATGCTTGGGGTTGTTCCGCGCCTGCACAAGACCGGCCCTTCGCGCGAAATCTTTGACGGACGGCCCGGAATGTTAGGTAATCGGAAGGCTTTGGCGGCCAAATTTGTTAGCCTCGCCTAGCATGATTCGCGAGGGGGGCAGCACCCCGTGAAGGGGACGCTATTGCCGGATGAGTGTTGTTCGATCAAGAACGGGGACGAGTAGGTTGACGCAGCGTGTGAGTAAACAAGTAATGGTTGCATTTGCCCAAGGGGCAACGCGACATTCGGTACGAGGACTTGGAATTGCGGCGCTCGCCCTGCTGGTTGCCGCAACGCCGGCCGAGGCAGCGAACAAGCAAAAAAAAGCGCAAGCGGCCGAAATCGTGGACATCGATAACGGCGAGCCCATGACCCTCGTCGTCTCCATCGGCCAGCAGAAGATCGACGTCTATCGCGGCACGACCTTGGTCACCAGCTCGGCTGTATCGACCGGGACTGCTCAGCACCCCACCATGATCGGTGCGTTCAGCATCCTGGAGAAGCAGCGGTGGCACCATTCCAATATCTATAGCAACGCGCCGATGCCGTGGATGAACCGGATCACCTGGTCCGGAACCGCGCTCCATGCCGGTGTCGTGCCGGGCTATCCCGCCTCCCATGGCTGCATCCGCCTGCTCTATTCCTTCGCCCCCCAGCTGTTCAAGATCACGACCAAGGGCGACAATGTGATCACCACGCTCGGGCGGCCAAAGCCGACCCTGATCGAGCATCCGAACCTGTTCCAGCCCCTGCCGCCGCCACCGCTGCCTAAGCTCGCGCAGGAGAACCCGGCGCCGTCCGACGAATCGTCTGATTCCGCCTGGCCGGCCAGCGCAAGGGCCGCGGCCAACCCGGTCATCCTGGCCAAAGCGGAGGGATCGACGACGGTCGACAGTGGCGGACAGGGCCGAGCGGAGCCTCACAACGATTTGTCATCCGCCTCGCATGACAGCGCCGACAAAGACGACCCGGACCGCATCCACGCCATTACGCCCGACACGCGCGAGTCTCGCACCACCCACGCCGTGCCCGATGCCGAGGGAACCGGCAAGAGCGAAAGCCGAAGCGCCACCACGACCGAGGGCGATGCGCCTTCGCCGGCAACGATCCCGGCGGCGGCGGCTAAAGTCGATGCCGGCGTCGCGGCTGCCGCGACACAGGCGGCCGAGCCCCGGTCCGAGGCACCCTTGCGCATGCTGCTTACCCGCCGCACCCAGCGCGACCGCATCATCGGGGTGCAGAAGATCTTCGCCGAAAAGGGCTATCTGCCCGAGTTGAATTTTGACGGCACGATGGGAAGGGCCACCATTCGTGCCATCAAGGCGTTCCAGGACGCTAACGACATGCCGCCGACTGGGTCGTTCACCGATGAGCTGGTGAAGAAGGTGTACGAGGTCGCGGGCAAGGGCGAGCCCCCTGCCGGGCATCTCTTCGTGCGGCAAGAATTCGACGATGTGTTCGACCTTCCGGTCGGGTTCCGCAATGGGGACGCGCCGCTAGGCACCCATGTCTACACCGCATTAAAGTTTGCTCCCGGCGACACCAACATTCGCTGGACGGTGATCGATGTCGACGCTGAAGGCGGGGACGGTTCAGGTGCGCTCGACCGCCTCGAAATCCCGGACGATGTCCGTCAAAAGATTTCGGAGCGATTGACCCCTGGCTCGACCTTCATCGTTGCCGACACCAGCATCAATTCGGCCAATCTGCCGAAGGGCGGCGACTTCGTGATTCTGGCCAAGTCATCCGGCAAAGCCAAGGTCAGCAATACTTCCGACGACGCGCCGAAAGTGCGGCGGAAGCCTCGCCGGAACGCCGATCCCAGGCGAAACTACAACTACAATCGGCCGCCCTGGTTCATGCGCAGCTGGTAGTTCGGGCAAAGGCTCAAGTCTCGACCTCAGACGCGCCGCCTCGCCGATCGATACGGCTCGCGCATGCGCCTGTCTCGCCGCGACTACGATTGATTAATCTCCCAGTGCCATCGTGAGGCGGGCATCGCTTCAAGGGGGATTCCGGATCAGATATGGATCAGTCCGGAAAGATCGTGGTCTACTGCTCGGCGGCACTTTCCGTCGCGGCGATCATCGGCATGGCCGCCTGCTCAGCCTTGCAGCATCCCTTCTGGTCTCACCTTCCACTCAGCGCTGCGAGTTATTCGGAGCAGGCGTGGCTATCGGCACAGCGCGCTGCCCTGGCGCCCACGCTTGGCGCCCTGTCGGCTGGCGTTACGGAGGGATCCGACGCCTCCCAGGTCACCGCACGTCCAGAGCGATGGTCGCCAACCGAGGTGGGTGCAGCCTTGATGGAATGCGTGAACCTGCTCGCGCCGGTGAACGCTCAAGTGGTCCCGCTCGCGCCGCTCCGTGACGCCGATTGCGGCACCCCGGCCCCCGTGCTCCTGCGCAGCATCGGCGGCAAGAGCAGGATCGTGGTCGACCCGCCATTGGTGATGAATTGCCCCATGGTCGTCGCGCTCAGCCGCTGGCTGGACAATACGGTGCAGCCCGCCGCGCGCGCCGTGCTTGGGTCGCGCGTGACCCAGATCGTGGGCTCCTCCTATGCCTGCCGGAATCTCTATAATCTGCCGGACGCGCGCCGCAGCCAGCATGCCTTTGCCGACGCGATCGACCTGCCGGTATTCCTCCTCGCCGATGGGCAAAGGGTCGATCTCACCCAGGGCTGGGGTCCGACGCGCCGCGACCTGGCCGGCGTACCGAAGCTGATCCCGATCGCGGCCAAGGATCCCCCCGCCGGCGCGCCATCGGCCGAGATGGCCGTACAGCCCGAGGGCGAGCAGAAAATCATCCAGGTGTCCGTCAGTTCCGCCGCGCCGATCCAGAGCGATGACGCCACTGCCGTGCCGGAAGTCAAAGTTCCGGCCCCCGATCTCACGGCGACGCCGCAGGCGAAATTCCTGCGCCGCGTGCATCAGGGCGCCTGCGAGGTGTTCACCACGGTGCTGGGCCCCGAGGCCAACGACATTCACCGCACCCATTTTCATCTCGACCTGCAAGACCGGAATTCGCTCCACGTCTGCAAATGAGTGCCGCCGCCATGAGGCGGGCGACCAAGCTAAGCGTGCGCCCGCCGCGGGCCAGAGTCCGGCGGATGCATGCGCTGGCTATTCCGGTAAGAGCAGGGCCTATTTGGCTTCGAGGTCGGTCAGATAATTGACGATGGCGGGGATGTCCGCCTCGACCACCGGGGCTTTGTAGACGTCGATCATCTTGTCGATGATCTTGATCCAGGCCGATTTCGACAAGGCCGGCTGGTAGAGCAGCATGCCGGCCGAGTGGCAGAAGAGGCAATTTCGGCTGACCTCGTCCGCTCCGGGGGCGCGCGGAAAGACCTTGTCGCCGAAGGGCAGCTCGACCGTCACCGATTTCAGCTCGAGCGGCGCCTCGGCCAGGGCGGCCGGCGGCATCGAGGCGAAACCCAACAGGACGATGGCCAAAAGCCGGCTACGAGGCATTGCCTGATCCTCCTCAAGCCGCGACGAGGTCGGTGGATTCGATGACGTTGCGCATATAGCCGCCCGGATTCCAATTCGCCGTGCCGGGCTGCGCCAGGCCGTTCTCATTGGTGCAGCGGACCATCACGCTGAAATTCCCCGGCTCTGGCGTCAGGCTCGCTTGCCATTGGCGGAAACCGTATTTGCCCTCGTCTTTTCCGAGCTCCGTCGAAATCCAGGTCTTGCCGCCATCGGTCGAGATGTCCACGCGCTCGACACCGCAATCGCCGCCGAAGGCGATGCCCCGCACCAGCAGCGGCGCGCCGGCCGCGACCGTCTCGCCTGAGCTATGATTGGTGAGGAAGGATCGGGGGATCATCGTGCTGATCGGCACCATGGGCACGCCCGTCTCGCCCGGCTTCATGTCGGCGCCAGGGGTGTCGGGAATCTTGTAGGCCGTCTTCATCCAGAAATTGGTGTCTGGCTGGTCGAGGACCTCGATGTCGTCGAGCATCTTGATCCAATAGGTCGAAAACCAGCCGGGCACGACGAGCCGTAAGGGGAAGCCATTGAGCAGCGGCAGCTGCGCACCGTTCATCGCATAAGCGATCATCACCTCGCCGTCGCGGGCGTGATCGAGATCCAGCGACTTGACGAAGCGCGGGGCTTCCGGCCCGAGTGCCTGGTCGAGGCCGGTAAACCGCACCTGCACCGCGCCTGATTTGACGCCGGCGCGATCGAGGATGTCTTTCAGCCGGACGCCGGCCCAAAGCGCGTTGCCCATGGCGCCATTGGCCCATTCGCCGCCGGCCACGCGTGGCTCGAAAAAGCCGCGCGAATTGCCCGAGCATTGGTTTACGGCCGCAAGCTCCACCCGCGGAAAGTCCTTCAATAGGTCTTTGAGCGAGAGCGAGAGCGGCTTGTTCACATGACCGCCAATTTTCAGGGCGAAGGTCTCGGCGTCGACGGAGACCGGAATCACCGGCCAGTGCCAGCGGACATAGAACCGGTCGTTCGGCGTGAATACGCCCTGGTCGAAGACATCGAAGGGGGTTTCCAGCAAGGGGGCCCGGGTCCGCTGCAGGATCATCGCCCCCTTTTCGGGAAAAGCGGTGCTGATCGACCGTTGCCCAGGACCACCCGGCAGCGGCAGATCCACCATGGTCTCGGCCCAGCTGGGTTTGGCCAAGAGAGCCAGCCCGCCCATGGCGCCGGCGCCAAGCAACAGGCGACGTGTGATCAATGGGTGAGGCGCGCGGTCTTCTCTCATTCGGCGCTCCTGGTAAGGGCTCACACTCCAACCGCTGACAAATGGACAGGCGCGGTTGCCGGGACCTCCTACTGGCTAGTCGTCAGCGAGCTATCTGGTTCACCGACCGATGTACCGGCCAACCAATCGTTTTGATTGGAGCGGGCGATGGGATTTGAACCCACGACCCCAACCTTGGCAAGGTTGTGCTCTACCCCTGAGCTACACCCGCGATCCGGTATTCCCTTCGCGCATCTGACGAACCGTTGGTTCGCGCTTGAAGGCGCCAGGTGGCGTTTGTAGTTGATCGGCGTTTCGATGTCTATAGGACGCACCGTGCGCTGCTGGGTGCGCAGAACATTTGGAGGATCAAGCACTTGGTTGGACCGGGAGAGGTGAAGCAAGAATCGGAGAGCGCGCATCGGGCGCGGCTTTTTGCCCGGCTCGAAGAGCTCGGCATCGTCTCGGCCACGGTCGAGCACGAACCGATGTTCACGGTCGAGCAATCGCGAGCTTTGCGCGCGAGCATCCCCGGCGCCCACACCAAGAATTTGTTCCTCACCGACAAGGATGGCCGCGCGCTCCTCGTCGCGGCCAAGGACGATACGCGCGTCGATCTGAAGCTGGTGGCTGAACGTCTTGGGCTCGGCCGCCTCAGCTTCGGCAAGCCGGAGCTGCTCCTGGCCCTGCTTGGCGTGACCCCGGGCTCGGTGACGCCGTTCGCGCTGATCAACGATCCAGAGGCCCGCGTCACCGTGGTGGTCGATGAAGCCCTTCTCGCTTTCGCCGAGGTCAATTTTCATCCGCTCGTGAATAGTGCGACGACGCGGCTGGCGACGCCGGACCTGCTGCGCTTTATCCGCGCCTGCGGCCATGAGCCCCGGCTCCTGCGCCTTGCGGCGTGAGGAGAGAGAAATTTTCTTTACGGACTTGGCGGCAAGAGCCGCTTCGCCGCCAAAGGCAAGTTGCGAAATTCTCCGTAGCGGCCCATCTTCCCCACGAGATTAGGCAAGCACCCTGGCCTGGGTCGAGACTTGGCGTGGTTACGCCTCGGGGTCTAGGCTTCAGGGCCCGAAATGAGCGAGTAGCAGCATGGATACTCCTATCCTCAGCGAGGGCGGCGCCGGACCGGCCGGCGGCGACCTCATCAAGGACACCACCACCAAGGACTTCATGAGCGACGTCGTCGAAGCCTCGCGCGAGGTTCCGGTCCTGGTCGATTTTTGGGCGCCCTGGTGCGACCCTTGCCGCCAACTCACGCCCATTCTAGAAAAGGCCGTCCGCGCCGCCAAGGGTGCGGTCAGACTGGTCAAGCTCAATATCGACGAGCATCCCCAGATCCCGGGCCAGATGGGCGTTCAGTCAGTTCCGGCGGTCTTCGCCTTCCAGGATGGGAAGCCTGTCGACGGCTTCATGGGCGCGCTCCCGGAAGCGCGCGTCACAGAATTCATCGCCCGCATCCTCGGCGATGACGCGGCAACCGCCGCCGGCGATCTGGAGACAGCCGAGGCGGCGCTCGCGGCGGGGGACGCCAACACGGCCGCCCAGCTGTTCGGTGAGGCGCTGCAAAAGGACGCGGAGAATGCGCAGGCCGCCGCTGGACTGGCCAAGTGCTACATCAAGACCGGCGACCTGGCACGCGCCGAGCAGACGCTTGCGCTCGTGCCCCCGGCCAAAGCCGACAGCGCCCCGGTTGCAAGCGCGCGCGCGAGCCTGGAGCTGGCGCGGAAGGCGGCGACCGCCGGCGACGTGGAGGAATTGCGGGCCAAGGTCGACGCCAATCCGAATGACACGCAGAGCCGTTTCGATCTGGCGCTGGCGCTGAACGCCAAAGGCGACCGGCAGAGCGCGCTGGACGCACTGCTCACCATCATCGGCAAGGATCGTGCGTTCAACGACGACGCGGCGCGCAAGCAGCTGCTCCAGCTCTTCGATGCCTGGGGCGCGGACGATCCAGCCACGATCTTGGGCCGCCAGAAGCTGTCGTCGGTGTTGTTTGCGTAAGGGCAAGGAGCCTTACCGATTGGGGTAACTGAGCGATATCGAGCCGTCGCAGATTTGCCGCGCGTGCTGCCGCTGCTGCCGCTGCGCGGGGCAATTCTCCTGCCTCGCGCCACGCTGACGTTGAATGTCTTCGAGCCGCGCTATCTCGCCCTCCTCGACTTCGCGCTTGGCAGCGACAGGCTGATGGGCATCGTGCAACCGGCGCCGGACGCAGGGCGGAGCGAGTCGCCGCCCGGCAAGAGCTTCCCTCTGCGGCGGGTGGGATGTGCCGGGCGCATCGCCTCCTTCAACGAAGGCGACGACGGCCGCGTGCTGATTTCACTGGCGGGCATCGCGCGCTTCGAGGTCTCGGATGATTTCGCCTCGGAGCATCCCTTTCGGCTATGCCAGGTGGATTTTGCGCCCTATGCCGCCGACTTCACCAGCGGTCATGGCGAAGACGATGTTGATCGCCCGCGCTTGCTCGAGACTTTGAAACACTATCTGATCGCCAACAATCTCGCCGCCGATTGGGACCGCATCGACAGCGCCAGCAATGAGCGGCTGGTCAACACGCTGTCGATCTTGAGCCCCTACGGGCCGGAGGAGAAACAGGCGCTGCTCGAGGCGAAGGATCTGAAGGCCAGGGCCGAAGCGCTCGTGGCGCTGGCCGAGATGGAGCTCGCAGCGCGCGACGACGGTTCGGGAACGTCGCTGCAATGAATAAATTTCCGGCGAAGGAGTGGCAAAGGTGACGAACACAGAAGAGTCCCGGGCGAAGCTCGATCCGAAGCTGCTGGAGATTCTTGTCTGCCCGCTGACCAAGACCTCGCTCGATTACGATGCAGAGCGCCAGGAACTGATCAGCCGCGCGGCGGGTCTCGCCTATCCGATCCGCGACGGCATCCCCATCATGCTCCCAGAAGAAGCCCGCAAGCTCGACGGGGCTTAGTCGGCGATCAAGGGCGCTCGCCCTTGAGCAGGCGCGGGACGTTGCCGCCGACGCCTGCCGCTTCGCGCACGAGCAGCCGCTTGAGCCACGGCGTCTTGTCGACGATGCCAAGCCCGAGATCGCGCAAGCTCCGCAGCGGGACGCTGTCATTGGAGAACAGCCGGTTCAATCCGTCCATCGCCGTGGCCGAAAGGGCGCTGTCGAATCTTCGCCAGCGCTCGTAGCGCTCAAGCAAGGCCGGCGAGCCGATATCCAATCCGAGACGGAGGCCCTCGACCACGATCTCGGTCAGCGCGGCGACGTCACGAAAACCGATATTGAGGCCTTGGCCGGCGAGGGGATGGACCGCGTGCGCGGCATCGCCAACGAGCGCGAGCCGGTCGGCGACGAAGCCGCGCGCCATTTGCAGCGCGAGGGGAAAGGATTGGCGCGGACCGTCGAGGGCGATGGTGCCGAGCTCGTGGCCAAAGCGCTTGGCGAGCTCCGTCACGAAATTCTCCTCGTCACCGGCCATGATGGCTTCGCCCGTCGCCTTGTCCTCGGTCCAGACGATGGAGGAGCGATTGCCCTTGAGTGGCAAAATGGCGAAAGGGCCCGCCGGCAGGAAATGCTGCACGGCCCTGCCGCCATGGGGCTGCGCATGTTTGACGGTGGTGACGATGCCGATCTGCGCATAGGTCCAGCCGACGCATTTGATCCCAGCGCGCTCTCTTAAGCGCGAGCGCCGGCCGTCGGCGGCGACGAGAAGTTGCGCGCGGATCTCGCTCCCGCTCGCGAGCGCGGCGGCAACATCGACCGCACCGCTGACAAAGCCCGTGACGCTGTCAGGCGCGATGATCTCGATCGCGGGCTCGCTGGCGAGGCTTGCACTCAGCGCGCGGTGCAGATCGGCGTTCTCGATCATGCTGGCGCCGGCCTCGCCCGGCCGAAGCTCGTCATCGAAGCCGAGCAGATGCTCCCGGCGGCCTGCGTCCAACGCGCTATCGGTGATCTCGATGCTGTCGATGGCTTGCGCGCCTGCGGCCAGATGCGGCCAGATGCCGAGCACGGAGAGAAGGCTCTTGCTCGCGGCCGAGAGGGCCGAGGCGCGAGCGTCGATGTTGTCGCGTTGCGGAGGCTCGGCGTCGACGAGCGCCACGCAAAAGCCCCTGGGCGCAAGCTGGGCAAGGGCCAGCGCCAGCGTCATGCCGACAAAGCCGCCGCCGGCAATGATCATGTCGTATCGGTCGATCTTCGCCATTTGCTCGCAAAAATTTCCTGCCGGTCTATAACCTAACCCGCCCTCACCCCTGCTCGGCAAGCACGCATCTGACGCGTTCCGCTTTCCACCCGAAACTGGTAAAGGGCGGGTATGAGCCGCGCCCTCGACCAGCTTCTTGCCATCCTCGACCTCGAGATGCTCGAGCAGAACCTGTTCCGTGGCGTGAGCCCGCAGGTCGGCTGGCAGCGCGTCTTCGGCGGCCAGGTGATCGGCCAGGCGCTGGTCGCCGCCTATCGCACCGTCGAGAACCGTACCGCCCATTCGCTGCATGGCTATTTTTTGCGGCCAGGCGATCCCTCGCTGCCGATCATCTACGAGGTCGACCGCATTCGCGACGGCGGCAGCTTCTCCACCAGGCGCGTGGTGGCGATCCAGCATGGCCACGCGATCTTTTCCATGGGCGCGTCCTTTCACAAATTCGAGGAGGGCTTGTCGCACCAAATGCAAATGCCGGAGGTGCCCGCGCCCGAATCGCTGCCGAGCGAGGCCGAGCTGAAGGACCTCTTGATCGACCGGCTGCCGCCGCAGGTCAGGACCTATTGGGAGCGCGAGCGGCCGATCGAGATCCGTCCCGTCGACCTCACCCGCTATCTCTCGCCGGAAAAGCGCGTCGCGACGCAGCAGGTCTGGATCAGGGCCACGGGGAGCCTCGGAGACGACCTCCCGCTTAATCAGTGCGTGCTGGCCTACGCCTCCGATTTCACCCTGCTCGACACCGCGCTCATCGCCCATGGCCGCTTCGTCTTCGACCCCTCGCTCATGCTTGCGAGTCTCGACCACGCCATCTGGTTCCATCAGAGCTTCAGGGCCGACGATTGGCTGCTTTACGCCCAGGACAGCCCCAGTTCCGGGGGTGGCCGCGCCTTCTGCCGCGGCAGCCTTTTCACCCGCTCCGGCGAGCTTGTGGCCTCCACGGCGCAGGAAGGCCTCGTACGCGAGCGCCGATCCGGGTGACTGCTGCCTAAGTTCTGCGCAAATTGGGATAGTTGCTTAGTATTTACGCATCATTGCGTGCATGAGGCGGACCCGAGCCCCCCGGTCTGCCTAGAAAAACCCCCAAAACACAACGAATCGCAGCGATTTCTTCGAGTTGGCACGAGGCTTGACTCTGCGTTTGGGTTGACGCGGCGAATGGCCATAAGGGAATGCCGCAACAAGGAGGGGTGAACAGATGAAGCTGGTGATGGCAATCATCAAGCCATTCAAGCTCGATGAGGTGCGCCAAGCCCTCACCGAGCTCGGCCTGCAAGGCATGACCGTAACCGAAGTCAAAGGGTACGGCCGGCAAAAGGGCCATACGGAGATCTACCGGGGCGCGGAATACGCCGTGAACTTTCTGCCCAAGATCAAGATCGAAGTCGTCGTGCCGACCAACCAGGTCGAAAAGGCCGTCGACGCCATCGTCGCCACGGCCAAGACCGGCCAAATCGGCGACGGCAAGATCTTCGTCGTTCCGGTTGAGCAGACGGTGCGCATTCGCACCGGCGAAACTGACGAATCCGCGCTCTAAGAGGGGGAGGTAATTAGATGGTGACCCTTGCCAAATTTGCATTCGGTGTGGTCGCAGCGCTCGTTGTGATGGCGCTGTTCCATATCGACCCGGCGTTCGCTCAGGATGCGCCTGAAGCGATCGCTCAAGCTGCTGAAGAGGCAGCGGCGCCGACACTCGATACGGGTGACACGGCGTGGATGCTGACCTCGACCGCGCTTGTGCTGATGATGACGATTCCCGGGCTGGCTCTGTTCTATGGCGGCATGGTCCGCAAGAAGAACGTGTTGTCCGTCGTCATGCAGTCTTTCGCCATTACCTGCCTCGTCACCATCGTTTGGATGGTGGCCGGCTATTCCCTCGCCTTCACCGATGGCGGCTCGCTTAACGCCTATGTCGGCGGGTTGTCCAAAGCGATGATGGCGGGAATCGGAAAGGACTCGCTGCAGGGGACGATTCCTGAAACGGTGTTCTTCACCTTCCAGTTGACCTTCGCCATCATCACGCCGGTTCTCATCATCGGCGCGTTTGTCGACCGCATGAAGTTCTCTGGCTGTCTGCTGTTCATGCTGCTGTGGTCGCTGATCGTCTATGCCCCCATCACCCACTGGGTGTGGGGCGGCGGCTTCCTGGCCAATGCCGGGGTCCTCGACTTCGCCGGCGGCACGGTGGTGCACATCAACGCCGGTATCGCCGGCCTGGTCTGCGCGCTCTATCTCGGCAAACGCTACGGCTACGGCTCCGAGAACATGGCGCCGCACAACCTCGTCTATAGCGTGACCGGAGCTGCCTTGCTGTGGGTCGGTTGGTTCGGCTTCAACGCCGGTTCCGCGGTTGCAGCCAACGGCTCCGCCGGCATGGCCATGGCCGTCACCCAGATCGCGACCGCCGCGGCGGCGATCGCCTGGATGCTGGCCGAGTGGATGGTGCACAAGAAGCCGAGCGTGCTCGGTATCATCTCCGGCGCGGTTGCCGGACTTGTCGCCATCACGCCGGCGTCCGGCTTCGTCGGACCGATTGGCGCACTTTGGATCGGCGCCGCAGCCGGTGTCGGGTGCTTCTTCATGTCCACGACGGTGAAGCGGAGGCTCGGATATGACGACTCGCTCGACGTGTTCGGCATCCACGCCATTGGCGGCATCATCGGCGCGTTGCTGACGGGTGTCTTCGCCGTCGAAGCCATTGGCGGCACGCCGGGTCTGCTCGAAGGCAACCCAGGACAGGTCTTCACTCAGCTCGAAGGCATCCTCGCCACCGTGGTCTGGTCCGGCCTCGCCACCCTGGTCATCCTGATCGTCGTCAACATGCTCGTTGGCATCAGAGTCACGCAGGCAGCGGAGGTCGAAGGGCTGGACATCAACCTGCATGGAGAGGTCGTCCAATAGCGCGCCCGCACTGACCGATCCGAGGGACAATTCGGGCTGTCGCATTTAGAGCGGGGGTCTACCTCCCTTGACTTCGGCTCTGTCCTTGAGCCCCGGCGCGTTGCCGGGGCTTTTTTTGTCCGGTCGCCACGCCCAGAGATTGCCGCGAGCGCCGCCTTCCCGTAACACCGGACGCATGGCGACTCACTCTGGGCTCACCGATCTCGACGGCCTCGTCGCCTCACCCTTTGCGCGCCTCGCCAATTTGCTCCAAGGCATCGACCCCGGAGCGCCACCCATCGATCTTTCGCTCGGCCAGCCGCGGGCCCTCATTCCCGCCTTTCTTGGTCCCACGCTCGAGCGCCATCTTGCCGAGTTCGGGCGCTATCCACCCATCCGCGGCATCCCGGCCTTGCGCGAGGCCATCACTTCCTGGCTCGGGCGGCGCTATCCCACGCTTGCCGGCCGGATCGACCCCAGCGCGCAGGTGCTGCCGCTGAACGGCTCCAGGGAGGGGTTGTTCTCCGCCATCTTCCCGGCGCTGGCGCGCAAGCCGTCAGCCACGCGACC
Source organism: Methyloceanibacter sp. (assembly GCA_049678565.1). Classification (GTDB taxonomy): domain Bacteria; phylum Pseudomonadota; class Alphaproteobacteria; order Rhizobiales; family Methyloligellaceae; genus Methyloceanibacter. The sequence goes on along the minus strand of JBAUEK010000002.1, from coordinate 4,583 downwards.
GGCGGTGCTGATCCCCAACCCGTTCTACCAAGCCTACGCTGCCGCAGCGGCAGCGGCCGGGGCGGAGCCTGTGTTTCTCCCCTGCTCGGAGGCGACGAATTTCCTGCCCGACCTCGACGCCATCGACGACGCGCTGCTGAGCCGCACCGTGGCTTTCTATCTCTGCTCGCCGTCGAACCCGCAAGGCGCGGTGGCGAGCCGCCTCTATCTCGCGCACGCGGTGGCCTTGGCCCGCCGCTTCGACTTCATGCTGTTCGCCGACGAATGCTATTCCGAGATCTATAGCCACCTCCCGCCCCCGGGTGCGCTCGAGGCCGCGTTCGCCGCCGACCGCACGCTGACCAATGTGGTCGCGTTCCAGTCTTTGTCCAAACGGTCTGGCTTGCCGGGCTTGCGCTCCGGCTTCGTCGCCGGCGATCCTGGCTTCATCGCGCCCTTCGCCCGCTTCCGCAACGTCGCCGCGCCGCAGGTGCCGCTGCCGATCCAGCATGTTTCCGCCGCGGCCTGGTCGGACGAGGAGCATGTCAGCCAGGGTCGGGCGCTGTACCGGCAGAATTTTGACATTGCCGACGCCCTGCTTGGGGGCCGCTTCGGCTACAGGCGCCCGGAAGGGAGCTTTTTCCTGTGGCTGGACATGGCGGGTCATGGCGGCGGCGAGGCCGCGGTAAAAACCCTTTGGAAAGGGTGTGGTGTCAGACTGCTACCGGGAGCCTATCTCGCCCGTGAGGGAGTTGGCGGGGCCAATCCTGGCGCGAACCACGTCAGGGTCGCGCTCGTGCACGACCCCCAGACCACGAGCGAGGCTTTGGCGCGGATGGTTGTTAATTTGGGTTAGGGAATGGCCAGAAAACGCACACAAAAAGAGCGGCGGCGCCTGCTGCCCGGCTCGGTTGAGTCGGGTTTGAGGCGGATCATGCTTGGAACCTACGGCATCGGCGTCGTGGCCATTGCCTGCGCCGCCTGGGCCAGCCTCGCCACCTGGTCGATCTACGACCCGAGTTTCAACAATGCCACTCAAGCCTCCCCCCGCAATGTACTGGGCCATTGGGGCGCCACCGTCGCCGACCTCACCATCCAGTCTCTCGGCCTGGCCTCGATCGTCCTGTTCTTGCCGCTCGCGGCCTGGGGGGCGCATCTCATGTTCCGGACGATGCCCGAGCGACGCCGGGCGAGGCTGTTTGTCTGGCCGGTCGCCGTCTTGCTGCTGGCCGCGGCCTTCTCGGCGCTGCCCCAGCCGAAAAGCTGGCCTTTGCCCAATGGCCTTGGCGGCATTCTCGGCGATTTCTTCATGGCGGGCGCGCTGTTCATCGGCGTGCTGCCGGCGGCGGCGGCCTATTTCGTGGCCGGATTGGCCTTCCTGATGGCCGGCACCTCGATGCTCCTCTTCGCCTGCGGCACCAACGCCTCCTCGCTGATCGCCCTGTGGGCGCCGAGGACCAAGATCCCGGCGGAATGGGCCAATGCCTCTCTCGGCGCCGCCATGCATGCCGCCATCCATACCAGCGCCAAGATCAAGCGCGGCTTCGCCTGGAAGGCGCGCGAGGAAGAGCCCGACGACGTCCCGGATTTCGACGACGACCGCCCCACACCCGGTCAGGATGTGGCTTGGGCCGAGCCTGGTCCCGATGGGCGGATCGAGCCCACCTTCGACGCCGAGCCCTTCGACCTCGATGAGGAGGAAGACGAGGACTATGACGGGGACGAGGGCGGCGAGGATATCGACGTCACCGAGCCGGCCTATCGCATCACCCGGACCAAGGGGGACAAGAAGAAGCATACCGGCATTCGCCGCATGCAGCATGCCGACACGCCTTACGAGGCGCCTCCGTTCAAGCTCCTGCAACAGCCCCGCTCGCTCAAAGGCCGCGGCATCAGCGACGAGGTCTTGCAGGAAAATGCGCGCGAGCTCGAAGGGGTATTGCAGGATTTCGGCGTCAAGGGCGACATCACCAATGTTCGTCCCGGCCCGGTGGTGACGCTGTATGAACTGGAGCCGGCGCCCGGAACGAAATCCTCCCGCGTCATCGGCCTCGCCGACGACATCGCCCGCTCCATGAGCGCCATTGCCGCGCGCGTGGCCGTGGTTCCCGGCCGCAACGCCATCGGCATCGAACTTCCCAACGACCGCCGCGAGATCGTGGTCCTGCGCGAGCTGCTTGAATCCCCCGACTTCCAGGAGACCGACGGGAGGCTGGCGCTGGCGCTGGGCAAGAATATCGGCGGCGAGGGCGTGGTCGTCGATCTCGCCCGCATGCCGCATCTCCTGATCGCCGGCACGACGGGATCGGGCAAGTCGGTCGGCATCAACACCATGATCCTGTCTCTGCTGTTCCGGCTCTCTCCCGAACAGTGCAAGTTCATCATGATCGACCCGAAGATGCTGGAGCTGTCGGTCTATGACGGCATCCCGCATCTGCTGGCGCCGGTGGTCACCGATCCGAAAAAGGCCGTGGTCGCGCTGAAATGGACCGTGCGCGAGATGGAAGAGCGCTACAAACGCATGTCCAAATTGGGCGTGCGCGACATCAAGGGCTACAACAGCCGCATCCTGCAAGCGGAGGCCAAGGGCGAGCAGCTGACGCGGACGGTGCAGACCGGCTTTGACCGCACCACCGGCCGCGCCGTCTACGAGCAGGAGGAGATGGACTACGAGACGATGCCCTACATCGTCGTCATCGTCGACGAAATGGCCGATCTGATGATGGTGGCGGGCAAGGACATCGAGTCCGCGGTACAGAGGCTCGCCCAGATGGCGCGCGCCGCCGGCATCCATCTCGTCACGGCAACGCAGCGCCCGAGCGTCGACGTCATCACCGGCACGATCAAGGCGAATTTCCCGACCCGGGTCAGCTTCCAGGTGACGTCGAAGATCGACAGCCGCACCATTCTGGGCGAGCAGGGGGCGGAGCAACTGCTCGGTCAGGGCGACATGCTCTATATGGCCGGCGGCGGACGCATCATGCGCGTGCATGGGCCGTTCGTGGCCGACGAGGAGGTCGAGAAGATCGTCCGCCATTTGAAGAAGCAAGGCGTGCCGGATTATCTCGAGGCCGTGACCGAGGAGGAAGCCGGCGACGACGGAGAATCTGGCCCGGAGGGCGAGGACTATGGCGATTCGGGCAACGAGCTCTACGACCAAGCCGTGGCCATCGTGCTCAAGGACCGCAAGGTCTCGACCAGCTATGTGCAACGGCGGCTCGGCATCGGCTATAATCGCGCCGCGACGCTGATCGAGCGTATGGAGAATGAAGGCCTGATCGGCGCCGCCAATCATGCCGGCAAACGGGAGATTCTGGTCGGAGACGAGGCCGTCACCCCCTACTAGCCAAGCGGGTGTGCTAAAGATGCTCACCCCGCCAAGAAGTTGACCAGATTTGGCGGAATCATCTATCGCTAGCTGCTAGACACCATCGCGCGCGCCCGGTCCATGAGGGGGTCATCTATGCGCCTAAGAACCGCAGGGCTTTGCTCGAGCCTGTCATTGGCGCTCTGCCTCTCGGCCGGATTGGCGCTGGCCGAGGACAGCACCACCACGGTGCCGAAGGCGCCAGCGACCACCGGCGCCATCCCGACGCCAGAGGCGCAAGACCCCTATGACGCGGCGGTGCCCGAGCCCGGCGATACGTCCGCGTCCCCCGAGGTCGATCAGGGTGCCGCCGACGAGGGGGCTGGCTGGGACGCCGCGGTTGAGGCGGCTGCTGGCCCCACGCCGCTGATCGGCGAGCAGCAGGCGGCGGCCGTCCAGCGCATCAACGACTATTTCAACGGCATCACCAATCTGCAGGGCAATTTCGAGCAGGTCGACGCCAACAACAAGCGCGCCACGGGCCGCTTTTATGTGCAGCGTCCCGGCAAACTGAGATTCGACTATGCCCCGCCGAGCGCTCTGCGCGTCGTGGCCGATGGGGCGTTCCTCGCCATCGAGGATTCAGACCTCAAGACCATCGAAAAATATCCGCTCGCTTCGACGCCCTTCCGCCTTCTCCTCGGCGAAGGCGTGGATCTCGCGCGCGATGCCCGTATCGTCGGCGTCGAGAGCGACGAGGGATTGCTTGGCGTCGCGCTTGAGGACAAGAAGGGAGACGCGGCGGGCCAGATCAAGCTCTATTTCGACACCGAGCCGGAGATGACGCTGAAGCAGTGGGTCATTACCGACGCCCAGGGGCTGGCCACCACGGTCACGGTCAACGACGTGGTCCCAGGACGCAAGGTGGCGGCCGATTTCTTCAATGCGAAAGTGTCGTTTTCGCCGTTCCGGTGAGGTTTCAAGGGATATAGCGGGCCAGCCGCTCCGCTCACAAATTCGTTAACGCGAGTCGAGAACAATAGCTATATCAAGGTCTTAGCCACGGCGACAAGCCCAAATTTACGACCCATTAATTTTTTTGCCCCGCAGCGGTTGAAATCGGCGCGGAAGGCTCATATTTGTTGAAGCAGAAGCGGTCCACATCGCTTTTCATCGGTAGTGCCCCCCGTCTAGCCGAAGATGTGGTCCGCCCGTGCCGGCTTCCCTCCCGGCACGCGCGCGCAAAACACGCGCTTCTGGCGCCCAACCACGCGCAGCGGTTGGGCGCCTTTCTTTT
>JBAUEK010000001.1:0-4072 GCA_049678565.1 Methyloceanibacter sp. | reverse complement strand
CCTCCGAAGCGGCTCCACTTCCGACCTCCATGCGGGCGATGGGGCTCAAGCCCTTGGGCTATCTCGAGGCGCTGAACCCGGAGCAGCGCGAGGCGGTTGAAACGCTCGAAGGGGCCCTTCTGGTGCTGGCCGGCGCCGGCACCGGCAAGACGCGCGTGCTCACCACCCGCATTGCTCATATTTTGAGCCAGGGCCGGGCGCGACCCTCCCAGATCCTCGCGGTCACCTTCACCAACAAGGCGGCGCGAGAGATGAGGGCGCGAATCGGCCAGCTGATCGGCGGCGTGGTGGAAGGCATGCCTTGGCTCGGCACCTTCCATGCCATCGGGGTCAAGATCCTGCGGCGCCACGCCGAGCTGGTCGAGCTCAAGCCCTCCTTCACCGTGCTCGATACCGACGACCAGATCAGGCTGCTCAAACAATTATTGCAGGCGGAGAATATCGACGAGAAGCGGTGGCCGGCGCGGCTGCTCGCCGCCATGATCGACGGCTGGAAGAACCGCGGGCTCGTGCCGAAACGCGTGCCGGATGGCGAGAGCTTCGCCTTCGCCAATGGCAACGGCCGCGATCTCTACGCGCTCTATCAGCAGCGGCTGAAGGAACTCAACGCCGCCGATTTCGGCGATCTGCTGTTGGAGAATTTGCGGCTGTTCCAGGAGCACCCCGATGTTCTCGCCCAATACCAGCAGCGCTTCCACTTCATGCTGGTCGACGAATATCAGGACACCAACGTCGCCCAATATCTTTGGCTCCGGCTGCTGGCCCAGGGGAGCCGTAACATTTGTTGCGTCGGCGACGACGATCAGTCGATCTATGGCTGGCGCGGGGCCGAGGTCGACAACATCCTGCGCTTCGAGACCGACTTTCCCGGCGCCAAGATCATCAGGCTCGAGCGCAACTACCGCTCCACCGCCCATATTCTCGGCGCCGCATCGGGCCTGATCGCCCACAATCAAGGCCGGCTCGGCAAGACGTTGCGCACCGACAGCAGCGCCGGCGACAAGGTCGAGGTGCAGGGCTGCTGGGACGATGAGGAAGAGGCTCGCATCATCGGCGAGGATATCGAGCAGCTGCAACGGCAAGGCCAGGGCTTGAGCGAGATCGCCATCCTGGTCAGGGCGTCGTTTCAGATGCGCGCCTTCGAGGACCGCTTCATCACCCTCGGCCTCCCCTATCGCGTCATCGGCGGCCCGCGCTTCTACGAGCGTCAGGAGATCAGGGACGCGACCGCCTATATCGAGGTGACGCTCAACCCCGCCAACGATTTGAAGTTCGAGCGCATCGTCAACACGCCGCGGCGGGGCTTGGGCGAATCGAGCCTCAAATCGCTGCATCAGCTCGCCCGCGCTCATGGCATCCCGCTGATGCAAGCGGCGCGGCTGATCGTGGAGACGGAAGAGCTGAAGCCGCGGGCGCGCAAATCGCTATCCGATCTGATCGTAGCCTTCGATCGCTGGCGCTCGTTGATCGACACCATGCGCCACACCGAGCTGGCCGAGCTGATTCTGGATGAGTCGGGCTACACGGCGATGTGGCAGGCGGAGAAATCGCCGCAAGCCCAATCGAAGCTCGAAAATTTGAAGGAGCTGATCCGCTTCATGGAGGAGTTCGACACCCTTGCCGGCTTCATTGAGCATGTGAGCCTGGTGATGGACGCCGAAGCCGAGGAAGGCATCGAGCGCGTCAGCCTGATGACCTTGCACAGCGCCAAGGGGCTCGAATTCGACGCCGTGTTCCTGCCAGGTTGGGACGAAGGTCTGTTGCCGCATCAGCGGAGCCTCGATGAATCCGGCCGGTCGGGGCTCGAGGAGGAACGGAGGCTGGCGCATGTCGGGCTGACGCGGGCCCGAGCGCGGGCCAAGATCACCTTCGCCCAGAACCGCCGCACCCACGGCATGTGGCAGCAGGCGATCCCCTCCCGCTTCATCGACGAACTGCCCGTCGATCATGTCGAAGTGGCGGAGGATCGCGGCGTTCATGGCAACTACGGCCAAAGCCGCTTCGATAGTGCGGAGAATTTGTTCGCGAGCGGTTTCTATGAGACGCCCGGCTGGCAGCGGGCGAAAGCGAATCGTGCGCGGGGCGGTGCGTCATCCGGCCCGCGGGCGCGCGAGCCAATCACCATCGACGGCACCCTCGTGGCGGCAAGCACCGTGAAGGGCGCAGGGCTGGAAGTGGGCTTGCGCGTGTTCCACCAGAAATTCGGCTATGGCCGCATCGCCCAAGTCGACGGCAACAAGCTGACCGTGGATTTCGACAAGGCCGGACGCAAGAAGGTGGTCGATAGCTTCGTCGAACGGACCTGAGCGGCCGACGACAATGCTCGAGGCACACGTCAGCACCTTTGTCGCCACCATCGAGGCGCCAGCCGGCGCGGCCGAGGCCGTCGCCGACGCGCTCGAAACGGCGGAGGCTCCGGCCGCCATGGCCGTGACCCTGTTCGAGCGCGGCCCCGGAATGGTCGAGGTCGCGGCGCATTACGCCGACGAGCCCAATCGTGACGACCTGGTCGCACTGATCGGGAAAGCCATTGGCCCCGCGGGCCTCGATGGCCTCCGCATCGAGCGGCTGCAACCCAAGAACTGGGTGGCGCAGGCGGAGAGCTTGCGCGCGCCGGTGCGGGCCGGGCGCTTCCGCGTCCATGGCCGTCACCATCGCGGCAAGATCCCCGGCGGCCGCTACCGGCTGGAGATCGACGCCGGACTTGCCTTCGGCACGGCACACCACGCCACCACAAGCGGCTGCCTCATCGCCCTCGACCGCCTGCTTAAGCGCCGTCGCCCGCGCCGCGTGCTCGATATCGGCACCGGCACCGGCATCCTCGCCATCGCCGCGGCGAAGGTGCTCAATGTCAGGGTGCTGGCGAGCGACATGGACCCTATCGCCACCGCCACCGCGGCCGAGAATGCGTGGACGAACGAAGTGGGGGGGCAGGTGAAGGTGGTCCAAGCCGCGGGCCTCTCCCACCCGGCCCTGCGGGGTGCGTCCGCCGATCTGCTGTTCGCCAATCTGCTGCTGAAGCCCTTGCTCGACCTCGCGCCGGGTTTCGCTCGCACGCTACGTCCGGGGGGCCTTTGCGTGCTTTCCGGCCTCCTCGATGCACAAGCGCGGCAGGTGGAGGCGCGGTTCCGCGCGCTTGGCTTCAAGCTTGATTCCCGAATCCTTCTCGATGGATGGACGACGCTGCTGCTGCGGCGTGGCAGCGGGCGGAAGGTGCTCGCCGATTGATTGCGACCGAGCCCGGTCCTACAAGGCTCACACCATGTTTCAAAATTTCGATGAGATCACTTCGCCTGGCGCTGCGCCCGAACGCGTGAGCGCACTGCGGCGAGAGCTCAAATCCCGCAAGCTCCAGGGCTTTCTCGTGCCCCATAGCGACGAGCACCAAGACGAGTTTCTGCCACCTCACGCCGAGCGCTTGCGCTGGCTCACCGGGTTTACCGGGTCGGCGGGAGCCGCGATCGTGCTAGCAGACGCCGCGGTGCTGTTCGTCGACGGCCGCTACACCCTGCAGGCTCGCGAACAGGCCAACGGGTCGCCATTCGAAGTGCTACAGACGCCGGAAGCCAAGGCGTCGACATGGCTTCTCGACAGGCTGCCAAAGGGCGGCGCGATCGGCTACGACCCAAATCTGCACACGATCAAGGAGATCGGTCGGCTCAGCGATAGTCTGAGCAAGCTTGGCATCAGGCTCGAACCGCAAGCGACCAACCCGATCGACCTGTTGTGGCGGGACCGGCCCGCGCCACCTTCGGCCCCCGTGATCCCCCAGGCGATCGAGCTTGCCGGCCGGAGCGCGGGCGAGAAGATCGCCGACGTCCAGGACGTGTTGAAGCGTGCCAAGACCGATGCCGTGCTCCTGACCATGCTCGATTCCATCGCCTGGCTGTTCAACATTCGCGGCGGTGACATCAGCCACTCCCCGCTCGCGCTTGCTTTCGCCGTGGTGCCGGCGCGGGGCAAGCCGCAGCTCTTCATCGATCCGGCCAAGATCGGCGGCAATGTGCGCGGTCATCTGAAGGGCACGGTCCAAATCCTCGCCCCCGACGCGCTCGAAGCGCGGCTCAAGGCG